>NZ_VDFY01000166.1 GCF_006228125.1 Micromonospora orduensis | reverse complement strand
CCACCCGGGTACGCCCCACCGTCGGGTTACGCCCCGCCCGGTGGGACGCCGCCCGCTCCGCCGAGGGAGCGGTAACCCACTCTGTTCGTCGACGGGCCGGCCGGTGACCTGCGGTCGTCGGCCGGCCTCGGCGTCGTGGGGCGGGTCGACTCGGCCCCGCTGACCGGTTTGCGCCGGTTCATCGGGCCGATCCGGCCGCCCCGGTTGCGTACCGTCACGGGCCCTGCGCCAGGATGGGTGGACACGCAGGTACACCCGAGGAGCCCACGATCGCCAGAAAGCCTCAACCCGAGGGCGGCCAGGCACCGGTCGTCCAGCGCGTCCGCATCCGGTACGCCAAGCGCGGACCTCTGCGGTTCACCTCGCACCGGGACTTCGCCCGGGCCTTCGAGCGTGCGCTGCGTCGGGCCGCCGTTCCGATCGCCTTCTCCCAGGGGTTCACCCCGCATCCGAAGATCTCGTACGCCAGCGCCGCGCCGACGGGCGTGGCGAGCGAGGCCGAGTACCTGGAGATCGGTCTCCAGGCGCCGGTCGACCCGGAGGCGCTGCGGGCGGCGCTGGACGCCGCGCTCTCGCCCGGACTGGACGTGCTGGACGCCGTGGTCGCCGACGGGGGCAGCCTGCCGGACCGGATCGAGGCTTCGCACTGGCACATCGAGCTGCCCGAGGTCGACCCGGTCGTGCTGCGCGCCGCCGTGGACGCGTTCACCGCCGCCGACGAGGTGCTGGTCGAGCGGATGACCAAGCAGGGCCGACGGACGTTCGACGCCCGCGCGGCAGTGATATCGATCGATGTCCTCGTCCCGACGCCGACGCCTTCCGGGGCACCGGCCGTCCCGTGTGCGATACTCGAACTGGTCGTGCGGCAGGTCACCCCGTCCGTACGGCCCGATGACGTCCTTTCCGGCCTCCGCGTGGTGGCCGACCTGGAGCCGCCGGTCTCGCCGAGGGTGACCCGGCTGGCTCAGGGCACGCTGACCGCGCAGGGTGCGATCGTGGATCCGTTGGATGCGGACCGCGACGGGGCAGCCATCGTTGGGCACTGACCGACGGTCAGTGCTCTGGCAGGCAGACTTCGGCGGTCGCGCACCACGCGCGCCCGGCGGAAACACTTTTGCGGCGACCCTGCGTGGCAGCGCTCACCCGCGCCCGGGCTAGCCAGAACTGGAGAACGTCCATGCTCGAGAACGAGCCCGAGGGCGGCGAACGGACCGGTTCACAGCCGGCCGGCGAGACCGCCGACCAGAGCACCACCGCCGACGGCGGCGCCGTCGCGACCCCCGGCACGGAGCCGTCCGGGGCGGAGAACGCCGAGCCCGCCGCACCGGCGCGACGTGCCCGGGCGACCCGGCGTCGGGCCGCCCCGCTCAGCCAGCCGGAGCAGGCCGAGGCACCCGTCGAGGCGTCCGCCGGCGGGGCTGGCGCTGTCGAGTCGCCGCAGGCTGAGGTCTTCGCCCCGGTCTCCGGTGACCTGGACGTCGCCCCGAAGACCCCCCGGCGCCGCCGCAAGGCGACACCCGTCGAGACCACCGCCGACGAGCCGCTGGTCGCGGCCAGTGCGGAGGTGGCCCCGACCGACGTCGTACCTCCGGTCAAGGTGACCCGCACCCGGCGCAAGAAGGCCACGCCCGCCGCCGTCGAGGAGCCTCCCGCCGCCGTCGAGGAGCCCGCCGTCGAGGACGAGGACGCCCAGGCGGCGGAATCCGACCTGCGCGAGGCCGAGGCCGAGCTGGACGAGTCCACCCCCGGAGCCGACGCCGAGGCGACCCGGACCAGCGGCGCGCAGGAGCTTTCCGGTGAGGTGCCGCCGGGCGTCGCCGTGGCCGCCGTGCCGGACGAGCCGGCCGAGGTGGTCGAGCCGGAGCAGCCGCGTACCCGCCGTCGCCGGGCGGCGCTCACCGCGCCCACCGTGCTGTTCATGGCGCCGCAGCCGGACGCGGTACCGGTGACCCGGCCGGCGGAGCCCGCCCCGGTCGCCGAGGAGCCGGCCGTGGAGGCCGAGCCGTCCCGCCGTCGCCGGCGTGGCCGCCGCGACGTCGAGCCGGTGGAGCCGGTCGAGGCGATCGAGGCCGAGGAGGAGCCGACCGAGGAGGCCGAGGAGGCTACCGAGGCGGATGAGGACGACGAGGACAGCGCCGCCGCGCGCCGCCGCCGCCGGCGTGGTCGCCGGGGCCGGGGCCGGGGCAAGGGTGGCGCCGACGACGCCGAGGACGACGACTCCGAGGAGGCCGCGCAGGCCGAGGAGGAGGAGACCGCCGAGGCCGAGGGCGACGAGGACGAGGAGTCCGAGGGCGGGGACGGGATGACCCGTCGCCGTCGGCGTCGCCGCCGTCGGGGAGCGGGCGACACGGAGGGTGCCGCCGACGACGGCGTACCGACCGTGGTCAAGATCCGCGAGCCGCGCAAGACGGTCGACGAGGTGCAGGGCGTGTCCGGCTCCACCCGGCTGGAGGCCAAGCGCCAGCGCCGCCGGGACGGCCGGGAGCAGCGGCGTACGCGCCCGCCGATCCTCAGCGAGTCGGAGTTCCTGGCACGCCGGGAGGCGGTCGACCGGGTCATGGCGGTCCGCCAGCGCGGTGACCGCACCCAGATCGCCGTCCTGGAGGACGGGGTGCTGGTCGAGCACTACGTGACCCGCAACTCCTCCGGCACCATGGCCGGCAACGTGTACCTGGGGAAGGTGCAGAACGTGCTGCCGAGCATGGAGGCGGCGTTCGTCGACGTCGGCCGGGGCCGCAACGCGGTGCTGTACGCCGGCGAGGTCAACTGGGACACCTCCGGCCTGGAGGGGCGCGCCCGCTCGATCGAGCAGGCGCTGCGCTCCGGCGACTCGGTGCTGGTCCAGGTCACCAAGGACCCGATCGGGCACAAGGGCGCCCGGCTGACCAGCCACATCGCGCTGTCCGGCCGGCACCTGGTGTACGTGCCCAATGGCAACGCCTCCGGCATCAGCCGCAAGCTGCCGGACACCGAGCGCAAGCGGCTCCGGGACGCGCTCAAGAAGCTGGTCCCGGACGGCGCGGGCGTGATCGTCCGTACGGCCGCCGAGGGCGCCAGCGAGGACGAGCTGGCCCGGGACGTCAAGCGGCTCCAGGCGCAGTGGGAGGACATCCAGGCCAAGGCCGCCGAGGGCGGCGCGCCGGTGCTGCTCTACGAGGAGCCCGACCTGGTCATCCGGGTGGTCCGGGACCTGTTCAACGAGGACTTCCGCGAGCTGGTGATCGAGGGCGAGCAGTCGTACGACATGGTCGAGTCGTACCTGTCGCACGTCTCCCCGGACCTGGTCGACCGGGTGCGTCGGTACGTCGGCACGAGCGACGTCTTCGCCGAGTACCGGATCGACGAGCAGATCATCAAGGGCCTGGACCGCAAGGTCTTCCTGCCGTCCGGCGGCTCGCTGGTGATCGACCGCACCGAGGCCATGACGGTGGTCGACGTCAACACCGGCAAGTACACGGGCTCCGGGGGCAACCTGGAGGAGACGGTCACCCGCAACAACCTGGAGGCGGCCGAGGAGATCGTCCGCCAGCTGCGGCTGCGGGACATCGGCGGCATCGTGGTGATCGACTTCATCGACATGGTGCTCGAGTCGAACCGCGAGCTGGTGCTGCGCCGGCTGACCGAGTGCCTGGGCCGGGACCGGACCAAGCACCAGGTCACCGAGATCACCTCGCTCGGCCTGGTGCAGATGACCCGCAAGCGGATCGGCGCGGGGCTGCTGGAGGCGTTCAGCGAGACCTGCGAGTGCTGCAAGGGCCGGGGCGTCATCATCCACACCGAGCCGGTGCCGGAGAAGCCGCGTACCGGTGGCGCGGGGGAGAAGGTCAAGGCCGTCGCCTCGTCGGTCGCCGCCGCCCCGCCCGCCGAGCAGGGCACCGCGTCGTCCCGCCGCCGGGCGCGCAAGAGCGCGTCGGCGGAGAAGGCGGTGGTCGAGGTCACCGAGACCGACAGCGCCGCCGAGCCGGACGCCGACTACGTCGACACCATGGGCTACGACCTGTCCCGCTACGAGTCGGACACCGCCGCCGCGCCGGCCGTGTCGGACAGCCAGCAGGGCGAGTCGGCCCGGCTGGCCGCCGCGGACGACCCGGACGCGCTCGCCGACGGTGACTCCGACGAGGAGAGCACCGAGGGCGGCGCGGGCCGTCGCCGTTCCCGCCGGGGTGGCGCCCGCCGGCGGACCCGCCCCTGACCGTCTGACCGGCCCGATGTTTGACGAGGTCCCTTCCCCGGCATAGTGACGGGGGAGGGACCTCGCCGGTCCGGCCACCTTCCGGTCAGGAGAAGAAGATGCGTCGTCTGCTCGCCGTCACCGTGCTGGTCGCCGCGCTCTCCACCGGGGGCGGCTGCGGCACCGACGAGAGTCCGACCGGTTCGACCACCGGGGGAGTCCCCACCGGTCCGGCCAGCACGCCCGCGGGTGGCGGCGCGGCGGCCGGCGACACCGCACCGGTCTGCGCCGCCGCGCGGCAGGTCGGCGCCAGCGCCGTCCAGACGTACGTGGAGGAGCTGGGCCGGATGATCGCGGCGCTGGGCGACGGGGACAGCGCCACCGCCGAGGCCGCCCGCGAGCGGGCCGAGGCGGCGCTGACGGGCTGGCGGACGGCGCTGCGGGAGCAGTCGGCGCGGACGGCCGATCCGCAGCTCAAGACGCTGCTCACCGACATCGGGACCGAGGTCGCCGCGCTCGGCGTCGACGTCGAGTCGATCGACGAGACCGAACTCGACAGGCTTCAGCAGCGTCTCGACCAGCTCTGTCCGCGCTGAGCAGGGCGGGCCGGTTTGGGGTCCGGGCCGGCGATGGCGTACTCTTGCCTGCGGCGCACTTTTGGTGTGCCGTGTTCCCGTGTGCCCGCGCCGCCGTGCACTGCTACCCGGCGAGCCGCCACGGGGACAACCGCCAGCAGCCTCAACGACAGGGAGTCCGCCTCCGATGTACGCGATCGTCAAGACCGGCGGCAAGCAGTACAAGGTCGCCGAGGGCGACGTGATCGAGGTCGAGAAGCTCACCGGTGCTCCCGGTGACGCGGTGAAGCTCACCGCGGTGCTCCTCGTCGACGGTGACGACCTGGTGACCGACGCGGCGAAGCTTGCCGAGGTCGCGGTGTCCGGCGAGATCGCCGCGCACACCAAGGGCCCGAAGATCCGGATCCACAAGTTCAAGAACAAGACCGGCTACCACAAGCGCCAGGGTCACCGCCAGCCGTTGACCCAGGTCAAGGTGACCGGCATCTCCAGCGGGAAGTAGGTCGTCCTCCAATGGCTCACAAAAAGGGTGCGTCCAGCTCGCGTAACGGTCGTGACTCCGCGGCCCAGCGACTTGGCGTGAAGCGCTTCGGTGGTCAGGTCGTCAGCGCCGGTGAGATCATCATCCGGCAGCGTGGCACCAAGTTCCACCCCGGTGACCTGGTCGGCCGTGGCGGCGACGACACGCTGTTCGCGCTGTCCGCCGGTGCGGTCCTGTTCGGCACCAAGCGCGGTCGCAAGACCGTCAGCATCGTTCCGCAGCAGTAGTTCTCGGGCTAAGCGGGCCGCGGACCTCCGGGTCCCGGCCCGCTTAGCCTTTTTCGCGAAGTGCGAGGTCGAACCTCGCTGGAAGGATTGACGCCGTGGCAACGTTCGTTGACCGGGTCGTTCTGCATCTGCAGGCCGGCGATGGCGGGCACGGTTGTGTCTCGATCCACCGCGAGAAGTTCAAGCCCTTCGGTGGGCCGGACGGCGGCAACGGTGGGCACGGCGGCAGCGTGTCGCTGGTGGTCGACCCGCAGGTGACCACCCTGCTCGACTTCCACTTCCACCCGCACGTCAAGGCCGACAACGGCAAGGGCGGCGCCGGGTCGAACCGGGACGGGGCCAACGGCCACAACCTGGTGCTCAAGGTGCCCAACGGCACCGTCGTGCAGACCACCGACGGCACCGTCCTGGCCGACATGGTGGGCGCCGGCACCACCTTCGAGGTGGCCCGTGGTGGGCGCGGCGGGCGGGGCAACGCCTCGCTTGCCAACGCCAAGCGCAAGGCTCCGGGCTTTGCCGAGCTGGGGGAGCCCGGCGACCAGTTGGACATCGTGCTGGAGCTCAAGAGCGTCGCCGACGTGGGTCTGGTGGGTTTCCCGTCGGCCGGCAAGTCGTCGCTGATCTCGGTGATCTCCGCCGCGAAGCCGAAGATCGCCGACTACCCGTTCACCACCCTCGTGCCCAACCTCGGTGTGGTCCGGGTGGACAACCACACGTTCACCGTCGCCGACGTGCCGGGGTTGATCCCGGGCGCGGCCACCGGCAAGGGCCTGGGCCTGGAGTTCCTGCGGCACATCGAGCGCTGCGCCGTGCTGGTGCACGTCATCGACTCGGCGACCCTGGAGCCCGGCCGTGACCCGGTCGCCGACATCGACGCCATCGAGGCCGAGCTGAGCCAGTACGGCGGGCTGGCCGACCGCCCGCGGCTGGTGGCCGTGAACAAGGTCGACGTACCGGACGGCCGGGACCTCGCCGAGATCGTCCGCCCGGACCTGGAGGAGCGCGGCTACCGGGTGTTCGAGGTCTCCGCGGCCACCCGCGAGGGGCTCAAGGAGCTGACGTACGCGATGGCCGAGCTGGTCGAGGCGGAGCGCAAGGCAGCGCCTCCGGCCGAGCCGACCCGGATCGTGATCCGGCCGCTCGCCGTTGACGACGCCGGCTTCACCATCACGGCCGAGTCGGACGGCTCGTTCACCGTGCGTGGCGTCCGGCCGGAGCGGTGGGTCAAGCAGACGAACTTCGACAACGACGAGGCGGTCGGCTACCTGGCCGACCGGCTGGCCCGGCTCGGTGTCGAGGACAAGCTGGCCAAGGCCGGCGCGCAGCCGGGTGACCTGGTCCGCATCGGCGAGCGCGAGTTCGACTGGCAGCCGACGCTCTTCGCCGGGGTGGAGTTCGTGCCCGGCAACCGGGGCACCGACATCCGGCTGGAGGAGAAGTCGAACCGGGCGTCGGCGGCCGAGCGGCTCGCCGCTCGCAAGGCCCGCCGGGTGCGCTCGGCCGACGAGGTCGGCGCGGACTCGTCCGACGACGACGCCATCGACGACGAGGACGACGCCGAGTAGCCGATTGCGCTCCGTGATCGGGTTGACTGCCGGAAACCTCCGCGAAATCCACCCCGCCTAACGTTGGGTGATGTTGATCGAAGCGCGGCCCGCCACCGATCCGGAGATCGCCGCACTTGTCGGCGCCCAGCAGCGTGAGCTGCGCGAGGCCGATGGCGGTCTGGACGGGCAGGTCACCGTCACCCACGACGACATCCGCTACCTGGCGGTGGTGGTGAACGGCCGGGCGGTCGCCTGCGGTGGCCTCCAGGCGCTCGACGCCAGCACCGGCGAGGTCAAGCGGATGTACGTCCGCCCGGCGTACCGGGGTCGGGGTATCGCCCGCCAACTGCTGGCCGCGTTGGAGGAGTGCGCGTTCCGGCAGGGCCACTCGGTGGTCTGCCTGGAGACCGGCACGTACCTCCCGGTCGCCATCGGGCTGTACACGTCGTGCGGCTACGAGCCGATCCCGGTCTACGGCGAGTACGTCGGCAACCCGTACAGCGTCTGTTTCGCCAAGCGGCTTCCGGTCGCGGCCTGACGGTCCCGCCGCCGCACCCGGCGCTCAGGCCCCGGTGCTGGGGTGCTCGACGGTGACCGGCTTCGACTCGGGCGAGGCGTGCTGCACCAGGTACGCCTGCCAGCATCTCGTCACCTCCTTCGCGGATCGCCCCGAGATACCCACACCCCGAGGGCCGCGAAACCGCTCCAGCGGCAGGTCAGGGCCGGTCGGCGGGGGTGTCCAGCCGTCCGCCGGTGCCCACCTGGTTCGACAGCAGCAGCCCGAGGGCGAGCATGCCGAAGCCGAGCGCGAGGTGCAGCCAGTTGTCGGCCGAGTTGACCGGCAGGATGTTCGCGCCACCCTCCGCGTCGACGGCCTCGATCGCCAGGCCGTAGAGCCAGAGGGCGAGGTAGATCGCGCCACCGCCGGCGAGGAAGAGACGGGCGCCGGCGATGGTACGGGCCAGCACGAGACCGGCCAGCCCGAACAGCAGGTGCACCGCGTTGTGCAGGATCGACACCTGGAAGAGCCCGAGCAGCCGCGCCTCCGAGTGGTGCCCGGCGAAGGCCAGCTCGCCGTAGTCGGTGGTGATGCCGGGGATGAACCCGAGGACACCGATCAGCAGGAAGGCCCCGGCGACGGCGAGCGCGGCCACCTGCACCCGGGGTCGCGGGCCGGACCGCCGGCCACCTCGCGCGTCTCGTGCCACCGCTGCCCCCTTCGTGGATCTGCTGGCCCCGCGAATCCCACCGTCCGTGGCGGCGACATCACGATCCTCCATTTTGAAGTCGATCCTGTCGGCGCCGCAAAGAAATGCACGAAGAGGTATGGAAGAGAAAACGCAGGGTAGGTGAAGTGGCGGAGGCCGCGGTGACGCGGTCGACATCCCCCCAGCACAACCGCGACGACTTTCCGAGCGGAAGGGACATCATGACCTACGATCTGTCACCTACGACTTCCACCTATGGACAGCAGTCGACAAATGGCGGTGGCGTCCGCGAGCAGGCCCGCCAGGTCGGCTCGGAGGCCGCCCACGCTGGTGGAGCGGTCGCGCAGACCGCCAAGGAGCAGGGCACCGAGGTCGGCCGCGAGGCCGCCCGGCAGGCCCGCAACCTGTACGGCGAGGCGCGTACCCAGCTCACCAGCCAGGCCGGCGAGCAGCAGCGCCGCGCGGCCACCGGGCTGCGTTCGATCGCCGACGAGATGCGCTCGATGGCCGAGCAGGGTGGCCAGGCCGGGCCGGTGAGCGAGCTGGCCCGCCAGGCCGCCGACCGGGTGCACGGTGTGGCCGGCTGGCTGGACGAGCGCCAGCCGGGCGACCTGATCACCGAGGTACGCGACTACGCGCGACGCAACCCGGGCACCTTCCTGGTCGGCGCGGCCGTGCTCGGTGTGCTCGCCGGACGACTGACCCGCAGCATCTCCGCCGCCGGTGACGACTCCGGCAGCGTCTCCCCGAGCTACCGCGGCGCCGGTGCGTACGACCCGGAGCAGACCGCGGTGATCCCGACCCAGCCGGCGCAGGACACCGTCCCGCAGGGCGGCTACCTCGACCCGACCCCCGGCACGTACACCGAGCCGACCTCCGGTGGCTACGCCGACCCGGCCCCCGGTGGCTACACCGACCCGGTCCAGGGTGAGCACACCGGCACCGGGCAGCCGCTGCCGCCGGTGAACCAGACCGACCCACTGCCGGGCGTGCCGTCCAGCGGCACCACCCGCCCGTGAGCCGCCGAGCCATCCGAAGGGAGGCGACGGCATGACCATGCCGACGCAGGGGTCCGGGCTGGACTCCGGATACCGCCCCGATGCGGGTGCCCCGCACACCGCGGCGGAGGTGAAGGGCAGCTCGCTGGGTGACCTGATGCGTCAGGTCACCACCGACCTGTCGACGCTCATGCGCCAGGAGGTCGAGCTCGCCAAGGCGGAGATCCGCCAGGAGGGCAAGAAGGCGGGCAAGGCCGCCGGGCTCTTCGGCGGCGCCGGTTTCGGCGGCTACATGGTGGCGCTGTTCGTCTCCATCGCCGTGTGGCAGTTCCTGGACAACGTCATGGACTCCGGCCTGGCGGCGCTGATCGTGGCCGTCATCTGGGCTGCGGTCGCCGCCGTCCTCTACTCCAAGGCCAAGCAGAACGCCCAGCACGTACGCGGCCTCAAGCAGACCAACGACAGCGTGCAGCGGATCCCCGACGCGCTCAAGCCACATTCGGAGGGAGTCACCCGATGAGCACCGATCCCGACCAGATCCGCCGCGAGATCGAAGCCACCCGCAACAGCCTCAGCTCCGATGTGGACGCCCTGGCGTACAAGGTCAGCCCCAGCCGCATCGTCGACGACCGCAAGCAGCGGGCCCGTTCCGCGCTGCAGAATGTGAGGGACAAGGTCATGGGAACCGCGTCTGACCTCGGCCACGGCACCGGCCACGCCGCCCACTCGGTGGGCGACCGCGCCTCGTCGGCGGCCTCCAGTGTCAGCGACGCCGCGCACTCGGCGGCCTCCACCGTCAGCGACGCCGCCCACAGCGCGCCGCGGGTGATCCGGCAGAAGTCCCAGGGCAACCCCCTCGCCGCCGGCCTGATCGCCTTCGGGGTGGGCTGGCTGGCCTCCTCGTTGGTCCCGGCCTCCCGCCGGGAGCAGCAGGCCGCCGTCCAGGTCAAGGAGAAGGTAAGCGAGCACAGCGGGGCGGTGAAGGAGAAGCTGGGCGAGGTGGCCAGCGAGCTCAAGGAGGAGCTGCGCGAGCCGGCCCAGCACGCCGCCGAGTCGGTGAAGTCCACCGCGCAGGACGCCGTGCACGCCGTCAAGGACGACACGACGTCGGCCGCGCACGACGTCAAGGACACCGCCCAGTCCCGCCCCTGAAACAACCGACCCCACCGCCGACAGCTCGCGGTCACCACGCCGGTGCCCGCGAGCTGTCGCGTGTCCCCCCCCCGCATCGTGGTCGAGCCGCGCGGCTACCGTCCCCGCCGACGGGTCACGCAGGGCGGGCGGCTCGGCGGATACGCGTGCTGCCGTAGCGGACGCCGCCGAACAGGAGGCGCTGGCCGACCGCCAGCCAGCTGCAGATGCCGCGTTCCACCAGCCAGAGTGGGGCGGCCAGCGGGGTGCTCCGTGGGAACACTGTGTTGCCACGGGCGCGGCGGCGGCCCACCTCGGCCACGGCGACGACCGCGGTCGCCATGGCGAGCAGCGGCCCACGCCGGCGGGTCGCGGCCGCCGCCGCCAGCGCCGGCAGGACCGCGAGCGCGGTCACCAGGCGGGCCGGCTGGGCCAGGTCGTCGTACGCCTGGCGGACCCGCTGGCCCCGGAAGTGCGCAGTCTCCGGCGGCAGTCGACGTACGTACAGCCAGGCCGGCCTGGCCTCGACCCCGCCGTACGCGCGCACGGTGCGGATCAACTCCAGGTTCTCGAAGAGGACGTCCGGGTCGTACCCGCCCATGCCCAGGAACGTGCTGCGGCGGACCGCGAGGGTGCCTGGGTAGTCGTCGCCGAGCGCCCGGTTGAGCAGCGTCCGGCCGGTGTCCCACCAGGCGTGCCAGGGCAGCGGGTCGAAGTAGTTCTGCGGCCGGACCAGGTCGGCCCGGTCCAGCAGCCGGTGCACCGCGCGTAGCCCGGCCTCGTCGTACCGGACGTCGTCGTCGGCGATCACCACGTGTTCGTGGCGTGCCGCGCGGACCCCGGTGAGCACCCCGACGACCTTGCCGTTGAGCCCTCGCCGGGTGGGGTCGGGCGGAAGGTGTCGGACCAGGCCGCGCCACGCGTCGGCGTGCCGGGCGAAGACGTCCGGGGGTGAGCCGTCGACCACGAGCACCTCGACGCGGCCGGCCAGCCAGCGCAGGTGGTCGGTCAGCTCGGACAGGCCCGCGTCGTGGTGCCAGCGCAGCGGCAGCACGTACGACATCGGCAGGCCGGTCGGCGGCGTGCCGGCGGGGTCGTCTCCGGCTCGCCGGGCGTCATGCCTTGCCTCGACGGGCATGGGCGCCTCCCAGGCAGGTGTGCGGCCGGGCGGGTGGGAGGGGTGGCCGCCAGCAGCAGGTGCCCGTGCTCCGGTCGTTGAAACCGGACTGTCGTTTCGGTGGTCTGAGCAGGGCGGCCTCAGTCGGCGGGGCGGATGTTGGCGAGGGTCAGGTCGACGGGCGGCAGCGCGGGCATCCGGTGCAGGTCCAGGGCCAGGTTTTGGACGGGGACGTCGTAGCGCATGGTGGTGGTGAGGTTGGTGACCGCCCGTTTCATCAGGTCGATGGTGATCCATTCGCCGGCGCACCGGTGCCCCGCCCAGTGGTCGCCGCCGCCCTGCGGGATCAGGTCGAACGCGTCGCCGCGCCGGCCGGCGAACCGTTCCGGCCGGAACAGCTCGGGTTGGGGCCAGAGCGTCGGGTGGTGGTTGGTGCCGTAGAGGTCGAGCAGCACCCGCCGTCCCCGGGGGAAGTGGTGGCCCTGCCAGTCGAAGGAGCGCCGGACCCGGGCCGCCGCCATCGGGAAGAAGGGGTAGTAGCGGCGTACCTCCTGGACGAACTGCTCGGTCGCCTCGTCGTCGCCGCGGACCCGCTGCCTCCAGGCGGGGTGGTCGTGCAGGGCGAGCGCGGCGAAGGCGATGTACTGGTCGACGGCGACCACCGGCCGCAGCACGTTGAGCAGCTCCACCGCCGCGATCCGGCGGGGGAGCAGCATCCCCCGCGCGTCCCGGTGCTCGGCGATCACCGCCAGGGCGGTGCCGCCCGGCGCCGGGTGCAGGCCGAGGCGGGTCCGCTCGATGACTCCGGCGATCCAGCGTTCGGCGCGGCGGCGGGCGAGCAGCCCTCGCCAGTGCCGGGGTCCGACCATGGCCGGCGCCCCGATCATGGCGTGCAGATCGACGGCGCGGCGGTCGACCTGGGACGTCGGCAGCGGCACCCCGGCCCAGGCGCACACCACCCGGGTCAGCAGTCGGCCCAGCTCGTCGTAGAGCGTCACCGGCCCGGCGGCCTCCCAGGCCGGGATCCGGGCCCGCCACTCTTCGTCGAAGAGCTGGCCGAGCTGCCGGATCGCGGTCGGCGTCATGATCGACATGAGCATGGCCTTGCGGTCGGCGTGCTCCGACCCGTCCAGCCCCTGCACGCCACCCCGGCCGGTGAGGGTCCGCTGCACCCGCAACGGCATCGCGCCCTGCCGTTGGAAGCGCTCGTTGTCGTAGAACAGCACGGCCGCTGGCCGGCCACGGAGGCAGATGGTCGGCGCGAGCAGGATCCGGGTCTGGAAGATGTCGCTGCCGTACCGGTCGCAGCGCTCGCCGATGAACCGGTAGCCGGCGCGGAGCAGCGCGAGGGTGCTGTCCGGGGTGCGGTCGGCCGGCATGGTCGCCATCGGGCCTCCTCGGGTGCGGGTGGCGGCCGTCGCCGCGGCCCGGCTGCGTCTACCCGCGTGGCCGCCGCTGAATCCCCGCGTCGACAGAGCGCCCGCTGGCCCCTCCCAGGGGCGGCGGAACCTGGTTGGCTAGCTGGTGGAGCCGCCGTCGGCGGGATCGCCGGTCACCCTGCGGATCCGGCTGGCCGACGGCCACGACCACGGGGAGGGCGAGATGCGCGACAACAGGTCGCCGTACTGGCGGCAGCGGCGGGCGGTCGGTGCGCTGGGCGCGGGCCGGGAGGCACGGGCGCTGATCGGGCCGCCCGGCCGGCCGACCCGCCCGCGCCGCTTCTTCACCGTGCACCTGGGCTTCACCGCGCCCGACCCGGTCGACGCCCGCGAGCTGGCAGTGGGGTACGCGGAGGCGTTGAGCCTGCTCCGCCCGGAGGTGGCGCTCGGCGCGGCGGCCCTGTCACCGGCCGACGCGTGGCACCGGGCCGAGCGGCTGTTCTGCGGTGCGGTCGGCCCGGACGGGGAGCGCTGCGTCGACGTGGCCGATCATCCCGGCTTCCACCACGCCCCGGGCCCGGGAGGCCTCGGCTGGGGCGACGGCGATGCCTGACGGGCGATCGCGGGTGGCGGCTGTCCGGGGCCACCCGCGACCGGGGAGCCGTCAGTCCAGATCGAACTCGCCGTCCTGCGCGCCGGCGACGAACGCGTCCCACTCGGCCTGGGTGAAGACCAGCACCGGGCCCTCCGGCTCGGCGGAGTTGCGCATGCCGATCAGATCATCGACGAAGGCGACCTCCACCGCGCTGTCGGAGGTGTCCCCCTCGGCCCGCTGCCAGACCGCCCGCGAGAGGTCGAAGTCGCCCTTGGGGTGCTGCGCCATGGTTCTTTCCTCCAGTGCCGAGGGTCGTGTGGTGACCGGGTGCCGATCCCCATCGGGCAGGATAAGCGGATGCCGAGCCTGACCCGTGTAGAGGCGACCGCGCGTGGCGCGGCGATTACTGTCGAGTCCTATCAGGTGGACCTCGACCTGACCGGCGACGGGGACACGTTCCGTTCCCGTGTCGAGGTCCGGTTCCGGGCGACCCCCGGCACCGCGACCTTCGCCGAGGTCAAGCCCGCCCAACTGCTGGCGGTACGCCTCAACGGCCGCCACATCGACCCCGGCACGCTCACCGACAACCGGCTGCCACTGGGTGACCTGGAGGCGACGAACACGCTGTTCGTCGAGGCCGAGATGGCGTATTCGAACACCGGGGAGGGGATGCACCGCTTCGTCGACCCGGCCGACGGCGAGACCTACCTGTACGCCGTGACGTTCCTCGACAACGTGCAGCGGATCTTCGCCGCGTTCGACCAGCCCGACCTCAAGGCGTCGTTCGCCCTCACGGTCACCGCACCACCGGGCTGGACGGTCTCCGGCAACGCCGAGGTGTCCGCCAACCCGGCCCCCGGGCGCTGGGAGTTCGCCCCGACTGTCCCGCTGTCGACCTATCTCTTCTCGCTGATCGCCGGCCCGTACCACGTACGGCGGGCCGAGCACGACGGCGTGCCGCTCGCCCTCTACTGCCGACAGTCGCTCGCCGAGCACCTGGACGCCGACGCCGACGAGATCCTCACCATCACCCGGCAGTGCCTGGACCGGTTCCACCAGCTCTTCGCCGAGCGCTACCCGTTCGGCAAGTACGAGCAGGCGTTCGTGCCCGAGTTCAACCTCGGTGCCATGGAGCACCCGGGCATCGTGGCGTTCCGCGACGACTACGTGTTCCGGTCGGCAGTCACCGACACCCAGCGGGAGATGCGGGCCACCACGATCGCCCACGAGATGGCGCACATGTGGTTCGGCAACCTGGTCACCATGCGCTGGTGGGACGACCTGTGGCTCAACGAGTCCTTCGCGGAGTACCTGGGCGTGCGGGTCGCCGCCGAGGCGACCCGCTTCCAGGGGACGTGGACGACGTTCGCCATGCGCCGCAAGGCCTGGGGGTACGCGGCCGACCAGCGCCCCTCCACCCACCCGGTGGCGCCGCAGGAGGTGGCCGACGCCGCCGAGGGCCTGCTCAACGTCGATGGCATCTCGTACGCCAAGGGTGCCAGCGTGCTGCGGCAGCTGGTGGCGTGGCTCGGCGACGAGGCGTTCCTCGCCGGCCTGAACGCGCACTTCGCCGCGCACCGCTTCGGCAACGCCACCCTCGCCGACCTGCTGACCAGCCTCTCCGCGAACGCGAGGAGTGAGCTTGCGAGCCCCGCGGTCGCGAGCGAAGGCGGCACCGCGGCCGGCGGTCGGGACCTGTCCGGTTGGGCCGAGCTGTGGTTGCGCCGGTCGCAGGTCAACACGCTGCGCGCCGAGGTGACAGTCGACGCGGACGGCCGCTACACCGAGGTGGCAGTGGTGCAGACCGCCCCCGAGTCGTACCCGGTGCTGCGCCCGCACCGGATCGGCGTGGGCCGGTACGCGGCGGACGGCACCGTGCGGCGTCACGAGGTGGATCTGGACCCGGCCGTCGACGGCGGTCGCACCGTGCTCGGTGAGCTGGCCGGTGAGCAGGCGGCCCGGCTGCTGCTGCTCAACGACGGCGATCTCACCTTCGCGAAGGTGCGTCTCGACCCGGCGTCGGCGGACGCCGTCCCGCTGGTGCTGCCCGGTCTGGCCGACTCCCTCACCCGGGCGGTGCTCTGGAGCGAGGCGCTGGACGCGGCGACCGACGGGGAGCGGCCGGTCACCGGCCTGGTCGACCTGATGGTCGCGGCGCTGCCGGCCGAGACGGAGGTGATCATCGCGGAGGACGTGCTGGGCCTCAGCCGGTCGCTTGTCGACCGCTACCTCGACCCGCTGACCCGGTCGGCGGCGCTCGCCCGGATCGCCGGTGCGTGCCAGCGCCTGCTCGACGGGGCGCCGGCGGGGGAGTCGCTGCAGCTCGCCGCCGCGCGGGGCTGGATCGCCGCGACCACCGACACGGATCTGCTCGTCGGATGGCTCGCCGGCCGGGACGTGCCGGCCGGGCTGAAAATCGACGCGGAGCTTCGCTGGGCGGTGCTGCGGCGACTGGTGGTGCTGGGCGCCGCCGGTGCGGCGGAGATCGCCGCCGAGGCCGCGGCCGACGTCAGCTCCACGGGCGCGGAACGGGCCGCCCGGTGTCGGGCCGCCCTGCCCGACCCGGCCGCGAAGCAGGCGGCGTGGGACATCATCGTGCGCGACACCGAGTTGTCGAACCGGCTGTTGGAGGCGACCGCCGAGGGGTTCTGGCAGCCCGAGCAGGCCGAGTTGACCGCCGCGTACGTCGAGCGGTACTTCACCGACATGCCGGCTGCCGCGGCTCGGCGTACCGCGTGGACGGCCGACCGGGTGGCGACGCTGGCGTTCCCCCGCTACGCCGTGGCGCAGCCGACCCGGGAGGCGGCCGCGGCGCTGCTCGCCCGCGACGACCTGACCCCGGGCCTGCGCCGGGTGGTCGTCGACGCCGACGACGATCTGCGGCGCGCGCTCGTCGCCCGGACGGCGGTGGCCGCCGCGGCGGCCTGACGCGCCGGGTGGACGCGGGGTGGCTGGACCGGCCACCCCGCGCCCCGTCTCAGCGCAGCGCTGGCTCCGCCGTCACCGGGGCGTCCCAGTCGATGGCGTATCGCTGCTCGTCGGCGACGGTCTTCTCCGGGTCCATGGCCGTGCGCACCAGCAGCGGCATCAGCAGGGGCATCAGCGTCCGGGCGACCGGCCCGGGCGCCTTGGCGTGGTTGATCCGTGCCGCCCGGGCGGCGACCTTCTCGACCCGGGTGCGACGCAGCCGCACGTACGCGGCGAACGCCGACTCCACGTCGGGCAGGTCACGCAGACAGCGGGCGAGTTGCACCCCGCTCTCGATGGCCAGCGACGCCCCCTGCCCGGAGCTGTTCGACGGCGCGTGCACGGCGTCGCCGACAAGCACCATCCGCCCCCGGTGCCAGTGCGGCACCGGCGGCATGATCTGCAACGAGCCGACCACCTGGAGTTCGTCGGCCGTGCTTGTCGCCATCAGCTGCCGGCCCGGGTCGTCGTCGCCGTAGCTGGCGCGCAGCGTGTCCAGCCACTGTCCGGCCGGTACGGCCCGGGCCTCGACGAGGCTCATCGGTCGCTGCTGCGGCAGGTTGGCCCCCCACCGGGTGCCGCCGCCGGGCTCGGGCCAGTACAGGTAGTAGCCGCGTCGCCCGAACGCGAACGTCATCGTGCCCGGCTCGACGTCCACCTCGTGCCTGGCGACCGCCTCGAAGCTGAGCAGGCCGGTGAACCGGGGGCCGGGCGCCGACGGGTCGATGAGCCTGCGGACCGTGGACCGGATGCCGTCCGCGCCGACGAGGACGTCGGCGGAGGCGGTGCTGCCGTCCTCGAAACGGGCGGTCACTCCACTGTCGGTCTGCTCGGCGTCGACCAGCCGACTGCCGTACGCGAAGGAGACGCCCTCGGCGCACGCCCGGTCGTGCAGTACGCGGTGCAGCTCGGCCCGGTGCACCACCCGCAGCGGCGGCACTCCGGCGAGCGTGGGCAGTGCGATGCGCCGATGCCCGACGGCCATGGCGCTGCGGTGGATGGGGGTGGCGATGGCCGTCACCGCCTCCTGCGCGCCGACCGCGCGCAGGGCCGCCACGCCGTTGGGCGCGAGCGCGAGGGTGCCGCCGATGCCGCCGGCCCCGGTGGCGGTGGCCGGGTACGCCTCGTGGACGGTGGCGGCGATGCCGGCACGGGTCAGTGCCAGCGCGGTCACCGGTCCGGCGATGCCGCCGCCGATGACGATCGCGGTTCGTACCGTGGTCATGCTCTCTCCCTGGGTGTCGTGGTCCGCGCGCGGGCGCGCGGACCTGGCCTGGGAGGGAGCCCGGTTATCCTCGTGGTTGCCGCTTCGGGCCGGGCGCCTTCCCAGGTGTCGGTTCGGGGTAAGGGCTCCGGCGGGGTGTTGGCGCACCCCGCCGGAGCCGTCCGTCAGTCGGTGGTGTCGGGGTCGCTGGTGGTCCTCTCGGCCAGTTCGGTCAGCTCGGCGGGCATCGCGCCGGTCTCGTGGAAGGCCCGCCAGGTGTCCAGCCCCGGGTAGCCGCCCGAGGTCATCTCGGCGAGCAGCGCCCGCAGCCAGGCGGCCTCCGCCTCGCGCATGGCGAGGTCGTACTCCGACTCGACCAGGAACAGCCGCGGGATGTCCCGCAGGTGCGCGTCGAGCGTTTCGCGGTCCTGGCGGATGGCGTCCTCCAGGCGGTCGAGCCGCTGCCGCAGCAGGTCGGTGGCCTCGTCGGGGTGCAGGGCGGCGAGGACGGACAGGCCGGCCCGGAAGCGGGGATGCTCCGGCATCGGTGTGGAGACCAGCTCGCGGGCCCAGTCGATCAGCTCCGCCCGCCCCACGTCGGTGATGCGGTAGACGGTGCGTTCCGGGCGTCGGCCCTCGCGGACGCTCTCCACGGCCTCGATCATGCGGTGTCTGTCCATGTTGCGGATGACCGTGTAGAAGGATCCCCACTTGAACTCCATGTCCTGGTCCTTGCCCCAGGAACGCAGTGCGGTGGCGATCTCGTACGGGTGCATCGGCCGCTGGACCAGGGCGGACAGGACGGCCAGCGCCAGCAGGTTGCCGACCTTGCGCCGCTTCCCCATGATGCACCTCCTGTTACTCGTGGACGAGTATATGCCCACGAGTATCGGTGCGGCGACCCCGCACGTCCGGGCCGGACGCCCGGCCTACGATCACGGGGTGGAGGAAGATATCCGGCGGATCGGGATCATGGGTGGCACCTTCGACCCGATCCACCACGGGCACCTCGTCGCGGCCAGCGAGGTGGCCGACCGGTTCGGCCTGGACGAGGTGGTCTTCGTCCCCACCGGGCAGCCGTGGCAGAAGGCCGACGAACCGGTCAGCCCGGCCGAGGACCGGTACCTCATGACGGTCATCGCGACCGCCTCCAACCCCCGCTTCCAGGTCAGCCGGGTCGACATCGACCGCAGCGGCCCCACCTACACCGTCGACACCCTGCGCGACCTCCAGGCCGAGTACGGCCCCAAGGTGCAGCTGTTCTTCATCACCGGCGCGGACGCGCTGCAACGCATCCTGTCGTGGAAGGACCTGGACGAGATATTCGAGCTGGCCCACTTCGTCGGGGTGACTCGGCCCGGCTTCCAGCTGACCGACAAGCACCTGCCGGCGGACACGGTAAGCCTGATCCAGGTCCCGGCGATGTCCATCTCGTCGACCGACTGCCGCGCCCGGGTCGCCCGGGGTGAGCCGGTCTGGTACCTGGTGCCCGACGGTGTGGTGCAGTACATCGCGAAGCGACGCCTCTATCAGCCCTGATCGCGCCCGGTATGGGACGGATCGTGCCCCTGACCGACCAGAACTGACAGGTCGAGGCGCCGCCGGGTATGAGACGCTTGGAGGATCGCACGGTTGATCGAAGGAGAACGGTGACAGTTTCCGAACGCGCTCACGAGCTGGCAATGGCGGCCGCCCAGGCCGCCGCCGACAAGAAGGCGCAGGACATCGCGATCATCGACGTCGGCGACCAGCTCGCCATCACCGACGCGTTCGTGCTCGCTGCCGCCCCCAACGAGCGTCAGGTGCTGGCCATCGTCGACGCCATCGAGGAGCGCCTGCTGGAGCTGCCGGAGAAGGCCAAGCCGATCCGGCGCGAGGGCGAGCGTGGTGGCCGCTGGGTGCTGCTCGACTACGTCGACATCGTGGTGCACGTCCAGCACACCGAGGAGCGCGAGTTCTACGCGCTCGACCGGCTCTGGAAGGACTGCCCCACCATCCCGTTCGTCGACCGCGACCTGGTCGAGGCCGACGCCGGCGGGCCCGCCGCAGCCGAATGACCCGACTGATCGTCTGGCGGCACGGCAACACCGACTGGAACGCCGCCAACCGCGTCCAGGGGCAGACCGACGTACCCCTCAACGAGCTGGGCCGCGACCAGGCCCGCGCCGCCGCGCCGCTGCTCGCGGCGCTGCGGCCCGACGCCATCGTGTCCAGCGACCTGAGCCGCGCCGCGGAGACCGCCGCCGCGCTCGTCGCGCTGACCGGCCTGCCGGTCCGCACCGACGTACGGCTGCGCGAGCGGCACTTCGGCCAGTGGCAGGGTCTGCACCTCACCGAGGCCGCCGAGCGCTTCCCCGAGGAGTACGCCCGCTGGCGGGCGGGCGACCCGGATCCGGGGGCGGATCTGGAGCCCCTGCACGACATTGGCGAGCGGGTCGGCACCGCACTGCGGGAGGCCGCCGACGCGGCACCGGGCGGCACCGTGGTGATCGCCACCCACGGCGGCGCCAGCCGGCAGGGCATCGGCCACCTGCTCGGTTGGGACACCGGCGTGCTGCGCACCATCGGTTCTTTGGCCAACTGCCACTGGAGCGAACTGCGGCACGACGACCGCGCGCCGGCTGTCGGACGTCCGCAGGACGTCCGTGGCTGGCAGTTGCGGGCACACAATGTCGGCCTGGTCACCGCCCCGGTGGTCGTCGACGCGATCTGAGCGCTTCCGCCTCGGCGTTCGACGCCCCGATCGGCTAGCGTGCCGGGCATGCCCGTCGCGGTTGTCATCGACTCCACCGCCTACCTTCCGCCCGAGCTGGTGCAGGCGCACCGGCTGACAGTCGTCCCGTTGACAGTCGTGCTCAACGGCGCGGAAGGGCTGGAGGGGGTGGAGACCCAGCCGGCCGACGCCACACTGGCGTTGAGCGCCCGGCGGGTCACCGCTACCACCTCCCGGCCGGCACCCGAGCAGTTCGCCCGCACGTACCGCCGGCTGCTCGACGACGGCGCCGACGGCGTCGTCTCGGTGCACATCTCCGCCGCGCTGTCCGGCACGGTCGAGGCGGCCCGGCTCGCCGCCGCCGACTTCGACGGCCGCGTCGAGGTCGTCGACAGTCGCTCCACCGGCATGGGGCTCGGCTTCCCGGCCATCGCGGCCGCCACCGCCGCCGCGGCCGGCGCCGACCTGACCGGGGTACGCGACGCCGCGCTCGCCGCCGTCGCCCGGACCACCGTCTGGTTCTACGTCGACACGCTGGAGTTCCTCCGTCGGGGAGGCCGGATCAACGCGGCCGAGGCGCTGCTCGGCACCGCCCTGTCGGTCAAGCCGATCATGCACATGCCGGACGGGGCGATCGTGCTGCGGGAGAAGGTCCGTACCGCCAGTCGGGGCGTGGCCCGGCTCGTCGACCTGGCCGTCGAGGCGGCCGGCGACGACGACGTCGACCTCGGCGTGCACCACCTCGCCGCGCCGCAACGGGCCGAGACGCTGCTCGCCGCGCTGACCGAGCGGTTCGGTGACCGGCTGCACGACACGTACGTCTCCGAGGCCGGCGCGGTGGTCGCCGCGCACGCCGGCCCGGGGCTGGCCTCCGTGGTCGTCCACCGCCGCCCGGGCGGCTGAGCCGGTGTCGACCTCCTGCGTGGTCACCGGAGGCGGCCGTGGCGTCGGCCGGGCCGTGGTGCGACGACTCGTGGCGACCGGCGCGACAGTCGTCGTCGTGGAACGGGACGCCGACGCCGTCGACTGGCTGGCCGGGCACACCGCCGCCGACCGACTCGTCCCGGTGGTCGGTGACGCCGGTGACGAGCGGGTCGCCGAGCACGCCGCCGACCTGGCCGAACGCGCCGCCCCGCTCGCCGGCTGGGTCAACAACGCGGCGGTCTTCCGCGACGCCGCGCTGCACTCCGCGCCGGCCGACACGGTCCTGGACCTGATCGGGCTGAACCTGCGCCCCGCCGTGGTCGGCGCTGCCGTCGCCGTGCGCCGCTTCCTCGCCGCCGGCACCGGCGGCGCGATCGTCAACGTCTCGTCGCACCAGGCCCGCCGGCCCGTGTCCGGCGCCCTGCCGTACGCCACCGCGAAGGCCGCCGTGGAGGGGCTGACCCGGGCGCTGGCCGTCGAGTACGGGCGGCACGGCATCCGCGCCAACGCCGTCGCGCTCGGCTCGATCGCCACCGAGCGGTACGCCGAATTCCTCGCCGCCCAGGAACCGTCCCAGGCCGAGTGGATCGACGCTGAACTCAACCGGCTGCACCCGGTGGGCCGCATCGGGCGTGCCGAGGAGGTGGCCGAGGCGGTCGCGTACCTGCTGTCACCGGCCGCGAGCTTCGTCAACGGTGTCATCCTGCCGGTGGACGGGGGACGGGCCGTCCTCGGCCTCGATCCGGAGGCCCGCTGACCGCCCGACCCGGTCCCGTGGACGCCGTTCGTCGGGAGCGCCGTATCTCTAGCAGATCGAAGCATGATCAGGGCGTTGTCCACAGTGGCGCTGGTTGTCCACAGGGACAGGTCACCGCGCCCCTTCGGGCCGTCCGCCGCCCCTAGCGTCGGGCCGTGTCGCACGACGAGGAGACAGAGGTACGCCAGCGGCTGCGCCGGCTGACGGCTCCACCGGTTGGCGGGCCGTCGCTCCGGGCCGAGGTGCCGACCGCTGGCGTACCCCTGGCCGGCGTGTCGTCCGCGGATCCGGACGCGGGCGTGGTGTCGGACGGCCTCGTGGCCGATCCCGCGTCGCGGTTGCCCGGGCCCGGGGCGTTCGATCCGGGGCGGCGCGGGGTGCGGGCACTGGCGGTCGTCGCCGTGGTGGTGGTGCTGGCCGCGGCCGGGTGGGCCTGGCGTTCCCGGCCGCACGCCGAGCCGGTGGCCCCGCTGACCGACGCGGTCACGGCGGCCTCCGAGGTGGTTGCCCCGGGCGCGTCCGGCGCGGCCGAGGTGGTGGTGGCGGTCGCCGGCAAGGTCCGCAGACCCGGGCTGGTGCGGCTGCCAGCCGGGTCGCGGCTCGCCGACGCGGTCCAGGCGGCCGGTGGGGCCCTGCCCGGCGTCGACGTGGCGCTGCTCAACCCGGCCCGCAAGGTCACCGACGGCGAGTTGATCGTCGTCGGGGTGACGCCACCACCGATGCCGGGCGGCGCGGCGGGCCCTGCGGCGGCCGGTGCCCCACCCGCCGCCGGGCCGCTGAACCTCAACACCGCCACCCTCGCCCAGCTCGACGCGCTGCCCGGGGTCGGCCCGGTGCTCGCCCAGCGCATCCTCACCCACCGCGAACAGCACGGCGGGTTCAAGGCCGTCGGCGACCTGCGCCAGGTCGACGGGATCGGGGACGCCCGCTACGAGCAGTTGAAGGACCTGGTGACGGTGTGAGCGGCCGGGCCGTGGCGCCAGCTGCCACCGAGGCTGAGCCCGTCCCGCCGGACCTGCGGCTGGCCGGGCTGGCGGTGGGCACCTGGCTCACCGCGCTCGCCGGACTGCACCTCGGCATCCGCCCACTCGTGGTGGTCGCCGGGGCGGCAGCGGTGGTGACGGCAGCGGGTGCCCTGCACCTGCTCGGCTGTTGCGGCCGACCGCGGGCCGTCTCCCGCCGGTACGGCTGGATCGTCGTCGCGGTCGGTCTCGGCGTGGTCTGCGCAGGGGCGGCCACCGCGGCCCGGCTCGCCGTCCGGGACGCGCCGCCGATCCGTGCCCTGGCCGAGCAACGCGCCCCGGTCAGCGCTGACCTGGTGGTCCGGGACGATCCACGTCCGATCCGGAGCGCCGGTCGGCCGGGCATGCTGCTGGTGTCGACGGAACTGGTCCGGCTCACCGATCCGGGCGGCCGACGGATCCGTGCGCCGGTGCGGGTGCTCGTCCTGGCCACCGACCCGGCCTGGCGGGGCCTGCTCCCCGGGCAGCGCCTCACCGCCGAGGGGCGCCTCGGCGTTCCGCGTGGCGGTGACCTGACCGGGGCGGTGCTCAGCACCAACGGCCCGCCCACACGCCACGGGGCGCCGTCCTGGGCGCAACGCGCCGCCGGCACGCTCCGCGCCGGCCTGCAACGGGCCTGCGCGCCGCTGCCCGACGACCCGGGCGGGCTGCTGCCCGGGCTGGTCGTGGGGGACACCAGCCGGTTGCCGCCCGCAGTCGAGGAGGACTTCCAGGCCACCGGCATGACGCACCTCAATGCCGTCTCGGGAAGCAATGTGGCGATTGTCGTAGGGGCGGTGCTGCTGCTGGCCCGGTGGACGCGCGCCGGCCCGTGGCTCGCCGCCGGGCTCTGCGGGGTGGCGCTTGTCGGCTTCGTCATCCTGGTCCGCCCGTCGCCGAGTGTCGTGCGGGCGGCCACGATGGGGGCTATCGGGCTCGCCGCGCTGGCCGCCGGTCGTCCCCGGGCCGCGCTGCCCGCGTTGGCCGCCGCGATCACCGTGCTGGTGTTGGTCGACCCGGAGTTGGCCGGCGATGCCGGGTTCGCGCTGTCCGTGCTGGCCACTGGTGGCCTGCTGCTGCTCGCGCCGCGCTGGCGTGACGGGCTGCGCCGGCGCGGCGTTCCGCCGGGTGTGGCCGAGGCGCTGGCCGTGCCGGCGGCCGCGCAACTGGCCTGCGGGCCGGTCGTCGCGGGCATCTCCGGCACGGTCAGTCTGGCGGCCGTCCCGGCGAACCTGCTGGCGGTGCCGGCCATCGCGCCGGCGACCATCCTCGGCGTGGTGGCGGCGACGGTGTCGCCGCTGTGGCCGGCGGGCGCCGAGTTCGCCGCGTGGCTGGCGAGCTGGCCGGCCTGGTGGCTGGTCGTCATCGCCCGGCACGGTTCGCGGCTGCCGGGCGGCACCCTGCCCTGGCCGGGCGGGGCGTCGGGAGCCCTGCTGCTGGCCGCGCTGACCGTCGCGCTGCTGGTCGCGGTGCGCCGGCCACTCGTACGGCGACTGGTGGCGGTGATCGGTGTCGCCGGCGTGCTAGGTGCCCTTCCGGTTCGGCTGGTGGCTGCCGGCTGGCCGCCGCCGGGGTGGGTGGTGGTGGCCTGCGCGGTGGGTCAGGGCGACGCCCTGGTGCTGTCCGTCGCCCCTGGTCGGGCGGTGGTGGTGGACGCCGGGCCGGAGCCGGCAGCGGTGGACGCCTGCCTGCGCCGACTCGGCGTACGGGAGGTGCCGCTCCTGGTGGTCAGCCACTTTCACGCCGACCACGTGGGTGGGGTGGCCGGGGTGTTCCGGGGACGGCGGGTGGGCGCTGTGCTGACTCCACCTTCGACGGATCCGGAGAGCGGTCGGGAGCAGGTCCGGGCGGCGGCTGCCGGTGGGCGGGCCGCGCTGCTGACCACCGTGGCCGGCGCCCGCCATCCGGTCGGCGCTGTCGACCTGCTGGTGCTCGGCCCGCCGTACCCGCTCGCCGGCACCAGATCCGACCCGAACAACAACTCGCTGATGCTGCGCGCCACGGTCGCCGGGGTGCGGATCCTGCTGCCCGGTGACGCGGAGACCGAGGAGCAGCACGCGGTGCTGGCCCGGGCCGGCCCCGGACAGCTGCGGGCGGACGTGTTGAAGGTCGCCCACCACGGTTCGGCGTACCAGGATCCGGGGTTTCTCGACGCCGTGCGGCCCGCCGTCGCGCTGGTGCCCGTCGGCGCCGGCAACACGTACGGGCATCCGAACCCGGGGCTGTTGGCCCGGCTGGGCAGGGGTGGCGCCCGGGTGCTGCGAACCGACACCGACGGCGATCTGGCGGTGCTCCGCACCGGCTCCGGCCTGGGGGTGGTCCGCCGTGGGGTGCCGGCGGGGCGGCGGCCATGAGCAGGCCGGGGGAGATTGGTGGAAATTGCACAGGTGAGCCGGAAAAGGCAACCGTATTGTCAATTAGGCGGTGAATTACGGTGAATGTCTGGATTTGCACTGTGTGCGGGCTGCGCCGACTGAGCGCCGGATGAGCAGGCACGATCGCGCCGTGGGCCGTGCGAATATGGGCGGCGTGACCCCCGCCGACCTCGCCCCCATTCTGCTCGTCCTCGGCGACGAGGAACTGCTCGCCACGCGCGCGGTCACCGAAGCTGTCGCGAAGGTTCGCGCTGTCGACCCCGAGGTGGACGTCCGCGAGTACCAGGCCAGCGCGCTCACCGTCGGCGAGATCGCCGAGATGCTCAGCCCGTCGCTGTTCGGTGGGCGGCGGCTGCTGATCCTGCGTTCCGGCCAGGACGCCCGCAAGGACCTGGTCACCGCCCTGCTGTCGTACGCGAAGAACCCCGACCCGGACGTGCAACTGCTGGTGCTGCACCTGGGTGGCGCCAAGGGCAAGGCGTTCGCCGACGGGCTGCGCGCGGCCGGCGCGACGGTCGTCCCGGCGGCCAAGCTCAAGGGGCACCGCGACCGGGTGGCCTTCGTCCGTGACGAGATCCGCCGGGCCGGCGGCAGGTGCGCCGACGACGCCGCCGAGGCGCTCATTGCGGCCGTCGGCAACGACCTGCGCGAGCTGGCCGCCGCCTGCTCCCAACTGATCGCGGACACCGACGGGCGGATCAGCGCCGAGACGGTCTCCCGCTACTACCGGGGGCGGGTCGAGGTGACCGGCTTCACGGTGGCGGACGCCACAATGGTCGGCGACGTGCCTGCCGCGTTGGAGGCGCTGCGCTGGGCCCTGCACGTCGGCGTCGACCCGGTGCCCATCGCCGACGCCCTGGCCGACGGGGTGCGGACGGTGGCGCGGGTGGCTTCGGCCGGGCGGGGCAACGCGTACCAGCTCGCCAGCAGCCTCGGGATGCCGGCCTGGAAGATCGAGCGTGCGCAGCGGCAGGGGCGCGGCTGGACGCCGGAGGGCCTGGTCCGGGCCATGCAGGTCGCCGCCGAGTGCAACGCGGCAGTCAAGGGCGGCTCCGACGACCGGGCGTACGCCCTGGAGCGTGCCGTCTTCTCGGTCGCGGCGGCCCGGCAGGGCAGCACCCGGTGACGGGGCCGAACCGCACGGCGTGGGCCACCATCCCCGCCGAGGAGGAACGGTACCGGCCGCTGTACGCCCGGCTCCTCGGCCTGCGGTTCGTCAACCCCGGGGGAGTGCTCTGCTTCCTCTTCTTCGAGGGCACCATCGCCCTGGCGGTGCTGCTCGCCCTCGCCGAGCTGGTCACCTGGTGGTCGGTGCTGGTGCTGCCCGCCGTGGTGGCGGTCATGGTCAAACTCAACGACCTGGTGGCCGCGGTCGTGGTCCGGTCCGCCGCGCTGGTGCCCGAGCAGGAACGCGACCGTTTCCGCAGGCAGATGGAGCCGGTCGTCGGCCGCGCCCGGGTCGAGTGGGTCAGGCACACCGTGCCGGGCGTGGTGATCACCGCCGATCCGGTGCCGCCCACCCGCCGCGCCGACTCGTCAGACTGAGCACCAGGTCTGCGGGAGCGAAGGCTGGCCGCGGACACACGGAAGCCCCGGACCGAGGGTCCGGGGCTTTCCGAATCAGTCTGACGGCGAAGTCGTCAGGCGGCGAGCGCAACCACGCGCTTCGCGATCGCGGACTTGCGGTTCGCGGCCTGGTTGGCGTGGATCACGCCCTTGCTGACGGCCTTGTCCAGCTTGCGAGAGGCGTCCTGCATGAGCGCGGTGGCCTTCTCGACGTCACCGGCCTCGGCAGCCTCGTTGAACTTCCGGACGGCGGTCTTCAGCGACGACTTGACCGACTTGTTGCGCAGCCGGGCCTTCTCGTTCTGCCGGTTGCGCTTGATCTGGGACTTGATGTTCGCCACGCGACAGCCTCGTCTTGATAGCTCGGGTTGGTCAGCTTCTGCGCGAGATGACGAACATGCGTCATCGCTGCGCGAAGAGCCAGGTTACCAGGTCGCCCGGGACGAGCCAAAACGGCTCGGCCATCGCGCGGACGGACCCGGCCCGTCGGGGACCAGAATACGCCCCCGGTCGCTGCCGTCGGTCACTGCCAGCCCTGGCGGCGGGCAAGCCAGTCGAGCGACTGTTCGCCGCTCCACCGCTGGTGGGCGGGCAGGTGCGGCGAGGCCGTGGGCGGCGTCGCCGCGGCACCGGTGAGGTAGTAGCCGGCCAACGCGGCCAGGGTCGCGTCCAGCGCGTCCGGAGGTGCGCCCGCAGTCGCCGGGTGCGCGGCGAAGAGCCGGTCCGCGTCCAGCCCGCCGGCGTACGCGGTGAGCAGCAGGCCGGCCAGGTCGAACCAGGGCGGCCCGTGGCAGACCCAGGTCCAGTCACAGAACCAGGCCCGGCCGTCCGCGTCGATCAGCACGTTGTCGACCCGCAGGTCGCCGTGGATCAGCCCGGCCGCCTCGGCGGCGTACCCGGGAAGGCGGGCCTCCAGCGCCACCAGCTCGGGTAGCCGTCCCCGTACCGGCTCGGGCAGCGGCGGCGACGGCTCCCGGCCGGCGGCGACCTCCTCCCACCAGAGGATGTCCGAGCGCGCCAGGTCGGCCAGGTGCGGCAGGCCCAGCGCGGTCAGCCCGGCCGGCGCGTCGGCCAGGGCGGCGGCGACCTGCGCGTAGCCGTCGAGCGCGGCGTCCAGCTCGGCGGGCACCCAGGGCAGGCGCGGGGTGTGCCCGTCGACCGCGTCGGTGCAGAGCACGAACCAGCCGGCCTCGTGGAGGGTCCACCGGGGGCGGGGCGCCGGCAGATCGGCCGGCAGCCGGTCGAGGATCGCGGCCTCCCGGGCGTACCACTCGACCAGGTGCGGTTGCTCGGCGGCGGGTGCCGCCTTGACGAAGGCCCGACCGCCGTCGGCGGTGTCGAGCACGGCGGCGAACCCCCGGGTGAAGCCCGCGCCCGCGACCCGGGCGGTGACCACCGGCGCGCCCAGCCGGTCCGCGACCGCGGTCCGCAGCGCCGCCGGCAACGCCTGCCAGGACGGGCGCAGCGCGCTGGCGTGGTACGGCACGGGAGGCAGCGGAGTCGGGGACACCCCACCATGCTGCCCCGGGGTACGTGCGGGGTGCGCGGCGACACTGCCAGACTGCCAAGCCATGAGGACCGAGGACTTCTGGCACCTGATCGACCAGGCACGGGCCGGGGGCGGGGGAGAGCCCGGCCCGGTGGCCGCGCGGGCCGTCGCGCTGCTCGCCGAACGCGACCCGGAGGACATCGTCGGGTACGCCCGGCACCAGACGCGGGTGCTGGCCGCGTCGCACAGGGCGGATCTGTGGGGTGCGGCGTACCTGATCAACGGGGGCGCCTCGGCGGACGGGTTCGAGCACTTCCGGGGCTGGCTGATGACCCAGGGGCGGGCCGTCTTCGCCCGCGCGGTCGCCGACCCGGACTCGCTTGCCGAACTGCCCCAGGTGCGGGCGGCCTCGCTCAGCGGGGAGGAGTTCTC
The DNA here is from genome assembly GCF_006228125.1 of Micromonospora orduensis. Classification (GTDB taxonomy): domain Bacteria; phylum Actinomycetota; class Actinomycetes; order Mycobacteriales; family Micromonosporaceae; genus Micromonospora; species Micromonospora orduensis. The sequence continues at coordinate 30,260 of NZ_VDFY01000166.1, read as the reverse complement.
CGCCGAGCAGATGCTCTCGGTGCCCTGGGACGCGTACCGAAAGGCCACCGCGACGGAGCTGCCGGCGGACCGCGACCCGGTGCGGACCCCCGACCTCAACGACTTCTGGGACTTCGACGACGAGGAGGAGGCCCGCCGGCGACTGCCCCGGCTGGCCGCGCTCTTCGTGGAGCCGCCGCCGGAGTGAGGTTCCCCGGCCGATCCGTCGCCCGCGCAGCGGGCGTACCCCGGCGGCGTGGGAACATGGAGGGGGTCGGCGGCGCGCCGGCCTGTTCACGTCAGCCGACCAGAACGGACCGCTGTGCCACCGAAGCTCGATCCCGGCGCGAACGCCCCTGGTGCCACCGACCCCGGTCGCATCCGGAACTTCGGCATCATCGCCCACATCGACCACGGGAAGTCGACCCTGGCCGACCGGATGTTGCAGCTCACCGGCGTGGTCGACCCCCGGCAGATGCGCGCGCAGTACCTGGACCGGATGGACATCGAGCGCGAGCGCGGCATCACCATCAAGAGCCAGGCCGTTCGCATGCCGTGGACCATCCGCGAGGGCGAGCGGGCCGGTGAGCACGCCGTCCTCAACATGATCGACACCCCGGGGCACGTGGACTTCACCTACGAGGTGTCCCGGTCGCTGGCCGCCTGCGAGGGTGCCGTGCTGCTTGTCGACGCCGCGCAGGGCATCGAGGCGCAGACCCTGGCCAACCTCTACCTGGCCCTCGAGAACGACCTGCGCATCATCCCGGTGCTCAACAAGATCGACCTGCCGGCCGCCCAGCCGGAGAAGTACGCCGAGGAACTGGCCCACCTCATCGGTGGTGACCCGGCCGACTGCATCCGGGTCTCCGGCAAGACCGGCGAGGGGGTGCCGCACCTGCTCGACGAGATCGTCCGGCAGTTCATCCCGCCGGTCGGCGACGCCGAGGCGCCCGCCCGGGCGATGATCTTCGATTCGGTGTACGACGTGTACCGCGGCGTCGTCACGTACGTCCGGGTCATCGACGGGCGGATCAGCGCCCGCGAGCGGATCAAGATGATGTCCACCGGCGCGGTGCACGAGCTGCTGGAGATCGGCGTCATCTCGCCCGAGATGGTCAAGGCGGAGGCGCTCGGCGTCGGCGAGGTCGGCTACCTGATCACCGGCGTGAAGGACGTCCGCCAGTCCCGGGTCGGTGACACGGTCACCATCAACAGCCGGCCGGCCGCCGAGGCGCTGGGCGGCTACAAGGACCCGAAGCCGATGGTCTACTCCGGCCTCTACCCGATCGACGGGTCCGACTACCCCAACCTGCGTGAGGCACTGGACAAGCTCAAGCTCAACGACGCAGCCCTGGACTACGAGCCGGAGACCTCCGGCGCGCTGGGCTTCGGCTTCCGCTGCGGCTTCCTCGGCCTGCTCCACCTGGAGATCATCCGGGAGCGGCTGGAGCGCGAGTACAACCTCGACCTGATCTCCACCGCGCCCAACGTCGTCTACCGGGCGATCACGGACGACGGCGCGGAGATCGTCGTCACCAACCCGAGCGAGTACCCCACCGGCAAGATCGCCGAGGTGTACGAGCCGGTGGTCCGGGCCACCGTGCTGACGCCCAACGACTACGTGGGCGCGGTCATGGAGCTGTGCCAGGGCCGTCGCGGCACCCTGCTCGGCATGGACTACCTCTCCGCCGACCGGGTGGAGCTGCGCTACACGCTGCCCCTCGCGGAGATCATCTACGACTTCTTCGACCAGTTGAAGAGCCGTACCAAGGGCTACGCCTCGCTCGACTACGAGCCCTCCGGCGAGCAGGCGTCCGACCTGGTGAAGGTCGACATCCTGCTGCACGGCGAGCCGGTGGACGCGTTCAGCGCCATCGTGCACAAGGACAAGGCGTACAACTACGGCGTCACCATCGCCGCGAAGCTGCGCACCCTGATCCCGCGCCAGCAGTTCGAGGTGCCGATCCAGGCGGCCATCGGCAGCCGGGTCATCGCCCGGGAGACGATCCGGGCGATCCGCAAGGACGTGCTCGCCAAGTGCTACGGCGGTGACATCAGCCGTAAGCGCAAGCTGCTGGAGAAGCAGAAGGAGGGCAAGAAGCGGATGAAGATGGTCGGCCGGGTCGAGGTGCCGCAGGAGGCGTTCATCGCCGCCCTCTCCTCCGACTCCGGCGACGGCAAGGCCGCCGGAAAGAAGTAGTCCGCCGGCGCTGGTTGGCCGCACCGAGCCACCAAGATCCGCGCACCTTCGGGGATAGTGCTGCCTGCGGCCGCGCCGAGGCACCAGTTTCCCTGAAGTTGCGCGGATCTTGCCGTGTGGGTGCCGGCGCGGCGGACTGCCCTGGGGCGTCCTCGCGCCCGCTCGGCGGGGTGCTGGCGTCCGGTGGTGTGGAGAAATTTTTCGGCCGCCGCCGGGGGTTGGCGGTCCCGGCGAGAAGGCCTCCTACCTGTGCGGATGCGTGTGTCGCCAATCGACGCAGCTCCTTGGACATAGACGGCGGGCGCTGCCTTTTGCCGTGAGTCGGTTTGGATTTTTGACCCGTCGGGCACTTAGCGGTCACGACAGGAAGCACACACCTCGTGTGTCAGACATTCTTCGAAGGAGGGCGACCGTGGAGCTCACCGTGTGGGGCATCATCACTGCGCTCGTTGTTGGTCTCATCGTCGGAGCCCTGGGCCGCCTGGTCGTCCCGGGTCGGCAGAACATGCCCATGTGGCTGCACCTGCTGATCGGTGTGGGCGCGGCCCTGCTGGGCACCGTGCTGGCGCGGGCGGTCGGCATCGCCACCGAGACCAGCGGCATCGACTGGGGCGAGCTGCTGGTGCAGGTCGTCGTGGCGGCCATCGCGGTCGCGCTGGTGGCCGGCGTGGGTCGCCGCCGCAGCGTCACCCACTGACAGCCGCACCACCCGTACCACCGCGACCCTCCGATGGGCGTCCGACCGACAGGTCGGGCGCCCATCGGCGTTCCTGCCGGGCTGGTGGAACCTGCCCAGGTAGGCCAAGTCGTGATCGTCTGGTGGACGAAGTCGGTTTGGACTTCAGGCCGGTCGGGCACTTAGCGGTCACGACAGGAAACACACAACTTCGTGTGTCAGACATTCTTTGAAGGAGGGCGACCGTGGAGCTCACCGTGTGGGGCATCATCACTGCGCTCGTTGTTGGTCTCATCGTCGGCGCGCTCGGCCGCCTGGTCGTCCCGGGTCGGCAGAACATGCCGATCTGGCTGCACCTGCTGATCGGTGTGGGCGCGGCCCTGCTGGGCACCGTGCTGGCGCGGGCGGTCGGCATCGCCACCGAGACCAGCGGCATCGACTGGGGCGAGCTGCTGGTGCAGGTCGTCGTGGCGGCCATCGCGGTCGCGCTGGTGGCCGGTGTGGGTCGCCGCCGCAGCGTCACCCGATAACAACCCGGTATCACCTGGTTGCACAGCACCGCTTGAAAAGAGCGCCCGGCCATCGGCCGGGCGCTCTTTCGTGCTGGAGTGCCCGACTTCGGCCCGGTGCCACGCCGTACCGGGCCCTGCGGCTGCGGTACGGTCGCGGACACCTCCCACTGTCGTAAAGGAATTCTTCGTACTAAGGTGCGGCGGAGAAGGTTAGTTCCAGGCGGCGCGAGGGGAGAACTGGCGTGAACAGGTGGAAGCGGCTGGCCCCGGTCACCGCCATGGTGGCCTCGGCCGCGATGGTGCTGACCGGCTGCGGAGGCTCCGGTGACGAGGCGTCCGACAACAGCAAACTGACGGTCTGGATGATGGGCGAGGGCGGCGACGCCCAGAACAAGTTCCTCGACTCCGTCGAGACGGAGTTCCGCCAGAAGCACCCCGACACCGACGTGGTCGTGCAGTACATTCCCTGGCTCGAGGCACCCAAGAAGTTCCAGGCGGCGCTGGCCGGCGGCGAGGGGCCGGACATCACCGAGCTGGGCAACACCGAGACCCAGGGCTGGGCTGCCCAGGAGGCGCTCGCCGACGTCAGCGGGCGGATGGGCGGCTGGGCCGAGAGCAAGGACCTGCTGCCCGACCTGGTGCGCAACGCGCAGCTCGACGGCAAGCAGTACGGCGTGCCGTGGTACGCGGGCGTGCGGGCGATCTACTACCGCACCGACTGGTTCGCCGAGGCCGGCGTGCAGCCGCCGAAGACCTGGGACGACCTGGTCGCCGTCGCCAAGACCGTGCAGGCGAAGAAGCCGGGCACGTACGGCATCGCGCTGCCGGGCAATTCCGAGCTGCCGTTCTACTCCTTCCTCTGGGGTGCCGGCGGGGAGATCGCCAGCAACCAGGGCGGCACCTGGAAGTCGGGCTACACGACGCCGGAGGCGCAGCGGGCCGTCAAGTACTGGACCGACCTGGTGACGGTGCACAAGGTGGCCCCGCCGGCCGCCGCCGGCTGGAACGAGATCGACGCGCGTACCCAGTTCGCCACCGGCAAGGCCGCGATGGCGTTCGCCGGCAGCTGGCAGCAGGGCGCCATCAAGAAGGACAACCCGGAGATCGAGAAGGTCTGGGGTACGTTCCCGATCCCCGGCCCGGACGGCAAGGCCGCGCCCGGCTTCGCGGGCGGTTCGGACGTGGCGATCTGGAAGGACAGCGAGCGTCAGGACCTCGCCTGGGACTACCTGACCGTGCTGCTGAACAAGAAGAACGCGCAGGCCTTCGCCAGCAGCCTCGGCTTCTTCCCGGTCTACCAGGATCTGGTCGCCGGTGACACGTACGCCAACGACAAGGTGATGGCGGCGTTCGCCACGACCATGCAGAACACCAAGCTCACGCCGCTCACCCCGAAGTGGGTGGAGGTCAGCCGGACCAAGACGGTGACCCAGGCGATGAACAGCTCGGTCATGAAGGGTCAGAAGACGGTCGAGAAGGCTACCGCCGATGCGGCCGGTGAGATGGAAAGCATCCTCAACGCCAAGTGACCACGCTGACCGAGGTGCCGGAGACGGCCGCCGCGCGGGAGAACCCCGCGCGGCGGCGTCGCCGGGTGGACCGCCTGCCCTACCTGCTGCTCCTGCCCGCCCTGGTGATCATCGGGGTGTTGCTGCTCTGGCCGCTCGGTCAGGTCGTGGCGATGTCCTTCTACCGCCTCAACAGCGTCCGGCAACTGCGCGGCGACCGGGAGTGGCCGTGGGTGGGGCTCGGCAACTACACAGACATCCTGTCCGATCCGTTCTTCCTGACGGTGCTGCGCAACACGGTCCTGTTCGCCGCGGCGAACGTGCTGCTCACCATGGTCCTCGGCACCCTGGTCGGGCTGCTGCTCAACCGGCTGGGTCGCAAGATGGCCACCTTCGTGGCCAGTTGCGTGATGCTCGCCTGGGCCACCCCGGCGCTGACCGGCACGATCGTCTGGAAGTGGATTTTCGACGACACGAGCGGCCTGGTCACCTGGCTGTTCAACGCGCTGCCGGACGGCCTGTCCAACTCCCTCTTCGGCCGTAGCGACTGGACCGGCTACGGCTGGTTCAACTCGCCCCTGCTGTTCTTCGCCATCCTCACCCTTGTGGTGGTCTGGCACTCGTTCCCGTTCATCGCGGTGAGCGTGCTCGCTGGTCTCAAGAGCGTGCCGAGCGAGTTGCACGAGGCGGCCCGGGTGGACGGCGCGAGCCCGTGGCGGGTCTTCTGGAAGATCACCTTCCCGCTGCTGCGCCCGGTCTTCGGGATCCTGATCGTGCTCTCCACCATCTGGGACTTCAAGGTCTTCACCCAGCAGTTCGTGCTGGCCGGCGGCACCCAGGACCGGCCGACGTTCATGCTCTCCATCTACTCGTACGCCGAAGCCTTCTCGCCGCCGCCGAAGTACGGGCTCGGCGCGGCCATCGCGGTGATCCTCACGCTGATCCTGCTGGTGGTCACCGGCTTCTACGTACGGATGGTGCTCAGGCAGGAGGACGAGTCGTGAAGAAGATCGCCCTCAACGGCGCCGGGCTGCTGGTCGCGCTCTTCGCGGCGTTCCCCGTCTACTGGATGATCTCCACCTCGCTGAAGCCGAGCAGGGAGATCTTCTCGTCCACTCCGCAGCCGGTGCCGGCGCACCCGACGCTGGAGCACTACCGGGAGATCCTGACCGGCAACCTGATCCCGGGCGTGAGTTTCCTCGACTTCTTCGTCAACAGCGCGATCGTCGCGGTCTCGACGGTGGTGCTCAGCGGCCTGGTGGCACTGCTCGCCGCGACCGCCGTGGCCCGGTTCCGCTTCACGCTGCGGACCAGCTTCCTGATCATGCTGCTGGTGGTGCAGATGATCCCGCTGGAGGCGCTTGTCATCCCGCTCTTCCTGATGATCCAGCGGCTCGGTCTGTACAACACGCTGCCCAGCCTGATCCTCACGTACCTCGGGTTCTCGCTGCCGTTCGCGGTGTGGATGCTGCGCGGCTTCGTCGCCGCGGTGCCCAAGGAGTTGGAGGAGGCGGCGGCGATCGACGGGGCGAGTCGGGCCCAGACGTTCCGGCGGGTGCTGTTCCCCCTCGTCGCGCCGGGCCTGGTGGCGACCAGCATCTTCTCCTTCATCACGGCCTGGAACGAGCTGATCTTCGCGTTGACGTTCATCAACGACCAGGGCCGCTACACGCTGCCGGTGGCGATGACCTTCTTCTTCGGCCGCGACGACACCAACTGGGGGCCGGTGATGGCCGCCTCCACCCTGTTCACCCTGCCGGTCATCATCTTCTTCCTGCTGGTGCAGCGACGGATGGTCTCCGGTCTGGTCGCGGGCGCCGTCAAGGGCTGACCGTGTGCAGGGACGCCCGGGCGATCAGGCGGGAGGCTCGGCCAGCCGCTCCATCCGGTTCCAACCGGACCAGCCGCGCTCGCGCATCAGCTCCCGCAGCCGCTCCACCCGCGGATCGGACTCGACGGCGAGCGCGTCGATCAGGTCGTGCGGGAGATCGTCGTCGGCCTCCTCGCCGAGAATGACCTCACCGGCGGCGTGTGCCTGCTCCGCCAGGCACGCCATGATGTCGGCGGCCTCCGCCAGACGCGGGTCGTCCTCCACGTCGCCGTCGAAGATTTCCGACAGCACCCGGTAGAGCCGGACGACCTGCGGATCGTCGAGTTGGGCGACCTTCCCGGGCATCCACTCGACGATGCGGTCGGGCCAGCGCGCCGCGACCAGGATCCACCCGTCCCGTTCAGCCTCCACCATCCGCTCCGACGCCCCGATGCTCCGGAGCCGATCGAGATAGGCGGCCACCTCCGGTGGGAGCGCCAGACTGTCCCCGGCGGTGAGCTGCCCGATGTGTCGACGGCTGGTCTCCAGCCGTTCGATCTCGTCGCGCAAATGGTTGTCGATGGTTCGAATCGCTTCGGCGAAGGCTGACGCTTCGGCTTCGAGCATCCGACTGATCTGCGACAGCGGCACGCCGGCGTCGGCGAGGGTGCGGATCTTGATGAGGGACACGGCTGCCGTCGCGGCGTACCGTCGGTAACCCGAAGGGTCCCGTTCCGGCTCAGGCAGTAGCCCGATCTGGTGGTAGTGCCGCACCGCCCGCACCGTGACGCCGGCGTACGCCGCCAGTTGACCGATCGTCAGCATGCTCCGATCCTGCCCGCTGTTCGCCCAACTTTGGTCGACGCCGGCTCAGGAGATCCTGCGACGGTAGGTGACGGTGGCGAACAGGTAGGCGAGAACGAGGATGCCGACGCACCAGGCGAGGGCGATCCAGATGTCGGTGCCGATCGGCTGCTTGGTGAACAGGTCCCGGATCGCGTTGACGATGGAGGTCACCGGCTGGTGCTCGGCGAAGGCGCGCACCGGGCCGGGCATGGACTGGGTGGGCACGAAGGCCGAGCTGACGAACGGCAGGAAGATGAGCGGGTAGGAGAACGCGCTAGCACCGTCCAGAGTCTTTGCGGTGAGGCCGGGGATCACGGCGATCCAGGTCAGCGCCAGGGTGAACAGGACCAGGATGCCGGCGACGGCAAGCCAGCCCAGCACGCCCACTCCCGTACGGAAGCCCATCATCAGGGCAACGAGCACGACGACCACGAGCGAGATCAGGTTGGCGACAAGCGAGGTCAGGACGTGCGCCCACAGCACGGAGGATCGTGCGATCGGCATGGACTGGAATCGTTCGAAGATGCCGCCCTTCATGTCCAGGAAGAGCCGGAAGGCGGTGTAGGAGATGCCCGAGGCGATCGTGATGATCAGAATGCCGGGCAGCAGATAGTTCACGTACGAGTCGGAGCCGGTCTCGATCGCGCCGCCGAAGACGTAGACGAACAGCAGCATGAAGGCGATCGGCATGATCGCGGTGGTGATGATGGTGTCCGGGCTGCGGGCGATGTGGCGCAGCGAACGGCCCAGCAGGACGGCGGTGTCGCCGAGGAAGTGCTTGTTCATCGTTGTTCCTTCTCCGTTTTGGCGCCGACGAGGGTGAGGAAGACGTCCTCGAGGGTCGGCTGCTTCTCGACGTACTCGACCTCGGCGGGTGGGAGGAGCCGCTTGAGCTCGTCGAGGGTGCCGTCCACGATGATCCGGCCCTCGTGCAGGATCGCGATCCGGTCGGCGAGCTGCTCCGCCTCGTCGAGGTACTGAGTGGTGAGCAGTACTGTCGTACCGCCCTTGGCAAGCTCCTTGACGGCCTGCCACACCTCGATGCGCGCCTCCGGGTCCAACCCGGTTGTCGGCTCGTCGAGGAAGATCACCGGCGGCTCCCCGATGAGACTCATCGCGATGTCCAGTCGGCGCCGCATGCCACCGGAGTACGTCGCCACCCTCCGGGTGCCCGCCTCGGTCAGCGAGAAGCGCTTCAGCAGGTCGTCCGCGATCGTTCCCGGGGCCTTGAGGTGCCTGAGCTTGGCGACCAGGACGAGGTTCTCCCGTCCGCTGAGGACCTCGTCGACCGCCGCGAACTGCCCGGTGAGACTGATCGACTCGCGTACGCGGGCGGCCTGGGCCGCGACGTCGAAGCCGTTGACCCGGGCGGTCCCCGCGTCGGCCTTGAGCAGCGTGGACAGGATCTTCACCACGGTGGTCTTGCCCGCCCCGTTCGAGCCGAGCAGGGCGAAGATGCTGCCCCGCGCCACGTCGATGTCCACGCCGCGCAGCACCTTCAGTTGTTTGAACGACTTCTCCAGGCCCTGCACGTGTATCGGGGGCTGTTCGACCTGATCGGTTGTTGGCGAGGTGCTCATGGCAGCCAGCATGGAGGGTTGACGCAGCGTCAAGGTCAAGCCCGCAGTGCGGATTCACCTAGGCTGACCGTCATGACCGGCAGGGTGGCAGCGGTGAACCTCGGGATCGTGACCGAGGCGGAGTGGGCCGGCGACGCGAGCGGCCGCAGCGGCATCGACAAGCGGCCCGTCGACGGCCCGGTACCGGTGCTCGCCGAGGGCCTCGCCGGCGACTTCATCGGCGAGCGGGCCCATCACGGCGGTGCGGACAAGGCCGTCTACGCGTACGCCGAGGAGGACGCCGCGTGGTGGTCGGCCGAGATCGGCCGGTCGATCCGTTCGGGGGGCTTCGGTGAGAACCTGACCACCTACGCGGTGGATGTCACCGGGGCGGTCATCGGCGAGCAGTGGGCGGTCGGCACGGCGGTGCTCCAGGTGACGATGCCGCGTACGCCGTGTACGACGTTCGCCGGCTTCTGGGGCGTTCCGGACCTGATCCGGCGCTTCACCGTCCGCGCCACACCGGGGGCGTACCTGCGGGTGCTGCGTGCGGGGGAGGTGGGCGCCGGTGACCCGGTCGAGGTGGTGGAACGCCCCGCGCACGGGGTCACCATCGGCGAGGTGTTCCGGGCGACGAGTCTGGAGCCGGAGCTGCTGCCCCGGCTGCTCGACGCCGAGGACCTGCCGGAGAAGATCCGGGAGAAGGCCCGTCGCCGTCTCGCCGGTCGCGGCTGAAAAGCGAGGAAGGCCCCCTGCGCACAGGGGGCCTTCCGCACGGGTAGCAGATCAGCGCAGCCAGGGAATGTTGCGGTCGAGCAGACCGCGCTCCTTGAGCTCCTTGCGCAGCGGGATCTCGTCGTCGACGTACCCGTCCCAGTTGATGCCCCAGTAGTTGGCGGTGTGGGTGCCCTCACCGATCAGCTGGCGCTGCACGGGCGTGCGGTTGCGGTACCACTCGCCGTTCACGTCGGGGTGCAGCTCGTCCAGCGGGCGGATCCACCGGTAGGTGTAGCCGACGAACAGCATCTTGCGGGTGATGGTCGACAGGTTCGTCGACCGGGAGTGCCACTGCCGGCGGTCGAAGATGAAGGCGTCACCCGGGTTGGCGGTGATCTCCACCGTGCCCTCCGGGTCGGGGTTGTGCACGCTGAGGTCCTTGGGCCGGTCCAGTGAGTTCCACAGGTGGCTGCCCGGGATGACCTTGGTGGCGCCGCGGCCGGTCTCGGAGAGGTCGGACAGCACGTACGCGACCTTCAGCGAGAACATCGGCCGGGGCAGGTTCGGGTCCATCGTCTCCGGGTCGGAGTTCTGCCGGTACCCGTCCTGGTGCCAGCCCCAGTAGGGCTTCTCCGGCTCGGCGGCCGGCGGGGTGACGTCCAGGTGGTTGTGGTGGGTGTAGATGTTCCAGCCGGCCAGCCCCCACATGTACGGGAAGGCGATCGGGTGGGTCAGCAGCTCACCGAAGAGCTCGTCGCGCTCCAGGAAGCCCAGCAGGTGCAGGGTGCCGTCCTTCTTGGTGGTGCCCTTGGCCTGCTCCTCCGCGTAGACGCGGTCGACAGCCGCCTCCAGCGCCGCCCGGTGGTCCTCCGTCAGGACGTTGCGCAGCAGGAGGAAGCCCTGCTCGTGGAACTCCTTGCGGTCAGTGTCGCTGATCGGTTCGTAGCCGGTCCGGTCGCCGTAATCGAACACCGCGTCGTACCCCTCCCCATGAGGTGAAACCTTTTCTGGCACAGGCCGCCGATCGTAACGCGACTGTCCAGACATCGGGGAGGGCGTACGGCGCGGGTGGACCCGGGCCGGACCTAGTGCAGCGGTTCTACTGCGAAGAGTGACATCTATATGATCAATTGGGCGTTACGTGGCAGGATGCCCGATTGTGCGGTGACTGCCGGTTAGGAGATCCGGCTAGCTCACCCCTCGGCGAAGACCTCCGCCAGCACCTGCCCGGCCGGCCCCTGCTCGCCGTCCACCGGACCCCACGTGCCGTTGCGGGCGGTCCACTCCCGGCCGCCGAAGCGGACCCGCTTCACCCCGTGGTCCTGGGCGTGCGAAACCAGCCAGTGCGCGTACCGCCAGCCGTCGCGCTGGTCGGCCGCCGGCACCGTCAGCCCGGTCAGGTCGGCCGCGTCGGTGCCGGACAACCCCCAGTCCAGCTTCAGGTTGTGGGTCAGCTGCGCGGCCGCCGCCGCGCCCCGCATCACCGGGGTACGCCCCACCGTGCAGGCGACCGCACTGGTGGCCTCGCCCAACAGTGCCCGGCTGAGCACCTCGGACTCGTCGGCCCACTTCTGGTACGCCTCGGGGAACGCCGAACGCTGCACCCGCTGGGCGGCGTCGGTGACCCGCATCTTCTCCCAGCCGCGCACCTTCTTCAGCGCCGCGTAGAAGCGGTTCGCCGCGTACCGGGGGTCGCGGATCTGCGCCTGGGTGCCCCAGCCCTGGCTCGGCCGCTGCTGGAACAGGCCGACCGAGTCCCGGTCGCCGTCGGCGAGGTTGCGCAGCCCCGACTCCTGGTACGCGGTGGCCAGCGCGACCACCACGGCCCGCTCGGGCATGCCCCGCTGCGCTCCGATCGCCGCGATGGTCGCCGCGTTGGCCATCTGGTCGGCGTCCAGCGCCACCCGGCCGTCGGCCTGGACTGTGCACTTGCGGGCCAGGGGCAGTTGCAGACGGTCCCCGGCCTGCCGTACGACGAGCCAGATTCCGATCACGGCGACAAGGATGAGCACCACTCCACCTGCCACGGCTGCCCGAGTTCGCACCCACACCCCCTGGTCGACACAGTTCGGCAAGCGTACGTCCCCGTTGGCGTCGTCCGGGTCGTCCGACCGGTTCGGGGTCGGCTCTGCCGGCCCGTACCCGATCGGGAACTTCCCGGTTCCGCGCGGATCTCACCTGCTCCGCAGGCCTGTCTCCCGCGTCACCGGATGGTCGACGGCGGCGCGACCGCCTGGTGACCGGGACGCCACCGGCCGCGCGGCGTCCCGGGCGGAAGGCTCGGTCCTACCCGGCGTGATCGCCGTGATCCACGTCGGGAGCGGGCACCCAGCTCGCCGGTCGTTTTCCGCGGAACGCCATGACCCCCTCGCGCCCCTCATCGGAGAGGAAGAAACCGGTCGAGAGGGCGGAGAGCCGCGTCAGGTCGTCGCGCAGTTCGGCGGTGCCCGGCCGGCGCAGCAGCTCCTTCGCGCCGGCCAACGCGCGGGGCGCGCCACGGACCAGCGAGTCGCACCAGCGCCGCACCGCGTCATCCAGCCCGTCCGCCGGCACGGAGGCCGTGACCAGGCCGACCTCGGCGGCCCGCCGACCGTCGAAGGTGTCCCCGGTCAGGTACAGCTCGGCGGCGGCACGCGGGTGCAGCCGGGGCAGCACGGTCGCCGAGATCACCGCCGGGATGACCCCGATCCGCACCTCGGTGAACGCGAACGTCGCCTCGTCGGCGCAGACCGCCAGATCGGCGGCGGCGATCAGGCCCAGCCCACCGGCGCGCGCCGGTCCGCCGACCCGGGCCAGCACCGGCTTCGGGCAGTCCCACAGCGCGGCGAGCACGTCACCCAGCATCCCGGCGGGCACCGAACCGCTGGCGTACGCCGCGGCGGTCTCCTTCAGGTCGGCCCCCGAGCAGAACACCGGACCGGTGTGGTCGAGCACGATCGCCCGGACCGCGTCGTCGGCGACGGCGTCGGCCAGCCCCGCCAGCAGTTGGGTCATCAGGGCCGTGGAGAGCGCGTTGCGGTTGTGCGGGCTGTCCAGGGTGAGGGTGGTCACCCCACGGGCCGTGGCGACCCGCACGAGGACGTCGGGAGAGGTCATGCCGGGCACACTAGTGGCCATGCCCGGCGTCCTTCCAGATGGTGAGACCGTCCCTGTCGACGGATCGCTGCCCGCCACCGCCACCACTGCGGTCGGCGCGCGCGGCTTCGGCGTGTACGTCCACGTGCCGTTCTGCGCCAGCCGCTGCGGCTACTGCGACTTCAACACCTACACGGCGGCCGAGTTGGGCGGCGGCGCCAGCCGCGAGGGGTACGCCGACACCGTGCTGGCCGAGCTGGCGCTCGCCGCCCGGGTGCTCGGCGACACCCCACCGCCCCGGGTCGACACCGTCTTCGTCGGCGGCGGCACGCCCACGCTGCTCCCCGCCGACGACCTGGCCCGCATCCTCGACGGCATCGACCGCACCTGGGGGCTGGCCGCCGACGCCGAGGTGACCACCGAGGCCAACCCGGAGTCGGTCACCCCGGAGTCGTTGAAGCTGCTGCGGAACGCCGGCTACACCCGGATCTCGCTGGGCATGCAGTCCGCCTCCCCGGGCGTGCTGGCGATCCTGGACCGCAGGCACAGCGCCGGCCGGGCCACCGCCGCCGCGTCCGAGGCGCGCGACGCCGGGTTCGAGCACGTCAACCTCGACCTGATCTACGGCACCCCGGGGGAGCGGGCCGAGGACTTCGCGGCCTCGCTGGACCAGGTCGTCGGCGCCGGGGTGGACCACGTCAGCGCGTACGCCCTGATCGTCGAGGACGGCACCCGGCTCGCCGCGCGGATGAAGCGCGGCGAGCTGGCGTACCCCAGTGACGACGTCGCCGCGGACCGCTACCTGGCCGCCGAGGCCGCCCTCGACGCGGCCGGCCTGTCCTGGTACGAGGTCTCCAACTGGGCCCGCACCGAGGACGCCCGGTGCCGGCACAACCTGCTCTACTGGACCGGCGCGGACTGGTGGGGGCTGGGGCCGGGGGCGCACAGCCACGTCGGCGGGGTGCGCTGGTGGAACGTCAAACACCCCTCGGCGTACGCCCAGCGGCTGGCCGCCGGCGCGTCGCCCGGCCTGGCCCGGGAGGTGCTCACCCCCGGCGAGGCGCACATGGAGGACGTCATGCTCCGGCTGCGGCTCGCCAGCGGCCTGCCGCTTGCGGTGCTCGACGCCACCGGTCGGGCCGGCGCCGAACGGGCGTTGGCCGACGGTCTGCTGGACGCCGGGAGGTACGCGGCCGGGCGGGCGGTGCTCACCCTGCGCGGCCGGCTGCTCGCCGACGCCGTGGTCCGCGACCTGCTGCCCTGAGCCGGAGCGCTGCCCTACAGGTGGGGGCGGTGCGACGGGCCGGCCGGGGGAGCGGCCGGCCCGTCGTCACTTGATGAAGCTGGCGGAGAGCGGGTAGCGGTAGAACTGCCCCTCGTTGGCCTTGATGCCGGCGATGATGCCGAACACGGCGCCGAGGATCACGGCCGCCGCGACCGGGATGAACCCGATCACGATGCAGGACAGCACCCAGCCGACCAGGCCGATGATCGACCAGATGAGCTGGAAGTTGAGCGCCGCCACGGCGTGCGTACGGACCGTGGGGGACTGGTTGCCCCGGGCCAGCAGCGCCACCAGCGGGCCGATCCAGCCGAGCACGCCACCGCTGACGATCATCCCGGCGGCACCGCCGAAGTGCGCGACGAGCGCCCAGGTCTTGTCCTCGTTGTTGGCGTAGCCGCCGCCGGGGCCGCCGTAGGCGCCACCGGTCGGATAGCCGCCACCGGGGTTGCCTCCGGCCGGGGGATAGCCCCCGGGCGGGTAGCCGCCCGGCGGAGGGTAGCCGCCCGACGACGGTTGGTCACCGGTGGGCGGCGGATAGCCACCGGCCGGGGGATAGCCGCCCGGGCCGGGTGCCCCGGACAGTGGTGCGGTGGGTGGCTCGGCCGATGGGGGCGAGCTCGGTGAGGTCGGCTCCGGCGGGTAGTTGCCGGGGTCTCCCGCTCCGGGAGGGCGAGGAGGTTCAGTCATGGGTGTCACGGTAGGTGCCGTTGGCAACGCCGCACCAGAGCGACACCGCCCGGTCGGCCGGGCCGATCGGACCGGGCGGGGTGGTACGGACCGCACCGACGAGCTGTCGTTGATCATCGCGCTGGCGGGGGCGCCGACGTAGACTGGCACTCGTTACAGTCGAGTGCCAGGACGGTCCGCCGGCTTGAGATCGAGCCGGCGGCCGACGTGCGACAGGAGGTGCGGAGGATGGGTCTCGACGACCGCAAGCTCGCCGTGCTCCGCGCCATCGTCGAGGACTACGTCTCCACCCAGGAGCCGGTCGGCAGCAAGGCGCTTGTCGAGCGGCACCAGCTCGGGGTCTCCCCGGCCACGGTCCGCAACGACATGGCCGTGCTGGAGGAGGAGGGCTACATCCGGCAGCCGCACACCAGTGCGGGGCGGGTGCCCACCGACCGCGGCTACCGGCTCTTCGTCGACCGGCTGTCCCGGGTCAAGCCGCTCAGCCCGGCCGAGCGTCGGGCCATCGAGCGTTTCCTCGTCGGCGCGGTCGACCTCGACGACGTGGTGCACCGCACCGTACGCCTGCTCGCCCAGCTGACCCGGCAGGTGGCAGTCGTGCAGTACCCGAGCCTGGCCCGCTCCTCGGTGCGGCACCTGGAGCTGGTGCCGATCTCCACCACCCGGCTGATGCTCGTCATGATCGCCGACACCGGGCGGGTGGAGCAGCGGCTCGTGGAGCTGCCCGGGCCGGTGCCCGCCGACGACGTCACCGACCTGCGTCGACTGGTGAACGAGAAGCTGGCCGGCGCCCGCCTGTCGGACACTCCGCCGCTGGTGCAGGCGCTGGTCGAGGAGGCGTCGCCCGAGCTGCGCCCCGCGATGACCACCCTCTCCACCGTTCTGCTGGAGACGCTCGTCGAGCGCCACGAGGAACGCATCGCGCTTGCCGGCACCGCCAACCTCACCCGGGGCGGCCTGCTCGACTTCCAGGGTTCGCTGCGGCCCATCCTGGAGGCCCTGGAGGAGGAGGTCGTGCTCCTCAAGCTGATCGGCGAGACCGAGCCGAGCACGACCCGGGTGCTGATCGGTGACGAGAACGAGTTCGACAACCTGCGAGCCGCCTCGGTGGTCAGCACCGGGTACGGCCCGGGCGCCACGATCGTGGGCGGCCTGGGGGTGCTGGGGCCCACCCGGATGGACTACCCCGGCAATATCGCCATGGTGCGCGCCGTGGCACGCTACGTGGGCGAGCTGCTGGCCCAGAACTGACCAGTCAGGGCCGACGGCCGGCTGCGGCCGCCGGTCGGCGTAACGCGAGACGAACATGAGGACACGGAACGCAGTGGCCAGGGACTACTACGGCATCCTCGGTGTGAGCCGGGAAGCCTCCGATGACGAGATCAAGCGCGCCTACCGCAAGCTGGCGCGCCAGTTCCACCCGGACGTCAATCCGGACCCGGAGGCTCAGGAGAAGTTCAAGGACATCAACGCCGCGTACGAGGTCCTCTCGGACGACCGGAAGCGGCAGATCGTCGACCTGGGTGGCGACCCGCTCGCCCCGGGAGGCGGCGGCGCGGGCGGCCCGGGCGGCCCGGGCGGGGCCGGCCCGTTCGTCGGTTTCCAGGACATCATGGACGCGTTCTTCGGCGGCGCGGGAGGTGGCGCCCGTGGTCCACGGCCGCGGACCCGGCCGGGCGCCGACGCGATCCTGCGACTCGAACTCGACCTGCACGAGACGGCGTTCGGCGTCGAGGCTCCGATCACCGTCGACACCGCCGTGCTCTGCACCACCTGCTCCGGCGCCGGCACGGCCGCCGGCACCCACCTGGCCACCTGCGAGGCGTGCGGCGGCCGGGGCGAGGTGCAGTCGGTGCAGCGCACCTTCCTCGGCCAGGTCGTCTCGGCCCGTCCGTGCACCGTCTGCCAGGGCTACGGCACGACCATCCCGCACCCCTGCCCCACCTGCGCCGGCGACGGCCGGGTGCGGACCCGCCGCTCGCTGACCGTCAAGATCCCGGCCGGTGTCGAGGACGGCATGCGGATCCGGCTGGCCCAGCAGGGCGAGGTCGGCCCGGGCGGCGGCACCGCCGGGGACCTGTACGTGGAGATCCACGAGCGCCCGCACGACGTGTACTCCCGCAAGGGCGACGACCTGCACTGCAGGGTTACCGTGCCGATGACGGCGGCGGCGCTTGGCACCCGACTCACCATCAAGACGCTGGACAGCGAGGAGACCGTCGACGTCAAGGCCGGCACCCAGCCGGCCAGCACCCTGCGGCTGCGCGCCCGGGGCGTGCCGCACCTGCGCGGCACCGGCCGGGGCGACCTCTACGTGCACCTGGACGTCCGCACGCCCACCAAGCTCGACCCGGACCAGGAGAAGATGCTGCGCGACTTCGCCAAGACCCGTGGTGAGGAGGTCGCCGAGCTGTCCAAGCAGGGTGGCTTCTTCTCCCGGATGCGCGACGCGTTCAACGGGCACGCCTGAGTGTCCGCGCCGCTGTTCCTGGTCGAGGCGCTGCCCACCGGTGACGCGCTGACCCTGGACGGCCCGGAGGGGCACCACGCCGCCACCGTGCAACGGCTGCGGGTGGGCGAGGACCTGCTGCTCGCCGACGGGCGGGGCGGCACGGCCGCCGCCGTGGTCACCGCCGTCGGCCGGGGCAGCCTGGAGGTCACTGTCACCTCCCGGGGGTACGCGGACGCGCCCGTACCCCGGATCGTCACCGTGCAGGGCATCGCCAAGGGCGACCGGGGCGAGTTGGCCGTGCAGGCGATGACCGAGGTCGGGGTGGACGAGATCGTGCCCTGGGCGGCGTCCCGCTCGGTCACCCAGTGGCGCGGTGACCGGGGCGTACGGGCCCGGGAGAAGTGGGTGGCCACCGCCCGGGAGGCCGCGAAGCAGGCCCGCCGGCCGTGGCTGCCGGTGGTGGCCGGTGCGCCGGACGAGTCCACCGCGACTGTGGCCCGCCGGATCGCCGGCGCCGCCGCCGCGTTCGTGCTGCACGAGGAGGCCGAGGATCGGCTGACCACCGCCGAGCTGCCCACCGCCGGGGAGATCGTCCTGGTGGTCGGCCCGGAGGGCGGCATCGCCCCGGCCGAGCTGACCGCCTTCCGGGAGGCCGGCGGCCGGCCGGTACGCCTCGGGCCGGCGGTGCTGCGCACCTCGACGGCCGGGGTGGCGGCGCTCAGCGTGCTCGCCACCCGCCTCGGCCGCTGGTGACCGTTCAGGGCCTCGGGAACACCGGCACTACCTCCTCCTCCGGCCCCAGGTCCAGCCCGGCCGGCCCGATGATCTGCGGGTCGGGTGTGCCGACCACCTCGGGGTCCCTGCCGGTGTAGTCGAAGCGGTGCAGGACGTGCCGCATCGCCTCGATGCGGGCCCGCTTCTTGTCGTTGCTCTTCACCACCGTCCACGGCGCGTCGGCCGTGTCGGTCCAGAAGAACATCGCCTCCTTCGCCTCGGTGTACTCGTCCCACCTGTCGAGCGAGGCGATGTCCATCGGCGACAGCTTCCACTGCCGTACCGGGTCGACCTGGCGGATCGCGAAGCGGGTGCGCTGCTCGTTCTGCGACACGGAGAACCAGAACTTGACCAGCCGGATGCCCGAGCGCACAAGCATCCGTTCCAACTCCGGGGCCTGGCGCAGGAACTCCAGGTACTCCTTGCGGCTGCAGAACCCCATCACCCGCTCGACGCCGGCCCTGTTGTACCAGGACCGATCGAACAGCACGATCTCACCGGCCGCCGGCAGGTGCGCCATCCACCGCTGGAAGTACCACTGGCCGGCCTCCCGCTCGTCCGGCTTGGCCAGCGCCACCACGGAGGCGCCGCGCGGGTTGAGGTGCTCCATGAACCGTTTGATGGTGCCGCCCTTGCCGGCCGCGTCCCGGCCCTCGAACAGGATCACCAGCCGCTCGCCGGACTCCTTGATCCAGTCCTGGAGCTTCAGCAGTTCGATCTGGAGCAGCCGCTTGTGGTGGTCGTACTCGTCGCGGCCCATCCGCTCGTCGTAGGGGTAGTCCTCACGCCACGTCTCGACGGGGGTGCCGTCGGGGCGGAGCAGGACCGGATCGTCGTCGTGCCCGTCGACCACCCGGTAGTCGGCGGCGAGGTCCAGCAGCGTGGAGTCGGCCATGCCGCAGAGACTTACCCTGCGAATGGCGGCACCCACCCTCGAAGCGCCGGTGATTCCGGTCAGCTGCGCAGGTAGGAGGCGCCGTTGAGGTCGACGATGGTGCCCGAGGCCCACTCGGCCTCTGGCGAGGCCAGCCAGTGCACGGCGGCGGCGATCTCCTCCGGCCGGGCCACCCGGTCGAACGGGCTCTGCGCCCGGATCGCCGCGCCCTGCTCGCCGCGCAGGTGCTCGGTGACCATGTCGGTCGCCACGAAACCCGGCGCGACGGTGGCCACCGCGATGCCGTACGGCGCGAGCGCCACCGCGAGGGACTGGCCCAACGCGTTCAGTCCCGCCTTGCTGGCCCCGTACGCCGGCTGCTCCGGCTCGCCCCGGAACGCGCCCCGGGACGAGACGTTGACGATCCGACCGCCGCGCCCGCGCATGTGCTGCGCGGCGCACCAGGTGACGTTGCCGGCGCCGGTCAGGTTGGTCTCCAGCACCTGCCGCCAGCGCCGCTGCCACTCCTCGTAGGTGGCGCCGAAGATCGGGTGCGGGTCGTCCCGGTCGCCGTACATCCCCGCGTTGTTGACCAGCACGTCGAGCCCGCCGAGCAGTTCGGCCGCCCGGTCGACCATCACCCGGACCGCGTCCGGGTCGGTGAGGTCCGCGCGGACCACGACGTGCCCCGCGCCGGGCAGGTGGGCGCGTACCTGCTCGGCCGCGTCGGCGGAGTCGCGGTGGTGGATCGCCACCCGGTCCCCGCTGGCCGCGAACGCCTCCGCCACCGCCCGGCCGATGCCGCGCGAAGCTCCGGTCACGAGTACCGCTCGATCCGTCATGCCGGCCATCCTGCCGTAGCCGTTTCCTCCTTACACTGCCCGGATGGGATCCGACTGCCTGTTCTGCCGCATCGTCGCCGGGGAGATTCCGGCCACCGTGGTCCGGGAGACCGCCACCACCCTCGCCATCCGCGACATCACCCCGAAGGCCCCGGTGCACATCCTGGTCATTCCGAAGGAGCACTACGCCGACGTCGCCACCCTCGCCCAGGGCGACCCGGGACTGGCCGGTGAGGTGCTGGCCGCGGCCGCCGTCGTCGCGGACGACGAGGGGCTGCTCGGCGACGGTTTCCGGCTGATGTTCAACACCGGGAGGTACGGCGGGCAGGAGGTGTTCCACGTGCACGCGCACCTGCTCGGTGGCGCGCCGCTCGGCCCCATGCTCGCCCGGGACCTGGCGTGACGGCCGCCCCCGACCGGTTGGGCCGGCTGGTCCGCCGGGTGCAGGCCGACGCCCGGGTGCCGGCGGTGTCGGCGGCGCTGCACCGGGCCGACCGGCCGCTGTGGAGCTGCACCGTCGGCGAGACCGGCACCGACAGCCCGCTGGGGCCGGGCACCCAGTTCCGGATCGGCTCGGTCACCAAGACCTTCACCGCGGCGCTCACCCTCCAGTGCCGCGACGACGGCCTGCTGGACCTGGACGACCCGGTGGGCCGGCACCTGGACCTGCCGGCGCACGGCGAGCTGACCGTACGCCGCCTGCTGTCGCACACCGCCGGCCTGCAACGCGAGCCGTTCGGCGACGTGTGGGACTCCCTGAGCGCGCCGGACGACGCCCGGTTGGTGGCGGAGCTGGACCGGGCCGAGCGGGTGCTGCCGACGGGCCGCCGGTTCCACTACTCCAACCTCGGCCTGGCCGTGCTCGGGCAACTGGTGGCCCGGCTGCGCGGCGGCACCTGGGCGGAGGTGCTCGACGAGCGGGTCCTGACGCCGCTGGGGCTCGCCGACACCACCGTCTCCCCGGGGCCGGGCGCGGCCACCGGGTACCTGGTCGACGCGTACTCCGACGAGGCGCACCCGGAGCCGCCGACCGACTTCGGCGCGGTCGGCCCGGCCGCCCAGCTGTGGAGCACGGCGACGGACATGGCCCGCTGGGCCGCCTTCCTGGCCGACCCGGCGGCACTGGACCCGGCCGGCGCGGTGCTCGCCCCGGGCACCCTGGACGAGATGCGCTGGCCGGTGACCACCACCGACGAGACGCTCTGGGGGGCCGGCTTCGGGCTCGGGCTGATCCTCATCCCGCAGGGCGAGCGGGTGATGCACGTGGGGCACGACGGGGCGATGCCCGGTTTCCTCGCCGGCGTGTACGGCCGGCGGGGCGGCGAGGGCACGGCCGGCGCGATGGGCGCGGCTGTGCTCGGCTCGTCCGGTACGGCGGCGGAGCTGTTCGAGCTGCCGCACCGGTTGCTGGCCGAGGCCGTCGAGCACGACCCGGCCGAGATCGAACCGTGGCGCCCCGGCGCCCCCGCTCCGGCCGCCCTGCGCGGCCTGCTCGGCCGCTGGTGGGGGGAGGGCTCCGAGTACGTCTTCTCCTGGCACGACGGCACCCTCCAGGCGCGCGCCGAACGGGACCCGGCCGGGCGTCCCCCTGCGGTCTTCGCCCCGTTGCCGGACCGCCCCGACGTGTACCGGACGGTCTCCGGTCGGGAGGTCGGCGAGCTGCTGCGGCTCACCCGCGACGACGCTGGCGCGGTGATCCGGATGCACTGGGCGACGTACCGCTTCACCCGCCACCAGGAGACGTTCGACAGGTACGACTTCCGGGCCGGGAGTTGATCGCGGCCAGCGGAAATGGGCGCGATGCGGCCCGCGTTGAACCGATACGATGGGTGGAACGTCCGCACGCCGTGCCAGCAGGGCCGGCGCCGAGATCGAGAGCAGGTGGCGCAGGGCCCTTCGGCCCGACCTATGACCGGCACCCCACCTCCCGGCCCGCCCCGGGTGCAGACCAGGATCACCGTGCCCGACTCGAAGATCATGGTCAACCTCCTCGGCGCGGGTGACGAGATCCTGCGACTCGTCGAACGCTCGGTCACCAGTGACGTGCACGTCCGTGGCAACGAGATCACCATCACCGGCGCCCCGGCGGACAACGCCCTCGCCGAGCGGGTCTTCACTGAGCTGCTCGAACTCATCGAGAAAGGCGAGACCCTGACCACTGACGCCGTCCGGCGTACCGTCGGCATGCTCGAGCAGGGCACCGCCGAGCGGCCCGCCGAGGTCCTGACGCTCAACATCCTCTCCCGACGCGGGCGCACCATCCGCCCCAAGACCCTCGGGCAGAAGCGGTACGTCGACGCGATCGACTCGAACACCATCGTCTTCGGCATCGGCCCGGCCGGTACCGGCAAGACGTACCTGGCCATGGCGAAGGCCGTCCAGGCGTTGCAGGCCAAGCAGGTCAACCGGATCATCCTGACCCGGCCGGCCGTGGAGGCGGGCGAGCGACTGGGCTTCCTGCCCGGCACCCTGAACGAGAAGATCGACCCGTACCTGCGTCCGCTCTACGACGCCCTGCACGAGATGCTCGACCCGGAGACGATCCCGAAGCTGATGGCCCAGGGGACGATCGAGGTCGCCCCGCTGGCCTACATGCGGGGCCGTACGCTCTCCGACGCGTTCATCATCCTGGACGAGGCACAGAACACGACGCCCGAGCAGATGAAGATGTTCCTCACCCGGCTCGGCTTCAACTCCAAGATCGTCGTTACCGGTGACGTCACCCAGGTGGACCTTCCCGGCGGGACGACAAGCGGTCTGCGGGTCGTCCGCGAGATCCTGGAGAACGTCGAGGACGTGCACTTCGCCCAGCTGTCCAGCTCCGACGTGGTCCGTCACCGGCTGGTCGGGGAGATCGTCGACGCGTACGCCCGCTGGGACGCCGAGCGGGAGAACCAGCAGGCGCAGGGCGTCCACGCCGTGCCCGGGCGACCCGCCCAGGGCGGCCGGGCCGGCCGCCGCCGCTAAAGCAGAGGAAAGCAGTTGTCCATCGAGATCGCCAACGAGTCCGGTGTCGACGTCGACACCGACGCCGTGCTCGCCGTCGCCCGGCACGCACTCGACGAGATGGGGGTCAACCCCCTCGCCGAGCTGTCCGTGCTGCTTGTCGACATCGACTACATGACCGAGCTGAACCACCGCTGGATGGGTGGCGACGGCCCGACCGACGTGCTCGCGTTCCCCATGGACGAGGGCAGCGTCGACCACGGCCCGGGCGAGAGCGCCCCGGCCGGTGGGGAGCCGGCCCTGCTCGGCGACATCGTGCTGTGCCCCGAGGTGGCGGCCAAGCAGGCGGCCGCCGCCGGGCACACCCCGGCGGACGAGCTGCACCTGCTCACCGTGCACGGGGTGCTGCACCTGCTCGGCTACGACCACGCGGAGCCGGAGGAGGAGCGGGAGATGTTCGCCCTCCAGGCCCGGCTGCTGGCGAGCTGGCGGTCGACCCGCACCCAGTGATGTCCACTCCTCCGTTACTCGCGGCCGGCCCCACCGCCGGCCTTCCCGATGTGCAGCTGATCGTCTTCGCGGCCGGTCTGGTCGTGCTGGCCGGTGTGATCGCGATGACCGAGGCGGCGCTCGCCGCGGTCTCCCCGGCCCGGGCCGCCGAGCTGGCCCGGGACGGCGTACGCGGCGCCCGCACCCTCCAGGCCGTCGCCGGTGACGTGGTCCGGCACCTCAACCTGCTCCTGCTGTTGCGGCTGCTCGCCGAGCTGACCGCCACCACACTTGTGGCGCTCGTCGCGGTGGACAGCTTCGGCGCCGGCTGGCGCGCCGCGCTGGTCACCGCCGGTGCGATGACAGTGGTCAGCTTCGTGGTGGTCGGGGTCGCCCCGCGCACCATCGGCCGGCAGCACGCGTACGCCGTGGGCCGGGCGGTGGCGCCGCTGGTCCGCTGGCTGGGCCGGGCACTCAACCCGCTCGCGTCGCTGCTGATCCTCATCGGCAACGCGGTCACCCCGGGGCGCGGCTTCCGGGAGGGCCCGTTCGCCACCCAGGTCGAGCTGCGGGAGCTGGTCGACCTGGCCGAGCAGCGCGGCGTGGTCGAGCACGGCGAACGCCAGATGATCCACTCGGTCTTCGCGCTCGGCGACACCATCGCCCGTGAGGTGATGGTGCCGCGTACGGAGATGGTGTGGATCGAGGAGGGCAAGACCCTCGCGCAGGCGCTGGCGCTCTTCCTGCGGTCCGGCTTCTCCCGCATCCCGGTGATCGGCGAGAGCGTCGACGACGTGCTGGGTGTGCTCTACCTCAAGGACCTGATCCGGCGCTCCCGCGGCGGTGATCCGCAGGCCGAGCAGTTGCCGGTGGCCGAGCTGATGCGCCCGGCGACCTTCGTACCGGAGTCCAAGCCGGTGGACGACCTCCTGTCGGAGATGCAGGCGGCCCGCAACCACCTGGTCATCGTCGTCGACGAGTACGGCGGCACCGGCGGCCTGGTCACCATCGAGGACATCCTGGAGGAGATCGTCGGCGAGATCACCGACGAGTACGATGTCGAACGCCCGCCTGTCGAACGCCTGCCCGATTCCTCGGTGCGGGTCACCGCCCGCCTGCCGGTGGAGAACCTGGGCGAGCTGTTCGACACCGACCTGCCCACCGACGAGGTGGAGACGGTCGGCGGTCTGCTCGCCCAGTCGCTCGGGCGGGTGCCGATCCCCGGCGCCGAGGCCGAGGTCGCCGGTCTCCGACTGGTCGCCGAGGGCACCACCGGCCGGCGCAACCGGATCGACACGGTCCTGGTCAGCCGGGCCGAGCCGGGCGACGAGCAGGACACCGCGGGGCACACCGGCCCCGGAGACGACCAGGGTCACAACCGAGACGAGGAGAGGCAACCCGCCGATGCCTGACACACCCGCCGCGCCCGCGCAGCCCACCCCCACCGCGCCGGCTCCGCTGAGCGCCGAGGACGCCAAGCTGGTGGTCCTGGCCCGGGGAGCCCGCGGGCGGGTCGCCGCGGTGGAGGGGGCCGCCGTCCGGGACCAGGACGGCCGGACGTACGCGGCGGCCAGTGTCGCCCTGCCCTCGCTGACCCTCACCGCGTTGCAGTTGGCGGTGGCCTCGGCGGTGGCGGCGGGGGCGAGCCGGCTGGAGGCGGCGGTCGTGGTGACCGAGGCGTCGACGCTGGACGGCGCCGGGCACGCGGCGGTCCGTGACCTCGCCGCGGACGCGCCGATCCACGTGGCCGCGCCGGACGGCACCGTGCTCGGCACGGTGACCAGGTGAGCCCCGTGCGGGATCCGGAGCCGCGTCCGTACCGGGCCGGGTTCGGTTGCTTCGTGGGGCGTCCCAACGCCGGCAAGTCCACCCTGACGAACGCCATCGTCGGCACCAAGATCGCCATCACGTCGAACAAGCCGCAGACCACCAGGCACGTCATCCGGGCCGTGCTGCACCGTCCGGAATCGCAGCTGGTCCTGGTCGACACGCCTGGTCTGCACCGTCCCCGTACGCTGCTGGGCGAGCGCCTCAACGACCTGGTGCGTTCGACCTGGACCGAGGTCGACGTGATCGGCCTCTGCATCCCGGCCGACGAGCCGGTCGGGCGCGGGGACCGCTTCATCTCCGGCGAGCTGGCCGAGTTGAAGGCCACCGTGCTGGCCGTGGTCACCAAGACCGACCTGGTGGACAAGCGCCGGTTGGCCGAGCAGTTGCTCGCGGTCAGCGAGATGGGGGAGTTCGCCGAGATCGTGCCGGTGAGCGCCGTCTCCGGGCACCAGGTGGACACGCTTGTCGATGTGATGACCAAGTACCTGCCGCCGTCGCCGCAGCTCTACCCGGACGACATGCTGACCGACGACCCTGAGCAGGTGCTGGTCGCGGAGCTGATCCGGGAGGCCGCGCTGGAGGGTGTCCGCGACGAGCTGCCGCACTCGATCGCGGTGGTGGTCGAGGAGATGATGCCCGAGGGGCAGGTCATGAAGATCTACGCCGACCTGTACGTGGAACGGCCCAGCCAGAAGGCGATCGTGCTCGGTCACCGGGCGAGCCGGCTCAAGGAGGTCGGCACCAACGCCCGCCGCCAGATCGAGGAGCTGCTGGGCACCCGGGTCTATCTGGACCTGCACGTACGGGTGGCGAAGGACTGGCAGCGCGACCCGAAGCAACTGCGCAAGCTGGGCTTCTGATCCACGTCGTGGGCCCGGCCGGGTGTCCCGGTCGGGCGTTCCATGATCTTTTTCGGTCGTACCGATGGCAGGGTTCACGTTTGGTAGGGGTGCCGGCCGTTTGGCGTCGGCGCCGCGCAGGGTAGGGGGAGTACGCCCCGCGTCCCCGACCCAGATGCAGGCTGATGCGCAACAGGTATCTCGATCTGCTCCGCTTCCTGGCCATCGTCCGAGTAGTCGTCTACCACGTCACCGGGTGGGCAACCCTCACCCTCGTCTTCCCCGCCATGTCGGTGATGTTCGCGCTGGCCGGCTCGTTGATGGCCGCGTCGCTCACCCGGTCCGGGCCGGCCGCGGTCGGTCGCCGGCTGCGCCGGCTGCTGCCGTCACTGTGGGTGCTGGCGGCGGTCTTCGTCCCGGCCATGCTGTTCAGCGGGCTGGCTGCCAGCCCTCGACTGCTGCTGTGGCTGTTCCCGATCGCCGACCCGCCGGCCAACAACTGGGGCGCCCTGGCGTTGAGCATCATCTGGTACCTGCGCGACTACCTGTGGTTCGTGCTCGCCTCACCTGTGGCGTTCTGGCTGTTCCGCAGGGCGCCGCTGCCCACCCTGCTCGCCCCGTACCTCCTGCTGGTGGCGATCGAGGTGGGCATCTACCCGGCGCCGCCGGTGCTGCGTGAGTTCGGCCTGTACTTCGGCGCGTGGCTGCTCGGGTTCGCCCACCACGCGGGGATGCTGCGCCGGCT
This sequence comes from Micromonospora orduensis, assembly GCF_006228125.1. GTDB lineage: Bacteria > Actinomycetota > Actinomycetes > Mycobacteriales > Micromonosporaceae > Micromonospora > Micromonospora orduensis. Next base: position 3,615 of record NZ_VDFY01000166.1, on the reverse strand, counting down.
CTCCGGCCGGGTGCTGTACCCGCTGGCGCTGGCGCTCGCTGTGGTCGGCGGCGCGTGGATCGTCGCGCATCCCGGCCCACGCGGGTACGACCTCAACGACAACCACCTCGGCAACGCCCTCTGGTCCGCGGCGTTCATCCTGATCGTGCTCGGTCGGGCGCCGGCCGGAATCGCCTGGCTGGGGCGCAACCGGCTGGCCGACCGGGCGGTGACCGTGGTCAACCGGCGGGCGCTGACTGTCTACCTCTGGCACATGCCGTTCGTGGTGGCGCTCACCCCGCTCGTCGACGTGGTCGGCTGGTCCCACCAGAACCTGCTGGGGTTGGCCATCCGGGTGCTGCTGGTCTTCGCGCTGGTCGGGCTCGTCACCCTGGCCGTCGGCTGGGTCGAGGACGTCGCCGCCCGGCGGCCTCCGGAGCTGATCCCGGGCGCCCCGCCGGCGCCGGCCGGGTCGGCTGCCCGGCCCGTTGCCGGACCGGGTGGCCGGCCCGGCGCGGCGTGGCCCGTGCCGGCCGCCGGACGGGCCGTGGTGCCGGCGCAGCGGGTGGCCGGGGATGCGGCCACCGTCGACCTCAACGCTGGCTGATCGTGACGTCGCCGCTGCCGGCCGACCCGTCGAGCACCAGGGACGCGGCCGGATCGTCGGCGACGGTGACCCGGTCGTCGCCGGAGCCGGTGCTGGAGCGCACCCGGTAGCTGCCCTGCGGCACCAGCACCGTCACGTCGCCGCTGGACGCGTGCGCGCGTGCCGCCGCCGGCGTGTCCAGTTCGACTGTGACGTTGCCGGAGCCGGCCTCGGCGTCGGTCGCGCCACCGAGCCGCCGAGCCGTGATGTCACCGGACCCGGCGCGCAGGCGGACCGCCGCCGTGGCCTCGCTGACCTCGATGTTTCCGGAGCCGGTCTCCACCCCGACCGCCCCCGTCGCGCCGACGATCCGCACGTCCCCCGAACCCAGCCGGAGGTCGACCGCACCGATCTTGCTCAGCTCGACGTCACCGGACCCGGACTCGCCCTGCACGGTGACACCCTCCGGCACGGTCACCTCGTAGGAGACGGAGCACCGGTTGCCGCAGTCGCTGTCCAGGACCAGTTCGCTGCCCTTGATCTCGTACCGGGCCTTGGGCTCGCCCCCCTGGTAGCGCACCACCCGCTTGATCCGCGCCTCGCCCACCGGGCCGGTGCCCCGGACCACGATGTCGCCGGAGCCCCCCAGCATCCGGATCGTGGTGATCTTCACCGCCTCGGTGTCGTCGTAGTCGAGCCGACGGAACGAGAGGTTGTCGCACCCGGCGAGCAGGATGAGGGTGGCGGTCATCCCCAGCGCGACGGGGGCCGTGACGCGACGGCGGACGGCCGCGGTGGTTTCGAGCAGTGCCATGGCCAGCACGCTACGGCCGGGCACGAGCCGGGCGCATCGGGGTTCTTCCGCGCGTCCACCCCGAAGCGACCCTGATTTCACACCCCGAGGGAGAATGGCCCGATGGCCGGGTACCGCCGACAGCTCTACCGCGACGACGCGGTGGTGCTGCGTGTGCAGAAACTCGGCGAGTCCGACCGGATCATCACCCTGCTCACCCGCCGGCACGGCCGGCTCCGCGCGGTGGCCCGCGGGATCCGCCGCACCACAAGCAAGTTCGGGGCGCGGTTGGAGCCGTTCGGCCACGTCGACCTCCAGCTCGCCGGCGACCCCAAAGGAAACCACGGCAGCTCGCTGCACACGGTCAGCCAGGTCGAGGGCATCGACCTGTACGGCAAGCGGTTCCTCGGCGACTACCCCCGCTACACGGCGGCCAGCGCGATCGCCGAGACCGCCGAGCGGCTCACCCCGGTCGAGCGGGAGCCGTCGCTGCGGTTGTTCCAGCTCACCGTCGGCGCGTTGAAGGCGCTGTCCCGTGGCGAGCACGACACCACCCTGGTGCTCGACGCGTACCTGCTGCGCGGGATGGCCCTCGCCGGCTGGGCGCCGGCGCTTATCGCGTGCGCGGTCTGCGGCACCCCCGGCCGGCACCGGGCGTTCTCCGTACCGGCCGGCGGCGCCGTCTGCCCGGACTGCCGCCCGCCCGGCGCGGCCCACCCCGCCCCGGCCACCATCGACCTGATGTCCGCGCTGACCACCGGCGACTGGGTGATCGCGGACGCCACCGACACCGGCGTACGCCGGGAGTGCAGTGGGCTGGTCGCGGCGCACCTGCAGTGGCACCTGGAGCGCGCGCTACGCTCGCTGCCGCTGGTCGACCGGGGTCCCTCGGTCGCCGGCACGGCCCCGCCGCCCGGCGGCGGTGGCGCGGCGATGCTCCGGCCGCGCGGCGACGTCGAGGCCGGAGCGGACGGTGCGAGCAGGGAGAGAGCCGAGTGATCCGACGATCCACCAGGGCCAGCCGGCGTGAGCCGACGCCACCGACGCCCCACCCGTCCGGCGCCCGGCCGCCGGCGCTGCCCAGCGAGGCGGTGCCGCAGCACGTGGCAGTGGTGATGGACGGCAACGGGCGGTGGGCCAAGGACCGCGGGCTGCCCCGCACCAAGGGTCACGAGGCGGGGGAGCACAGCCTCTTCGACACCATCGAAGGCGCCATCGAGATGGGCATCCCCTACCTTTCGGCGTACGCGTTCTCCACCGAGAACTGGCGGCGCTCGCCGGACGAGGTCCGGTTCCTGATGGGCTTCAACCGGGACGTCATCCGTCGCCGCCGCGACCAGCTGGTCGACCTCGGCGTCCGGGTGGTCTGGTCGGGCCGGCCCGGCCGTCTGTGGAAGAGCGTCATCTCCGAGTTGCAGACCGCCGAGGAGATGTCCCGGGGCAACTCGACGCTCACCCTGCAGTTCTGCGTCAACTACGGCGGGCAGGCCGAGATCGGCGACGCCGCCGCGGCGATCGCCCGGGACGTGGCGGCCGGTCGACTCGACCCGGCGAAGGTCACCGAGAAGACCGTGGCGAAGTACCTCTACCACCCGGAGATCCCGGAGGTGGACCTGTTCCTGCGCCCGTCGGGCGAGGAGCGGATCTCCAACTTCCTGCTCTGGCAGACCGCGTACGCCGAGCTGGTCTTCCTCGACACGCTCTGGCCCGACTTCGACCGCCGCCACCTCTGGTACGCCTGCGAGTTGTACGCCCAGCGCGACCGGCGGTTCGGCGGCGCGCTGCCCAATCCGGTGGCCCCGACGGTCTGAGGCTTACCAACCGGTCACGCTGGGTACCAGAGACGTCAGAAGCCACTGACGGAGGTGAACCCACATGATCCAGAAGCGCATTGCCCAGTGGGCGGTGATGGCGGTCGCGGTGCCGCTTGCCGCCGCTGGCGCCCGCAGGCTCAGCCACACCCTGGAGGCCCGGCGTGGTCCCTCCGGGGCGACCCGGCTGCTCACCAGGGGCGCGGACCTGATCCGTCCGCAGAAGGCCAAGCGCCGCCGGTTCTGGTGATCCCCGATTCTCCGACGCCGCCCCGCACACGACGTGCGGGGCGGCGCCGGCGTCTCACCCTGTCGATCATGGAGTTGCGGTGGCCGTTTCGGCCGCATTCGCGACTTTCGTTTGCCGCCACAACTCCATGATCGACGCGGCCGGGGAGGTTGGTTGTTTTGGGGTTCGGGGAGGTGGGGGCGGGTAGGGTCCGGAG
>NZ_VDFY01000046.1 GCF_006228125.1 Micromonospora orduensis | reverse complement strand
GGGGAGGCGGTGGTGTCGCGTCGACGGGGAGACCGGCACCGCCACCAGCGCAAGCGGCGGCGCGAACCGGCGAGAGCGGGACACGGTCGAGGCGGCGGATGTCGCGCGGATCGCCACCGAGGCGGCCGGCCGCGTACCGGGGGTCGCGAGCGCCCGCCCGGCCACCGTCCGCCTGGGCGGCCAGTCGGTGGGCCTCGACCTGCACCTCGTCACCGCGTACGGACACAGCGTGCCCGCCGTCGCCGAGGCCGTCCGGGCGGCCGTCGCCGACCGGGTGGCCGACGCCACCGGGCTCGCCGTCGCCGCCGTCACCGTGACGGTGGACGACCTGCTCGTCCCCGGCGCGGACGGCGCCGCACCGCCACGACCGGCCGACCGGCCGGAGAACGGCATGCGCACCGTCAACCGGGCGGCCTCACTGGCGCTGTCCGCCGCCCTGCTCGTCGGCGGCGCGCTGCTGACCGCGCAGGCGCTGCTGGCCACGCTGGACCGCCCGGCACCGGCGATCGTCCCCGTCGGCTGGTACGACACGCTGACCACCACCCGCTGGCACGACCCGAGCGTCCGGACGGTGGCCGTCGGGGGCGTCCTTCTGGGGCTGGTCATCCTGGCCGCCCAACTGCGCCGCTGGACACCTGTCCGCCTCCACGCAGGCGAGCGGGACGGCTGGTACCTGCGCCGCCGGTGCGTGGAACGCCGACTGACCGACGCGGCCGGCACCGTGCCGGGCGTACGACGGGCGCGGGTGCGGATCCGCCGGCGCGGCGAGCAGTGGAACCCCCGGGTGCGCGCCACCGGCGACCCGGCCGCCCGAGCGGAGATCGAGTACGCGGTACACCAGGAACTGCGCCGCCTCGCCCCGCCCCGCTCCGGCCGCATCGAGGTCCGGGTCGTGCCGTACGGGCGGCCGACATGACCGACGCCGCGCACCGACTGTTGTGGACCATCGTCGCGCTCGTTCTGGTGGCGGGCGGGGTGACCACGCTGGTGGTCAGTTTCGGCGTGCCGCCGGGCGGCGATCCCGACGCGGCGGTGCTCGGTGACGGGCTGCTGGACGCGTGGCGGCTGGCCGCTCCGTGGAGCACCCTGGCCGCGACCGTCGCCGGACTGCTGACCGCACTGGCCGGGCAGCGCCTCCTGGCCCGGGAGGTGCGTCGGCCCCAGCGGGCACTGCGCGGCACGTTGAGCAGCCCCGGGAACCGGCCGGGACGCACCCGGCTGGCGGCCGACCTCCTTGCCCGGGCGTTGGAGCGCGACCTGATTGGCCACCCTGCGGTAGGAGCGGCCCGTGTCGTGCTCACCGGCGCGCCGCCCCACCCCGACGTGTGGATCCGGGTGGACCTGACCGCCGACGCCGGGGCGGGGGCCGTACGCGAGCACGTCCACGCCGCGGTCCGCCGTTTCGCCGCGACCGCCGGGTGCCGGCCCGCGCACCTCGACGTCACCGCCCGGATCGCACCCGGACGACCCTGACCGGCGTCGTGCCGACCCGGCGGGCATCATCGGTACGGGCGGCGGACGGAGGTACGCGGGATGCGGGTGGTGTCGCTGGTGCCGTCGCTGACCGAGGCGGTGGCGCTCACCCTGCCCGGGACGCTTGTCGGCGCCACCGACTGGTGCGTCCACCCGGGGGATCTCGACGTCGCCCGGGTCGGCGGCAGCAAGTACCCCGACCTGGACCGGGTCCGCGCGCTCCGGCCGGACCTCGTCCTGCTCAACGTGGAGGAGAACCGCCGCGCCGACGCGGACGCGCTGCGGGCCGCCGGCGTGCCGGTACGGGTCACCTATCCGCGTACCGTCGCGGGCGCGTTGACCGAGCTGGGCGAACTGCTGGCCGAACTGGGTGCGCCGGCCGAGCCGTCGTGGCTGCGGGCAGCGCGACGAGCCTGGGCCGAACCGCCCGCGCTGACACCGGCCCGCCGGGCGGTGGTGCCGGTCTGGCGGCGGCCGTGGGTGGTGCTCGGCGGCGACACGTTCGCCGGTGACGTGCTGCGCCGGCTCGGGGTCGTCAACGCCTACGACGACCACCCCGAGCGCTATCCCCGTCCGACCCTCGCCGACCTGCGCGCACGATCGCCGGAGCTTGTGGTGCTGCCCGACGAGCCGTACCGGTTCACCGCCGACGACGGGCCGGAGGCGTTCCCCGGCGTACCGTGCGCTCTGCTCTCCGGTCGGCACCTCACCTGGTACGGCCCGTCCCTGGCCGAGGCGCCCGCGCTGCTGGCCGACCAGCTGTCCCGGCCGGTACGCGCCGGCTGACCCGGCAGGTCACCGGGCGCGTCGCGCCGCCACCACGCTGGCGCCGATGGCGGCGGCCAGACTCAGCATCACCACCGCGAGGGTCAGCCAGACCGGCAGTTCGCCCACCGGCGTCTCGGCCAGGATCAGCTTCGACCCCGCGAAGGCCAGCACCACGGCGAGCCCGTACCGCAGGTAGGCGAAGTGCCGCAGCAGACCGGCGAGGCAGAAGTAGAGGCTGCGCAGCCCCAGCACGGCGAACGCCGTGGCCGTCCACACCAGGAAGGTGCTGGTGGTGATGGCGAGGATCGCCGCCACCGAGTCGACCGCGAAGACGATGTCGGTGGCCTCGATCGCGACAAGCGTCACCAGCAGCAGGGTCGCCACCCGCCGCCCGCCGACCCGGGCGGTGAACCGGTCGCCGTGGTAGCGGGCGTCGGTGGGCACCACCCTCCGGAACAGCCGCACGATCCGGTTGCGCTCCGGATCGACGTCCGGCTCACCGCGTACGGCCAACCGGCAACCGGTCCACACCAGGAACGCCCCCAGCACGACCCCCGCCCAGGCCAGCCGCTCCAGCAGCTCGGCGCCGGCGAAGATGAACAGCAGGCGGAACGCGAGCGCCCCCACGACGCCCCAGAACAGCACCTTGTGCTGGTAGCCCGCCGGCACCCGGAAATACCCGAACAGCAGCGCGAAGACGAAGACGTTGTCCACCGAGAGCGCCTTCTCCAGCAGGTAGCCGGAGAAGTACGCGACGGCCGGCTCGGCGCCCAGGCCGAACCAGACGACCAGCCCGAACAGCAGGCCCGCCGCGATCCAGACGCCGCTCCACAGCAGCGCCTCCCGTAACCCGATGACATGGTTGTCCCGGTGCGCGAGCACATCGACCGCGAGCATCACGGCGATCACCCCGCCGACCGCGCCCCACGCCCACAGGGGCACCGCGACCGTCGCCTCACCCACCCGGCGCCCCCCGGCATCGACCACCGCGCCGCACCGTCGCCGCGCCGGCCGGCCGCTCCCGAGCCTAGGCGAGCAGCCCGGCCGACGTCGGCGCTCCGGCCAACTCGACCGCCGGTGGCGATCACGCGACCGGCATCACCTGACCCGGATCGGTGACCGTGTCGTCGGTGTCGTACGCGATCGCGTTTGTCACCCGGACGACACCACTGACCTGGGCCGCGAGCCGGCCGGCGAGGTCGACGGCGGAACGGTGGTCCAGCCGGCCGGCGAGGTCGACCTCACCGTGGCGCACCTTCACGGTGACCAGGCCGTCCCGCACGGCGAGCACCCGGCGCAGCACCTCCTGCACCACGTCCTCGCGGATCTCGGCGTCGGAGCGCAGGTGCACCCGCAGCAGGTCGGCCCGACTGACGATGCCGACGAGCCGGCCGAGGTCGTCGAGCACGGGCAACCGCTTGACCCGCTCGCGGTCCATCAGCCGGGCCGCGGCCGCCAGCGTCGCCTCCGGGTACGTGGTGACCGCCGGCGCCGTCATCAGGTCCCCGGCCATCAACGCCTCGCTCCTGCTGCGGGCATCGCGCCGATGGCGGCTCTCGAAGACGCGCCGCTGTGCCGGCTCGCCGGCCCGTTCGATGCGGTGCAGAAGATCAGCCTCGGACACCACCCCGAGCACCCGGCGGAAACCGTCGACCACCGGCGCCGCGCTGACGTTGCGGCGCAGCAGCACGTCGACGACCTCCCGGTACGGGGTCTCGACCACCACGGTCGCGACCTCCCGGGTCATCACGTCACCCACCTGCCAGGTCCTCATCACGACCTCCCTGTCGTCATCCACACCGGACGCTACGGCCGCACGGCGGCCACGGTCAGAGGCACGAGACCGGTCCCGAACAGGTCCAAGGTCCCGGGTCGACGTGGCCCGGTCGGCCCTGCCGCGGACGCCGCGACGGGAGTCCACTGGAGATGCCACCGGGAAGCGCGGTGCGAGGCAACGAAGGGACGTGGAGACCATGACCGCGACGATCGAGCGGACCACCGCCAACACACCGGCGGCCGGCGCCCGGGAGAGGGCCGTCCGGTACCTCCTGGCCGGCACCCGCCTGGCGCTCGGCTGGATCTTCCTCTGGGCGTTCCTCGACAAGCTGTTCGGCCTCGGACTGGCCACCGAGTCGAAGAACGCCTGGATCAACGGTGGCAGCCCCACCAAGGGGTTCCTCACCTTCGGCGTTGCCGGTCCCTTCAAGGACCTCTACGCCGGCATCGCCGGAGCCGCCTGGGCGGACTGGCTGTTCATGATCGGTCTGGCCGGGATCGGCGTCGCCCTGATGCTCGGCATCGGCATGCGGGTCGCCGCGGTGGCCGGCGGGCTGCTGCTGGTCATGATGTGGACCGCCGTACTGCCCCCGGAGAACAACCCCTTCATGGACGACCACCTGATCTACGCCGCGGTGCTCGCGGTGCTGGCGCTGGTCAACGCCGGTGACACCTGGGGCCTCGGCCGGTACTGGGCGAACCTCCCGATCGTGCGCCGGCTCCCCTGGCTCCGGTAACCC
>NZ_VDFY01000047.1 GCF_006228125.1 Micromonospora orduensis | reverse complement strand
GAACTGGCGCGACGGGTTGGGGTTTACGGGGTTCTGCGGAGCTCTGGGCGGGTTCTGGTTGTTCGGGAGGGCCGGGAGCCGGGTGTGTGGTCGCTGCCCGGAGGGCTGGTCGCGCACGCCGAGCACCCCGAGCGGGCTGTCGTCCGCGCCGTTTCCGGGCAGACCGGGTCGACGGTTGCGGTGGGCCGGCTGCTCGCCGTCGTGGCCGACGTGACCACCTTCGCGGAGGAGGACATCTCGCTGCACACCGACCGGTTGCTCTTCGAGGTGACCGCCCGGGACGGCACCTCGGGCAGCGCCGGAGGTGGCGAGGTGGAGACGCGTTGGGTCACCCTCGAGGAGGCCGCCCGGCTGCCGCTGACGCCGTTCAGCGCCGAACTGCTCGGTCTCCCGGTCACCCCGCTGCCGGCCGGTACGCACCGGTCCACCGAGCCGATCCCGCCGCCGCACCCCGATCGCCGGCTGCGCTTCGGGGCGTACGGGCTGGTCACCGATCCGGCGGGGCGGATCCTGCTCACCCAGATCGCGGACGGCTACCCGGGCGCCGGCAAGTGGCACCTGCCCGGTGGTGGCACCGACCACGGCGAACAGCCGACCACCGGGCTGCTGCGGGAGCTGGTCGAGGAGGGCGGGCAACTGGGTCGGGTGGTGGAGCTGCTCGGCGTGGACAACCTGCACAACCCGGCCGCGCTGGGCCCCGAGGGTCGTCCGCTGGACTGGCACGGCGTACGGGTGATCTATCGGGTGCTGGTGGACGTACCAACCGATGCGGTGGTCACCGAGTCCGCCGGCGGTTCCACGGCCCGGGCCGGCTGGTTCACCCGGGCGCAGGCCGCTGACCTGCCGTTGACCGGCATCGCTGCCTCGGCAATCGGACGACGGGGTCGATAGCACCCCGCTCACTGAGCCGCGATGGTGACCCTCCGGTACAGTCGGGAGAGGGATTGATGGAGGAAACGGGCGTTGATGCCCGGGATGGGAATAAGAGAGCGGTTCGCGCGGTTTAAGCCAGATGGAAGTACCGCCGGCAGCTATCGCCAAGTCCTGTTCCCCTATGCGATGGTGTACTCCGCAAAACGGCTGCCGGGCCATCGAAGGTCCGGCACGAGACAGCCGGACACCCCGCCACGGCGGGCCAGCCGATCCGGTGATGGAGGAAACGTGCCGAGAGCCCCATGGCGCCGGCGTCGTACGACTGACAGTCCGCGCCCCGCAGGGCGTCGCTGGGCGGGCCCGTTGCGCCGCAGCGGCACGTTCGCCCGCCAGGTGCTGCTGGTCCGAGTGGGTCGCCGTGACGACGACCTGCGGACCACCGACCTGGCGCTGCCCGAGCACCGGTACGCCGACCGGCAGCGCCGCCGCTACGGTCTGGACCGGCTCAGCCGGCCGCCGATCGACGCCACCCGCGCGGAGATCGAGGCGGTCATGCCGGTCAGCCCGGCGTTGCCGATGATGCACACCGACGAGGCCACGGCCGGGTCGATCCCGCTGCTCCCCGGCGAGCGCACGGTGGCCCGCCGGATGAAGTTCGGCGTGGTCAACGCCTGCACGCTGGCGAGCCTGATGCTCGGCATGCTGGCCATCTTCCTGGCGATGCAGGGTGAGGTGCGCATCGCCGCCCTGTGCCTGATCGCCTGCGTCATCTTCGACGGGTTGGACGGCGCCCTGGCCCGCCGGCTCGGCGTGGCCAGCCCGTTCGGCGCACAGATGGACTCGCTGGCCGACATGTGCTCGTTCGGCCTCGCCGCGCCCGTCGTGGTGTACGCCTCGCTCGCCGGCTCCGTCTCGACGGCCGCCGCCGCGGTGGCGTGTGCGCTGGTCGCGGCGTGTGCCGCGATCCGCCTGGCCCGCTTCAACGTCTCACCGAAGGACGGCCGCTTCTTCTGCGGTGTGCCCACCACCATGGCCGCCGCGGTGCTCGCGGTGACCGTGGCGATCGGCCTGCCGGTGCCCGGTCCGGTGCTGGTCGCCGGGGTGGCGCTCCTCGCCTTCGCGATGGTCTCCAGCTTCCCGTACGCCAAGCTCGCCCGCCTGGTCAAGATGCCGCCGTGGCTGTGGCTGGCCCCGGTGATCGGCGCGCTTGTCGACATCCGACTCACGTTCGCCCTGATCGTGGTGGGCTACCTGGTCAGTGGCCCGGTGCTCTGGTTGCGGCAGCGCCGTACCGCCTGATCGAGCACGCAGAACGGGGCGCCGCGAACAGCGGCGCCCCGTTTCTCGTTCTGTCGGGTCAGCGCCAGCGGGCGATGACCGTGGCGCCCCCGACGACCTTGTCGCCCGGCCCGACCAGCGGGTCGGCGGCGTCGGCCGGCAGGTACACGTCGGTGCGCGAGCCGAACCGGATGAGGCCGAAACGCTCGCCCTTCGCCAGCAACGCGCCGATCGGCGCGCGCTGCACGATCCGGCGGGCGATCAGCCCGGTCCGCTGTGCGACGACCACCGTGCCGCGCGCGGTGTCCAGCACGGTGTACGCCGCCACGTTGTGCTCGGCGTCCGGCTTCATGGCGTTGACGAAGCCGCCGTCGGCGACGAAGTAGTCCACCACCTTGCCGGCGACAGGCGCCCGGTTGACGTGCACGTCCAACACCGACAGGAACACGGCGATCCGCAGCCACTCGCCGTCGCCGAAGCGCTCGTCGTGCAGCCGCTGCACCGACAGGACCTGCCCGTCGGCGCTGGCGACCACGGCGCTCGGGTCCTCCGGCACGTCCCGCTCCGGGTCCCGGAAGAACGCGGCGACCGGGGCGGCGGCCAGCGCGGGCAGCAGCCACAGCTTCGACGACGGACGCGCCACCCGGGCCAGCGCGGCCAGGCCCAGCGTGATGCCCGCCGCCGCCACACCGTTCGAGTCGATGTGCATCCCGCGGGTCAGCGGCACGCTCGACGGTCGGTACGCCGGGGTCAGCCGGTCCGCCGTGGCCGGGTCGGCCGGGGTGAACCGCAGCCGGTGGATCCGCAGCGGCGGTGAGTTGCGCAGCACCAGGTCGGCGCCGACCCCGTGCAGGGCGTCCTGCCGGGCCAACTCGGCGGCGGCGCCGGCCGTCCGGCCGGGAGTGGCGGTCGTCGCCACGCTCAGCACCGCACCGTCGGCGAGGTACTTGACCAGCCCTTCGACGCCGCTGCGGGTCTCCTCGACGGTGCCGGCGAAAGCCTCGCCGGCGATGACCACCGCAGCGGCCTCCGCCTCGGCGAGCGAGTCGACCACGCGCACCCGCTCGGACACCCAGCGGCCCTGTGCGGTGACGTGCTCGCGGAGCAGGTTGGCGTCGGACGACTCGGCGGGCACCACGGTGAGCCGGTCGCCGGGGAGCAGCGCCTCGATCGCCGCGGCCAGCACTGCGGAGTCCGGGCTCGCCCCGACCAGCAGGGCGGCCTTGGCATCGTTGATCCGGGCCAGCTCGGTGACGAGCGTTCGGGCGGCTCGCTCGCCGATACGGACCGGACCGGACCGACCGGTGGTACGCACGGCGGGGGACTGGGTCATGTCGGACGGGCTCCTGACGGGGTAGCGACGGGAATCGCGGCGGGACCGCCATGGCGGGTCGGGCCGGCCGGCGGAGGCGAGATCTCCACCGGCCAGCATATGCGCCTGCCCGCGCCGGCCGCACCGCCGAGGCGGTGGAGCCGGCCGGCGGGTCACGGCTCGGTGCGCCGCCCCTCCCGCTCGTCCACCGGCCGGTCGTCGGCGGCCGGCACCGGATGATCGACCCGGGTCGGCTCGTCACCGGTCGGGCCGGCCTGATCAGGAACGGGTGCGGTGTCCGGCTCCGGCGGCGAATGGGCCAGCCAGGCCGGGTGGATCACGTCGCTGGTCGGTGCCTCCGGTGTGCGGAACTCCGCCGTCGGTGCCTCCGGTGCCCGGAACTCCGCGGTCGGTGCCTCCGGTGCCGTGGGGGCGTCCCAGGTGGAGCGTTCGGCTTCCCAGCTGGGCAGGGGCGCCCCGGAGGTCGGGACGCCGACCGCGGTGAGCGACGTGGTCGCCCCGGAGACGGGTGCTGTGGCGGCGGTCTCAACTGTCGACTCCGGCTGGGCCGGCCGGCCGGAGCGCAGCGCGCCGACCAGCCCGAAGACGCCGATCAGGATCAGCGCGCCGGCCAGGAACCAGCCGACCGGCGGTAGCGCGAGCCCGAGCAGTTGGGCGAGCAGCCACCAGGCGGACAGCGCCAGGAACACCAGCCCGAAGGCGAATGACACCAGGTCGGTGCGGTGAGCCTTCATCGGGTCACCTCCAGGTTTCCGGCATTGACGTGGATGTACAGGCGTAGCGTCCCGCCGCCGGCACCGTCCGCGCCGAGGTCGGTGGACTCCCGCAGGCGGCCGTCCAGCCCGCCGGAGTGGTTGCCGAAGATGGTGGCGTCGCCCGCGTTGACGTCGGCCACAGTGGTGACGTCCACGTTCGGCGGGACGACCACCGTCGCCTGGCCGAAGTTGATCGCCACGGTCACCTGGGTGTCCCGTTTCGCGAAGTCGATCCCGCGCAGGTCGAGCACGGCGTCACCGAAGCTGTTCTCGTACCGGTCGGCGAGGTCGCGGTAGTCGGTGGGCGCCCAGGTGACCGCGCCGTCGACCCCCCGGATCCGGTCGTACGACTCGGCGACCGTCGCCGTGCCCAGCGCGGCGGCCGTCACCAGACCGAGCGCGATCAGCCAGCGGGCCCGGCCGAACCAGGTGCCGACCAGCAGACCCAGCCCGATGGTGGCCAGCGCGGCCGCGAAGTACGCCGACGCGCCGATGTTGAAGACGTCGAGCAGATCGAGCAGGGCGACCAGGCCGAGGGCCAGGAAGATCAGGGAGAAGGTCACGGCGCCGAGCGGCGAGCGCTCCTTGGGCCGCTTCGGCGGCTTCGGTGGCTTGCGCGGGGGGTACGCGGGCGGTGTCGGTGAGGCGTACGGGCCGTGCGGGGCGAACGGGGGCCGGTAGCCGCCCGGTGCCGTCGGGGTGCCGG
>NZ_VDFY01000292.1 GCF_006228125.1 Micromonospora orduensis | reverse complement strand
TCGCCGGCCGCGGACGGACCGGCGACGGCGGTCGCGCTCGCGACCGCCGCCGCGGCGGGCCGGCCTGGGCGTCCTCGTGGCGGCATGAGGCTGCGAAACATCGGTGACCCTCCTGGGTGGATGGTGGTGGAGGTCCGCCCGGCGTCCCCCGACCGCCCGACATTGATCTGCATGATGCAGCACCGGACAGCCCGCTGCAAGACGACAATCGAACACCGAAAAGATACGACTGTAAGATCGCAAGAAATCGACGATAGGTGAGTTGAGGTGTCGCGCGTCGCCTGCGCCCGGACGGCCCGCGGCCGGCGTACGCTGGGCCGCGTGGATCAAGAAGACCGGATCGCACTGTTCCTCGACTACGAGAACCTCGCGCTCGGGGCGCGCGACCACCGTGGCGGCGCGGACTTCGACTTCCGGCCGATCGCGGACGCGCTGGCCGAGCGGGGGCGGGTGGTGGTACGCCGGGCGTACGCCGACTGGTCGTACTTCGACGAGGACCGCCGGATGCTCACCCGGTCACACGTCGAGCTGATCGAGATTCCGCAGCGGATGGGCGCGTCCCGCAAGAACGCGGCGGACATCAAGATGGCAGTCGACGCGATCGAGTTGGCGTTCGAGCGCGACTACATCTCCACCTTCGTCATCTGTAGCGGTGACAGTGACTTCACGCCGCTGGTGCACAAGCTGCGCGAGCTGAACAAGCGGGTCATCGGGGTCGGGGTCGAGGGGTCGACGTCGGCGCTGCTGCCCCCGGCCTGCGACGAGTTCCTCTACTACGACCGGCTGGAGGGCGTCGACATCCCGCCGGCCCGCGGCCGACGCGCCCGCCCCACCGGTCGCCAGGTCGGCCCGGACCAGCGTCCGTCCGAGCCGGAGCGGCAGCACGAGCCGGAGCCCGAGGTGGATCGCCGCCCCGCCGGGGAGGAGCCCGGCCGCGACGTGGACGCCCTCGCCGTGCAGGTCGCCCAGACGGTGGCCGGGTTGCAGGGCAGCGCCAACGGCGAGGTCACCGCCTCCCGACTCAAGCGCACCCTGCTGCGCAAGGACCCGACGTTCAGCGAGTCCGACTACGGCTTCCGCACCTTCGGCGAGCTGCTGCGCCACCTCGCCGAGCGCAACGTGGTCGAGTTGGCCGAGGGCCCCGCGAAGGGTGACCCGGAGGTCTCGCTGCCCGAGCACGGCGACCGGGAGGTGGCGTTCGGCCTGCTCCGGGGCGTCGTGGCGGACCTGGGCAGCGGCGGCAACCCGGTGGCCCTGTCCGGCCTGAAGAACCAGGTGCGCCGGGCACGCCCCGACTTCAGCGAGAAGAAGCTCGGCTACCGCAGCTTCCTTCAGTTCTGCAAGGCCGCCGCCACCGCCGGCGTGCTCGACCTGCGGTGGAGCCCCGAGGCCGACGACTACCTCCTGACCACCCAGTCCTGACCGCCCGGTCGCGTCGTTCACCACGGTGACGGGTCCGACGTGCTCCTGATCTGCAAGTCAGGAGGGGAAGATCCGCCGTTGTGGTTTCGAACTGTCAACGCTTGGCCCGAAATACGCCTGGAATGCGGCTCTTGCCCTGGTCTGAGCCTTCCTGCGCCGTACCCTCGGCGCGGGAATTGCTATACGGTCGGCGAATGAAGGTCGAGGAGCATTGGTGGAACGGAGACACGACCCCGCGCGGGCGCCGGGACGTGTACATCCGTACTGATGGGCAGGGTTGGGAGGTTCGCGCCCAGATCGGTGGGGCGTCGGGCCGTGAGCGGGTGCAGCAGTGCCCCAGCCGGGCCTCGGCGGCCATCCTCGCCGACGCCTGGCGCGGCACCCACCCATCCTGGCGCGAGCTGAAGCAGCGCTGATCCGGCACCGGGCCGGACCGGCGACGCTCCTGGGCTCCAGCCCGGCGCGCTCGCCGACCGGCCCGGCGCACGGCTTCCGGCCGAAGAATGCGCCCCGAGGCACTGGGATCTTCTTGATCAGGTGATGAGGATTAGTCGTTCGCGGGCTGAATTGACTACTTTTCATCACCTGATCAAGCGATGGCCGCGCTTCCCGTGTCCCCGGCGTCAGGCCGGGTACCCGAGGGGCGTCTGTGCCCGATGGAGGTCGCCCATGTCGCAGGGTCCTGACGAGGAGAACCCCCGGCTCGACGATGAGATTCGGGAGGCTGAGCGTCGGCTCGCGAACCTCACCAACTCGACGGACGACGCACTGACCGACGACGACGCCCGGGTGCCGGACGACGCCCCCTCCGAGCAGGAGACCGACTAGCTAGGCCGTGTCTGTGAATCATCGGAGCCAGAGCGCGATCGCGGCGGTGAGCGGCGTGGTCACGTTTCTCGGGGCTGACGAGCCTGATCCCGCGCTTGCGCAGCGCCCGCCTTGTAGCGGGAGCGGAGTAGGCACGGTCTGCGAGCACGCAGTCCGGCCGCTCGCGCGGACGGCCAGGCCCAGTGCGCTTCACGCTCACCCGGTCCAGCAGCGCCAGCAGTTGCGGATTGTCTCCGGTCTGCCCGTCCCAATCGCCCATTGCTCATCGGTCAGATCGTCTCGCCCGGCCACGAGAGTTCGAGTCACCGATCTGTCTGCTTCGTGAGGCATCCCTATGCGGCAACTAATTCTTCTTGCGTCCCCTGGTTCTCCCGGAAGGATGCCCTGCGTCCCAGCAAGAGCCCCACGGCGGCAGCGAGCACCTGCACACCGCCCGTGGCGGCCAGGACGGGCCCCGCTCCTGCCCAACCGATGACTGCCCCGCCGACCAACAGCCCCAGGGAGGCTCCGCCGGAGTGCATGACGGTCTCGGCCGTGAAGGCCACGCGGCGCTCGGTTCCGGCGGTCTGCTCGCTGATCAACGCGTTGAGCGCCGCGATCCCCCACGGCATCGCCGCCCCGCCCACGGCTGCTACCACCGCGATCAGGACCAGATTCGGCGCGGCCACCGGGAGGGCGACGAATGCGACGCCGAGCACCCCCCAGGACAAGGCCATCGTTTCCATCCGGGGCAGTCGGTCGATGACCACGGGGGCCAGGAACGATGTGGCCACGGAGGCTATGCCGTACCCGCTCATGCCTGCGGCGACCAGAGCGCCCGGCATGCCGAGTTCGACGCCGAGGACGGCCAAGCCCAGGCTGAACCCAAACCAGCAGATTCCACCGACGCCGGCCATGACGATCCCGGCCGCGACCTGCGGGCGGGCACGCAGTACCGCCGTCGCAGACACCGCTGGGCTGCTGTCATCAACCTCAGCAGCGCCATCGGCTATCGGTGCACCTGCCCGCGGCGCCTCTGTCGGCCGTGTGCTCGTGCCGGGGACGGCGAGCATGGCGGCAGCCCCAGCAAGGACGACGGCGGCCTCGCACCACAGGAGCGGCTCGGCTCCCCAGGTGACCACGAGCCAGGCCCCGGCCGGAGGCGCGAAGATCATCGAGACCCGCTGGGCAAGATCCTGCCAAGCCAACCACCGCGCCGCCGACGACCTCCCGCCCTCACGAGCATCGGCGTCGGCGAGGTCGGAAACCAGAGCGCGCTGGGCCGGGCCCAATAACGCACCGGCTACCCCGGTGACCAGCCCGGAAGCGCACAGTGTGAGCGCTCCCACCTGCCCCATCAGCGCGGCCACCGGCACGACCACAAGCCCTACGGCCTGGAGCAGCGTCACCACGGCCAGGGCGCGGCCGCAGGTGAGTCGGTCGCGCAGGCCGCGGCCCCACCAGCCCACGGTCAGCAGCGGCAGACCGGCCATGCCACCCACCAGGCCGGTGGCCCACGCCTGACCCGTCTCGCCCAGAGCCACCAGAGGAAGGGCCACCGCGCTCATGCGGGTAGCAATCCAGGTCAGGAACGTGATGGCGGTCAGGATCAGCAGCGGTCGGCGCATGCCTCGATCTTCAAAGGGCACCTATCTGCCCGGTAGATGGTGACGCGTTCGCCATGCTCATACGCTGAGAGCATGACCTCACGCCTAACGGTCGACGACCTGCAACTGGTAGAGGCTGTGGCACGGCATGGGTCCGTGGGCGCAGCGGCCAAAGAACTACTCATCGCCCAGCCCTCAGCCAGCCGCCGCCTGCTCACCCTGGAACGCCGCCTGAGCACGAAACTGTTCGACCGCGACACCACCGGAGCCCGTGCGACCCCGGCCGGCAGGGAGCTGGCCCGCCACGCCGCCCAGTTGCTGTCCGACCTGGACGCCCTACCGGACCAGGTCCTTGCTGCCGTCGACACCCCCACCCTGGCAGTGGGCACCATCCAGGCACTGAGCCCGATGGTGTTCACCGCTCTGGAAATCGAGCTGGACAGCGTCAGCGTGCGGCCAGAAGTCGATCACGGGCCCGTCCTGCTGCAGCAGGTGCACGAGGGCAGTCTGGACGCGGCGATCATCACGATCGCCCAGCAGGCCGTCATCCCTCGCGGCCTACAGCGCACCATCATCGGCCAGTCACCCCTGGTCATCGTGCTTCCCAAGGGCGCTGCGGATCTGGCCGAGGGATCCCGGCCCTTCGCCGAGCAGACGGTCCTCTACAGCACGATCGACCTGGCGGGTGAACTACTGCATCAGCGGCTGTCCGCGCTCGGAGCCCTCCCACGCCCAGGGGCCACGACCGAGGCCACCCTGCGGATAGCCCGCCACCACCGTTGCCCCGCCCTGGTGCCCGAACTCGTAGCCCGCTGGTACGCCGCCCGCGGAGACCGGCTCGTGCCCTCGCCTATGCCCGGCCAGGTGACTGTGTCCCTGGTAAGCAGACCTCCGCAGCCGTCTGCGCTCACCCGGGCACTGCCCCGGATCACCCAGCGCGTTCTCGGCACCTCCTGGCCCGCGAAACCCCGGGACTCTGCCTTACGTCCTGATTCCCAGGGCTAGGTGTTCTGTGCATAGACGTTGGTGACGGGTCGGATCTTGAACGGGTGAGGACCTCCGGGGTAGGTGTGGAGCTACCAGACAGCCGCACCTGACCCGTGGAGGTCCTCATGGTCCACCGTAACG
>NZ_VDFY01000049.1 GCF_006228125.1 Micromonospora orduensis | reverse complement strand
CGGGGAACACCCCGGCCGGCCGCCACGGTTACACCCCCCGGGTCGTCGCCGACCGTGACCATTCGGCCGGCCCCCCGGTTGAGCGTCGGCCGTTGGGAACACCGGCCAGGCCGTCGCGGTTACATCCCCGGGACACCCGAGCAGGCCCCCCGGGCCGCCGGGCAGATCCCCTCCCGAACTTCTCCGCGCGCCACGCAGACCCCCCGTGTTGTGTGGTTCGCGGGTATCCCCCGATGCAGAGGAGCACGCCATCATGCGTACCGATCTGATCCGTAAGACCGCTCTGACCGCTGCCGGGCTCGCGTTCACCGGCGGCGCCATCGCCGGCCCCGTCACCGCCGCCTACGCCGCGTCCGAGGCCAAGCCCGCCTCGCAGACCCAGACCGAGCGCAAGCCCTCGGGTGAGCGTCAGCTGGGTGTGCGCTACGAGGCCCAGCCGAACTTCTACTACTGCGGCCCCGCCGCCGCGCGCAACGCCCTGTCCGTGCAGGGCAAGAACATCAGCGTCGACGCCATGGCCAAGGAGATGGGCACCACCGAGGCCGGCACCAACTCCATCAACGACATCACCCCCGTGCTGAACAAGGAAACCGGCAAGAACGACGCCTACCACTCGGTGGAGATCTCCACCCCCGCCGCTGACAGCAAGCAGACCGACAAGCTGCGCGCCGACGTCGTACGCACCGTCGACAACGGCCGGGCCGTGGTCGCCAACATCGCCGGCACCACCACCGACACCGACGGCGGGATCCACTCCTTCGAGGGTGGGCACTACATCAGCGTCGTGGGCTACCGCGACGGCGGGAACGTGGTGAGGATCGCCGACTCCGCCGACCCCAACACCGCCGCCTACGAGGTCACCATCGAGCACCTCGCCGACTGGATCGCCACCCGCGGCTACGCCACCAGCTGACGCCGCACCGACAGAGCACACGACAGAGCGACAGTCCAGAAGGGCCGGACCCCACAGGGGTCCGGCCCTTCTGCGTCGTCATTCCCACCAACTGCGGCACGTATTGACAACCGTCGACTTCAGGGTGAGGCTGGAGATGTGAGAGCGCTCTCTCGCGCCCGGGCTCAACCGACCACCACCAGTCTGGCCAGGGCAAACTCCGATGTCTTCGGCGGCGGCGCCGGAGCTGTCCCTGACCCGTCCCCCCAGACAGGAGTCACGAGATGGACAGGGCCGCACCCCTCTCCGGTATCCACCGCCGGCTGCGCCTCGCCACGGCGATCGGCGCCCTGCTGGTCCTACTCGGCACGCACATGGTTTCCACCACGGGCCGGGCCGACGCCGCCCCAGGCGTCAACGCCATCCGGGTCGCGGAGTTCCCCGCCGACTGCACGTACAGCCACCGGCTGCCGGACGACCCGATCATCTTCCCCGGGCTGCCCGGGGCCTCGCACATGCACAGCTTCTTCGGCAGCACAGTGACGAACGCCCACACCACGCTGCCCGACCTGGTCAACTCTCCGACCACCTGCAACCCGCGCACGGACGTCTCGTCGTACTGGGTGCCGACCCTGTACAACAACAACGTGCCGGTCGAGCCGGCCATCTCCACGTTCTACTACCTGGGTGAGGGCGTACGCGCCGATGTCGTCGCGGCCACGCAACCCCTCCCGCAGGGACTGCGGATCGTGGCGGGCAACGCCAAGGCGACCGGGCCGGACGAGAGCATCGCCCGTTGGTCCTGCCTGCACGCGGGGCAGGTGCCGCCGTCGAAGAACTTCGTCACCTGCCCGGCCGGGACGATGCTTGAGTCGTACCTGGACTTCCCGCAGTGCTGGAACGGCCGCGACCTGGATTCGCCCGACCACAAGAGCCACATGGCGTACCCGGTGAACCAGGCCTGCCCGGCGACGCACCCCGTGCACGTGCCGAAGCTGCGGCAGGTGCTGCGGTACCCGGTCAACGGCAACCCGGCGCAGTTCCGGCTGGCCTCCGGGCCGGGCTACACCATGCACGGTGACTTCTTCAACGCCTGGCCGGTGGCGGAGATGGCACGCCGCGTCCAGGACTGCATCCGTCCCGTCATCAAGTGTGGGCACGACGGCCGGCCGATCTGAGCCGACACGTTCAACCCGAGGGCGGGCCCGGTCACGCGGGCCCGCCCTCCCGGGCGGAAAGGGAGGACGGATGCGAGCCCTCGTCGCCGCGCCACCCACGCTGCTCATCGCCGTTCTGCTCGTTGCCGGCTGCGCTGCCGGGTCACCGAACGCCACCGGCACCACCGCGCCGTCCGCGACGGCGGTCGCACCGCCGAGCGCGGTGCCCGCCACGGGTACGGCGGGACCGTTCAGCCCTACCGACATCGCGTGGCTCCAGCTGACGGTGGCGATGGCCGAACGGGTGCTGCCGGTGCTCGACCTGGTGCCGGCCCGGACCACCGACCCGGTGTTGCGGGGACTGGCCGCCCAGGTGCAGGCCACCCACCGCGCCGACCTGGACCGGTCTCGCCGGTTGCTGGCCGAGGCTGGTGCGCCGGCCACCAACCCCCACGAGGGCCACGACATGCCGGGCATGGTCACGGCCGAGGAGTTGGCCGCGCTGCGGGCGGCCGACGGGAAGCCGTTCGATCGGCTGGTCGCCCAGCACCTGCGCGCGCACCTGGAGCAGGCGGTCCGGATCGCCGCCGCGGAGCAGCGGGGCGGCGTCCAGCCGGCGACCACCGCGTTGGCCGCCGCCGTGGTCCGGGGCGGCACCGCCAACCTCGCGCGGCTGGACCGGCTCGACGCCCCGCGAGCCGCCGGGCGGCGGGCGGGTCAGGCGGCGTAGCGGGCGGCCAGGTCCACGGTGCGCTGGGCGGCGGCGACCATCGCCCGGTCGGCGAAGCGGCCGTCGGGCAGCACGACGGTCCCCGAATCCCGTCGGTGCGCGTCGGCCACGGCGGCCAACCGGCTGACCTGCGGCAGGGAGAGGCTTCGAGAGATCGTGGCGGGTTCGGCGCTGCCCCAGCAGCCCGGGCGATCGTCGCCGGCTCCGCCAGGTGCGGGAAGTGGTTAGCGGGCCGGCGGTTCGGACGAGGTCACCTGGCAGCGGACGCGGGGCTGGTCCGTCCAGGGGTGCGCCCTGTCACCAGGGCGCACCCCAACGAGTCAGCCCTCGTCGGCCGGCGCGAACAGCACCCGCGCGCGCAGTTGCCGGAAGCCGGTCCGTTCCAGCTCCGCCACCACCGACACCCGGTGGGCGTCCACGTCGGCGATCACCTCGCGGGCCCCACCGGCGGCGAGCACACGGACCGCCTCGGCCAGCAGCTCGGGTCGGGCGGCCTCGTCGAGCAGACCGAGATAGGCCAGCAGCGGGTAGCAGGCGTCCCCGGCCGTTCCGACCAGGCCCACCGGTTCACCGGCAGCCGACGCCACGCGCCACCCCTGCGCCGCCTCACCCAACCAGGCCAGCGGGTCGGTGGCCAGGTCGACGCCGCCGACCGCTTGGGCGATCTCGACTCCGGTCAGCACGTCCGGCTCGGCGATCCGGGCGACCAGCTCGTTGATCTCCGCCGGGTCGACGGGCGGGCGGAAGTCGTACCGTCCGGAGGACGCCGCCAGGGGCGTGCCCGTCCAGGAGCACCTGAGCCGCTCCCCCCGTTCGACAAGGCCGGCGAGGCGGGCCGCCGCCATCGGCGCCCGGACCACGGCGAGCACCTCCGGTCGGCGTCGCCAGTGCGCCGGCAGGGCCGCGTGGTACCGGACGGGGCCGCCCAGCGCCTCGTGGGCGGCGTGCAGTAGCTCGGCCCCCACCTCCGGCTCGGCGTCCAGGTCGAAACGCTCCAGCCAGGGGGCGCCGACGGCACCCGGTGGGAGGAGCCAGGCCGCCCGGGCGACCACCCGGCCGGCCCGCAGGGCGACCCAGGTGGTCTCGGGCCGGTAGCCGCCGCCGGCGAGCCCGTCGGCGTAGGCGACCTGACGCAGGTACGGCAGCGGATCGGGCATCGAGTCGAACAGATTTTCCTCGCCCGCGACGAGCGGACGGATGACCAGGTCGGTCATGGGTTGATCCTCCGGAGAGCGAGCGCCCCGGGTCAGATCCGCGTGGACGCCGGGGCGCGGAGGGGGCGCAGAACATCGGACATTGTTCTGACCTCCTCCCGGCTCGACGGCGTGCCCGACACCATACCGGCGCGCGACGGGCTTGTCGGCCCCGGCTCACAGCGTCGGGTTGGTCTCCGAGCGGCGCGTCGGGGGCGAATTCAGGCCCGACTGGAGATCTGCTGCACCCCCCAGGCGTTGCCGTCCGGGTCGGTGAAGAAGATGAATCCCACGTTGTCCAACGGGTCCGGCACCGGCCGCGGATTGACTCCCACCACCTGGATCTCGCTGACCTCGACACCGCGTTCCACCAGCTCGGCGCGAGCCTTCTGCAGGTCGGGCACCACCAGTTGCAGCCCCTTGAGCGAGCCGGGCGGCATGTCCGGCACCACTCCCCTGCCGATGACGACCGAGCAGCCCGAGCCGGGCGGGGTCAGCTGCACGATCCGCGCCTCGTCGTTGATGACGGTGTCATGGTCCACGACGAAGCCGAGCCGGTCGGCGTAGAACTCCTTGGCCCGGTCCACGTCCGAGACCGGCACGACCACCACTTCCAGGGTCCAGTTCATCCGAGCGTTTCCCTCCTGTTGTGGAAACCGGTTCGCGTCCGCCAAGGGCGCGAACCGCACCGTGGACGCCGACGGTAGCCCGGGACGTCACCAGAAACCGTTATCCCGGTGCGAACCGCCGGTCTCCTGAGGGGAGGGCGTTGATCCACCAGCCCGCCGAGCGAATGAGAACATCTGACGAAGGAGCCGAGACGATGCGCGCAACCAACCCGGGTGAGTCGGACGCCGCGAAGGCGACCCGGGGCGTCCACGCGAAACCCCGACGGGGACCGCGGTTGCTGTGGCCGTTCGCCGTCGCCGTCGCGGTGGCCGTACTCGTGGCCGGGGTGATCGTCGTGGTCCAGCCCGCCGGTCCCGCGCCGGCCCCGGCGGGCTGGACCACGA
>NZ_VDFY01000124.1 GCF_006228125.1 Micromonospora orduensis | reverse complement strand
CCCGCCGCCTCTCCGGTTGATCATGGGGTTGGCGGGGAGTTCGATCACCAAAGCGCTCGCCAACCTCATGATCACCGGGGGTGGAGGCGCTGGGTCGCGGCGTGGGTTAGTTGCCGAGGAGGCGGGAGAGGGTTGTTGCGCGACGGGAGGGGCGGTTGGTGCGCATCTCCGTTGTGTCGGCGGTGGTCATCACGCGGAGGGCGGTGTTGACGGCCAGCCACCGTAGGGGTTCCGGCTCCCAGCGGCGGGAGCGGTGGTTCACCCAGGGCAGGGTGGTCAGCTCGGTGCGTTCGCCGCGGATCAGGTCGGCCAGGGTGCGCCCGGCGAGGTTGCTGGAACCCACCCCGTCCCCGACGTAGCCGCCCGCCCAGGCCAGCCCGCTGGCCCGGTCGAAGCCCACCGAGGCCGCCCAGTCCCGGGCCACCCCGAGCGGGCCACCCCAGGTGTGGGTCACCGGCACGTCCCGGCCGAGCACCGGGAAGAGCTCCCCGAGCGTCCGCCGCAGTGCGGCGAAGACCCGTGGCTCCCGGTCGTAGCCGGGGGAGACCCGGGAGCCGAAATGGTACGGAGCACCGCGCCCGCCGAAGGCCAGCCGGCCGTCCGCGGTGCGCTGGCCGTAGATGATCACGTGCCGGTGGTCGGAGAACGTCTCGCGCTGGGCCAGCCCGATGCGCGCCCAGGTCTCCGCAGGCAGCGGCTCGGTGGCCACCATCAGGGAGTACACGGGTGCCACGGTTCGTCGCTGGCCGGGCAGCGCGGGCGTGTACCCCTCGGTCGCCCGGACCACCACCGGTGCCCGTACCGTGCCGGCCGCCGTCACCGCCGAGCCGGCCCGGATCGCGGTGACCGTCGTCCGCTCGTGGATGGTCACCCCGAGCCGTTCCACCGCCCGGGCCAGACCCCGGACCAGCTTCGCCGGGTGCACGGCCGCGCAGTGCGGGGTGTACGTCCCACCGCGTACCCCCTCTGCGGCGCAGCGGGCGGTGGCCTCGCCGGTATCGAGCAGCGCCAGGTGCTCGGCGCCGAAGCCGAACGCGCGGGCCTCGTCCACGGCGGCCCGGGCGCGGACGAGCTGGGGGCCGGTGCGGGCCAGGGTGACCGTGCCGCCGTCGGCCCAGTCGCAGTCGATGCCCTCGGCCGCGACCACTCGGCCCACCTCGCGGACCGTGTCGTGCAGGGCCCGTTGCATGGCGACCGCCGCGTCCCGACCGTGCCGCCGGGCCAGCCCGGTCAGCGAGGTGGGGAAGAGCGCCGAGCACCAGCCGCCGTTACGGCCGGACGCGCCGTACCCGGCGATCTCCTTCTCCAGCACGATGATCCGCAGCGCCGGATCGGCCCGGGCCAGGTGGTACGCCGTCCACAGCCCGGTGTAGCCGGCGCCCACGATGACCACGTCGGCGACCGCGTCGCCGGGCAGCGCCGGTCGCGGGGTCAGCGGCTCGTCCAGGGTGGACAGCCAGTGCGACAGCTCCCGGTAGTGCCCGGCGGGGTCGCCGCTCAGAGTCGCGCCCATGCCTCGGTGAGGACCGTACGCAGGATTTGTTCGATCTCGTCGAAGTGCTGCTGCTCGGCGATCAGCGGCGGGGCGAGCTGGATGACCGGGTCGCCCCGGTCGTCGGCGCGGCAGTAGAGACCGGCCTGGAACAGCGCGGTCGACAGGAAGCCGCGCAGCAGCCGCTCCGACTCGGCCTCGTCGAAGGTCTCCCGGGTCGTCTTGTCCTTGACCAGCTCGATGCCGTAGAAGTAGCCGTCGCCCCGGACGTCGCCGACGATCGGCAGGTCGTGCAGCTTCTCCAGGGTGGCCCGGAACGCGTCCTCGTTGGCCCGTACGTGCCCGACGAGGTCCTCGCGGGCGAAGACCTCCAGGTTGGCCAGTGCCACCGCGCAGGAGACGGGATGGCCGCCGAACGTCACCCCGTGGGCGAACATGCCCGTCTCGGTGAGGAACGGCTCCATCAGCCGGTCGCTGGCGATCATCGCGCCGAGCGGGGCGTACCCGGAGGTGATGCCCTTGGCGGTGGTGATGATGTCCGGCTGGTAGCCGTAGCGCACGGCGCCGAAGTACTCGCCGAGCCGACCCCAGGAACAGATCACCTCGTCGGAGACGAGCAGCACGTCGTACGCGTCGCAGATCTCGCGCACCCGCTCGAAGTAGCCGGGCGGGGGCGGGAAGCAGCCGCCGGAGTTCTGCACCGGCTCCAGGAAGACCGCCGCGACCGTGTCCGGCCCCTCGCGCTCGATGGCCCGGCCGATCTCGTCGGCCGCCCACCGGCCGAACGCCTCGGCGTCGTCGCCGTGCTCGGGCGCCCGGTAGAAGTTGGTGTTCGGCACCTTGATCCCGCCGGGCACCAGCGGCTCGAAGTCGCTCTTGATCCCGGGCAGGCCGGTGATCGACAGCGCGCCCATCGAGGTGCCGTGGTACGCGATGTACCGGCTGACCACCTTGTACTTGTTGGGCTGGCCGGTGCGCTTGAAGTAGGCCCGGGCCAGCTTCCACGCCGCCTCGACGGCCTCCGAGCCGCCGGTGGTGAAGAAGACCCGGTTGAGGTCGCCCGGGGTGAGCGAGGCGATCTTCTCGGCCAGCTCGACGGCCTTCGGGTGCGCGTACGACCAGAGCGGGAAGTACGCCAGCTCACCGGCCTGCTTGGCGGCGGCCTCGGCCAGCTCGGTGCGGCCGTGACCGGCGTTGACGACGAACAGCCCGGCGAGCCCGTCGAGGTAGCGGCGGCCCTGCGCGTCCCACACGTACGCGCCCTCGCCGCGCACGATGGTCGGCACCTCGCCGGCGGAGTAGCTCGCCATCCGGGTGAAGTGCATCCAGAGGTGGTCGGTGGCGTTGGCCATGTCAGCCCCATCGGTCGTCGGGCCGGTCAAAGGGGTGAAGCCGGCCGCTCTGCAACGGTTATCGCACAGTCACGGGCTCCTAGGCAAGTGGTATCAGTGGCGTCATGGGCCGGCCGCGACGGAATCAGCGAGCGGTTGCATTCTCGGCAACGGATTTCGCATCACTCCGCAGGGCTGGTGTGAGGTGGGCGTGGGGACGCTGGTGGGACACCTCGGGGGCGCTCGATGGGTGTCTTGAATGCACGCCAACACGTCCCACCGCAACACGCCGGTAGGCCGGAGACATCGACACTCAGCGTGGCTATCGTGCGCCGCAGCGTGCACCGAGTGGGGCGGCGCAGCGTGCATCACGCGGGGCGGCGCAGCGTACCGAGCGGAGTTGTGGTGTGTGCCCGGCGGGCGGGAGGATCCGGATGGCGAACGAGGCGTTGCGGGTGGCGATGGCCGAGGCGGGGGAGACTGTCGAGTCGCTGGCCGAGAAGGTCCGCGTCGACCCCAAGACGGCGGCGCGGTGGCTCGCCGCGGGGCGCATTCCGCACCCGCGTACCCGGATCGCGGTGGCCGAGGTCCTACGCCGGGACGCGGCCGATCTCTGGCCGGAGCCGTTCCGCCGCCGCGACCTGCCCTGGTTCCGGCCGTGGGCCGAGCTGGAGCAGGATGCCATCTCGCTGCGGTCGTATGAGCCGCTGCTCGTGCCAGGCCTGCTCCAGACCGAGGGGTACGCTCGCGCGGTCCTGAGCACCGGCGGGCTGGTCCCGCCCACCGAAGTGGACCAGATCGTCGCCAGCCGGATCGACCGGCAGGCGGTCCTGCGCCGCGATGCCCCACCGCAGCTCGTGGCGGTGATCGACGAGGTGGTGTTGCGCCGGCCGGTCGGCGACGGATCGGTGATGGCTGGCCAGCTTCGGCACCTCGCTGCCCGCGCCGGGTGGGAGCACGTCCAGGTCCGGGTGATCCCTGCCGAGAGCCCGTGGCACACCGGCCTCGCCGGCCCCTTCGTGCTGGGCCGGCTGTCCGACGGGACAGAATTGGCATATCTCGACAATCAGCTTCGCGGTCAGATCGTGACCGATCCCATCGACGTCGCTAGCCTGGGTCGAAGGTGGGAGAGCGTGACTGGCGAAGCGCTGCCGCAGCGGCGCTCGATCGAGCTGATCAGGGAAGTGGCGGAGACATGGACGTGACCAACGCTCGTTGGCGTACCGCTACCCGCAGCAGTAACAACGGCGGTGACTGCGTCGAGGTGGCCGACAACCTGCCCGGTCGGGTGCTGGTGCGGGACAGCAAGGACCGCGACGGCGGCACCCTGACCTTCGCGCCGACCAGTTGGCGTGCCTTCGTCGAGCAGTTGCGGCAGGCGTGACATGACCGACGCTCGTTGGCGTACCGCTACCCGCAGCAGTAACAACGGCGGTAACTGCGTCGAGGTGGCCGACAACCTGCCCGGTCGGGTGCTGGTGCGGGACAGCAAGGACCGCGACGGCGGCACCCTGACCTTCGCCCCGCCCGCCTGGGCGTCGTTCGTCGACGCGGTCCGGGCAACGGCACGCTGATCCACGCGGGATCACGAAAACCGGGGTATCAGGACCACCCGGACACCCCGACTTCCTGAAGGCCGAGTCGATCGAGCGCCGAGTCGATCATGCGCCATCAAGAGTGCGTCAGGCCGTACCCCAGGTATAGGTCTGCTTGCGCAGCTTGAGGTACACGAACGCCTCGGTGGCGAGCACGCCGGGCACCGCACGCAGCCGTTGCAGGATCTCCAGCAGGTGGTCGTCGTTGCGGCAGACCACCTCGGTGAGCAGGTCGAACGACCCGGCGGTGATGACCACGTAGTCGACCTCGTCCAGCTCGGCCAGCCGGTCGGCCACCGCCTCCAGGTCGCCGTCGGTCCGCAGCCCGATCATCGCCTGGCGGGGGAAGCCGAGCTGGAGCGGATCGGTCACCGCGACGATCTGCATGACGCCCGAGTCGAGGAGCCGCTGGACCCGCTGGCGGACCGCCGCCTCGGAGAGCCCGACCGCCTTGCCGATGGTGGCGTACGGCCGGCGGCCGTCCTCCTGGAGCTGTTCGATGATCTGCTTGGCCACGTCGTCCAGCAGAGCGTGATTGGCACCTTCACGTACAGCGACGCGTCGACCGCCGTTGCCGCTCTCGTGCTGCCGGTTCGTCATCGTGCGCTCCCCATGTCCCGAATCGTGATGTCGTGCGTGTGTCCCCGCGCAGTCTGGCGTATTTCGTCGTGCATCGCTAACCCCGCAACGGAATCCCTTGTGAGAGAGGGTCTCTCATGTCAGGATCAGTCGTCCCTGGTACTTGAACCTCTCGACATTCCCGCCGGCACAGTCCGGACGCGCCGCTGGCCGTTGTTCCTGGCCGCGGTGGTGGGTTGGCTGGTGCTCGCCGCCGCGGCGGCCGGGGTGGTCGCCTCGTACCAGGCGGGTCTGCGGCTGCGTGGTCG
>NZ_VDFY01000050.1 GCF_006228125.1 Micromonospora orduensis | reverse complement strand
CGGCGGGCACCGGCGGTGGTGCGCGGCGGCGCGGCGGGCCTGGGCGGCGGTCCGGTGCCGGCGCACACGCACAGCGAGGCCCTCGCAGTGCTCCAGCAGGCGGTCCGCGACAAGGCGCTGGTCTGGGTCGGCTACGTCGATGCCCACGGGGCAACCGCGTCCCGGCTGGTCAAGCCGGTCTCGATCGGTGCCGGGTATCTGCGCGCCGAGGACGAGCGGACCGAGATGCTGCACACGTTCGCGCTGCACCGGATCACCGCGGCGGTGCTCGCGGACTGACCGGGCGTGCCGCCGCTGGCGTGGTCGGTCAGCGGCGGCTACGGCGTACGGTGCCGATGACCGAGACGACCAGCAGCAGCGCGAAGCCGGCGCCGGCGGACTCCCCGACGGAGTCGACGAAGCCCTGCTGGAGCACCAACCACCCGAAGAGGAACCACCCGAAGAGCAGCGTGGCCGCGACGGCGTACGCGATCACGGTCGCTCGGGACACCTCGTCGGGCGGTGCCTGCTCGTACTGCGCGACCACTTCACGGTCGACCGTCATCCCCAGCCTCCCCGCCCGGTCCGGCCCTGGACTCCCAGGGTGACACTCCTGGGACCGGTGTGACAGGGGATAAAACCCCGATCCGGGTGTGTCGATCAGGTGCCGGGGCGACGGCCCACCAGGACGACCCGGGTGCCGACCTTGCCCAGCTCCCACATCCGTACGGCGTCGGCGTGCAGCAGGTTGACGCAGCCGTGCGAGCCGATCGACTTGTCGTGCAGGTAGGTGGTGGTCTCGTGGAAGCCCATGCCCTGGGTGAAGTGCTGCCAGTAGGGCAGCCACACCTCGTACGGGTCGGACCACTCCTTCGGGTTGCGGAAGTTGACGGTGTAGGTGCCGGCGGGGGTGCGGTAGCCGGACATGCCGGTACGGGTAACGGTCGGCCCCATGATCACCTTGCCGCCCCGCATCGCCCAGACGGTCTGCCGGGTCAGGTCGACGCAGAACGTGGTGCCGGTGCCGGCCTTGCAGCTGGCCGGGTTGGTGGTGGCGAGGCGCTGGGCCACGTCGTAGGTGGTGGGTCCGGCGCGACCCTCGACGGGGCGGATCCCGTACCTCTTCTGGAACTTCTTGATGGCGGCGCAGTCGGCGGCGGACTGCCGGCCGTCCACGGTCACGGCCCCGAATCCACCCAGCCGGGCCAGGTAGGTCTCCACGGCGCGCTGGTGTTGGCCCTGGGGGCAGCCGGCGACGGTCGGCGTACTCGGGCTGGCTGTCGGCGTGGGGGCCTTGCGGGTCGGTTTCGGGGTGGGTGTCCGGGAGGGTTTCGCGGTGGGCGTGGCCGGCGTGGGCCGGCCGCGCTGGTCCGGCCCGGACGTGGCGCTCGCCCCCGTTACCTGTTCCGCGGCACCGGCCGGGGCGGCTCCCCCGCCACCACTCCCGCCGGACTGCGGATCGAACGCGCACGCGCCGGCACCGACCAGCACGACCACCAGCAGGGCAACCAGCCGGAAAGTGCTCTGGACACGCCTCATGGCACCTCCCCTGGACAGTTGTCCCTTTGCTAGACGTTCGTAAGTGCCGTCCCGGTTGCACCTGGTGAGCATCTTTCTTTCGACATCCCGCACCGTGCAACACTGGATGGTCGGCCAACCGAGGAGAGGACGCTGGCGTGAGCGGTGGACCACTGATCGTGCAGTCGGACAAGACCCTGCTGCTGGAGATCGACCACCCCGACGCGCAGGCCTGCCGGATGGCGATCGCGCCGTTCGCCGAGTTGGAGCGTTCACCGGAGCACGTGCACACGTACCGGTTGACCCCGCTGGGTCTGTGGAACGCCCGGGCCGCGGGCCACGACGCCGAGGGGGTCGTCGACTCGCTGATCAAGTACTCCCGCTATCCGGTGCCGCACGCGCTGCTGGTGGACGTGGCCGAGACGATGGACCGGTACGGCCGGCTCCAGCTCGCCAACGACCCGGCGTACGGGCTGGTGCTGCGCGCGCTGGACCGGCTGGTGCTGATCGAGGTGGCCAAGAGCAAGAAGCTCGCCGGGATGCTCGGCGACAAGATCGACGACGACACGATCCGGGTGCACCCGTCCGAGCGCGGCCGGCTCAAGCAGGCGCTGCTCAAGCTGGGGTGGCCGGCGGAGGACCTGGCCGGTTACGTCGACGGTGAGGCGCACCCGATCGAGCTGGCCGAGGCCGGCAAGGACGGGCGTAAGCCGTGGACGCTGCGGTCGTACCAGCGCGAGGCCGTGGAGGCGTTCTGGGCCGGCGGGTCGGGTGTGGTGGTGCTGCCCTGCGGGGCCGGCAAGACCCTGGTGGGCGCGGCGGCGATGGCCGAGGCGAAGGCGACCACCCTGATCCTGGTCACCAACACGGTCGCCGGCCGGCAGTGGAAGCGGGAGCTGATCGCCCGCACGTCGTTGACCGAGGAGGAGATCGGCGAGTATTCGGGCGAGCGCAAGGAGATCCGCCCGGTCACCATCGCCACGTACCAGGTGCTCACCTCGCGGCGCGGCGGCGCGTTCACCCACCTGGACCTGTTCGGCGCCCGCGACTGGGGCCTTGTCGTCTACGACGAGGTCCACCTGCTGCCCGCGCCGATCTTCCGGTTCACCGCGGACCTCCAGGCCCGCCGCCGGCTGGGCCTCACGGCCACTCTGGTACGCGAGGACGGCCGCGAGGGGGACGTGTTCAGCCTGATCGGCCCGAAGCGGTACGACGCGCCGTGGAAGGACATCGAGTCGCAGGGCTGGATCGCCCCGGCCGAGTGCACCGAGGTCCGGGTGACGCTCACCGACGCGGAGCGGATGTCGTACGCGACGGCGGAGGCCGAGGAGCGCTACCGGATGGCGGCGACCGCGCGTACGAAGCTGCCGGTGGTGAAGGCGCTGGTCGACCGGCACCCGGAGGATCAGGTGCTGGTGATCGGCGCGTACATCGACCAGTTGCACCAGCTCGGCGAGTACCTCGACGCGCCGATCATCCAGGGCTCGACGACGAACAAGGAGCGGGAGCGGCTGTTCGACGCGTTCCGCACCGGCGAGATCCGCACGCTGGTGATCTCGAAGGTCGGGAACTTCTCGATCGACCTGCCCGAGGCGGCGGTGGCGATCCAGGTGTCCGGGACGTTCGGGTCGCGGCAGGAGGAGGCGCAGCGGCTCGGTCGGGTGCTGCGGCCGAAGGCCGACGGACGGCAGGCGCACTTCTACACGGTGGTGTCCCGGGACACGATCGACACCGAGTACGCGGCGCACCGCCAGCGGTTCCTCGCCGAGCAGGGGTACGCGTACACAATCGTCGACGCCGACGACGTCCTCGGCCCGTCCCTGCCGTCCTTCGACTGACGCCAACGGCGGACGGCCGACGGCCGGCGGCAGGCGGATCAGCGCCGGCCGGACTCCGCCACGAACACACCCCGCCCCGGACGGCCGACCAGCACTCCCTGCTTCCGTAGCGTCGCCACCGCACGGCTGATCGTGGATTGTGAGACGTCGTACTCGTCGGCCAGAACGCGCCCGGACGGAAGCTGTGATCCAGGCGCGTAGGTCCCGCTTTTGATCTTCTGCAACAGATCGTCGAGCAGTTCGTCCATCGTGGGCGGTATAGGCACGGGGAGCCCCTTGCAGTCGGTTGGCTCGCCCAGTATTGATCGACTCCATCGGCACAGGCAACGTATGTAACGCGGATGACATAGGTGGGTTGATGACTCAAAGACATGCTTGACATAGGTGACTCGGTGGCAATAGCGTCGCTCTCGGTGATGCGGTGCTGCTGCGGTCGGTTGGCGCCTCTCGTACCGGTCTCGCATCGCCACCGAGACCCCACCCGCCGCGCGCTCCCCCGGCGCGGCCCTGCTGCCGTACCTCCGGAACGGCTGCGGGCGGGCGGCCTCCGCCGTGCGCAACCGGCGGGGGCCGCCCCTCACCGTCGATCCCATCCGACGAAGGGCAGTCACCGTGCGCTACCCGATGAGAGGGCTGGCGAGCCCCCGCGACCCGAACCACCACCGCCCCCGATGAGCGTGCGTTGGGTGATCCACCTGCCGATCACCGCGCCGGACCTGCTGCGCGCGCGGATCTTCGCGCGTACGGCAGCTCGGGTGTTGGTCCGGCTCAGCGCGCGGGTCGAGCCGGGCGGGGTGACCGTGTCGGCGGAGGACCAGCAGGGCGTACGACATTGGGTCTTCTGTGACCGACCACTGCCCGGCGGCGCGCGGTGCGCCCTGCCGGTCGATCACCTCGCGCCGTGCGCGCGACGGCTTCGTCAGCCGTGATGGGCGACCCTCAGCGGGAGAAGCGGTCCACCAGCACCGCCAGCCGGCGGTCGTGGCCCGGGCGGCGGAGCCGGCCGCTGCGCATCAGCGTGACCAGCCCGTGCAGGCCGCTCCAGAACGTCTCGGTGAACGTCTCCAGGTCGTGGTCCCCGGCCACTGGGCGCACCGTCTCGGCCAGTTCGGCGAAGCCTCGGGCGAGGTCCGTCGGGACGTCCTGAGTGGCGAACGGCAGGTCCACGGCGAGGGTGAACATCGCGTCGTAGAGCGCGGGACGCTGCTCGGCGAACGCGACGTATGCCGCCGCGACGTCGGCGACCGCCTGTCGGGGACTGGCGGCGGAGGCCCGGGCCATGGCCAGGGCATCGGCCAACTCGGCGAAGCCCTCGACGGCGACCGCCGCCATGATGGCGTCCTTGCCCTTGAAGTGGCTGTAAAGCACGGGCTGGCTGTATTCGATCTCGGCGGCGAGCCGCCGGGTGGTGACGGCGTCCCAGCCCTCGGCCAGGGCCAGGTCTCGGGCGGCGGCGACGATGGCCCGTTCCCGTTCCGCCCGCTCGCGCTCCCGGCGCGCCTGAGTCGACATGACAATGATCCTAGCACCGCTAGCGTCGCTGTCATCGCTCTGCTAGCATTGCTCCTGCATCTAGCGGCGCTAGCAATTGGAGCGAACCATGTTGTCACCCCTCGCCTACGGGCTCGCCGTCGTACTCAGCCTCTTCGTCGCCTTCATCGGTGCGCGGTTCCTGCTGGTGCCGCAGGCCGCAGCCGCCGGGTACGGCGTACCGGCCCGGCCGGATGGCGATCCGGCCTACCTGACGGTCAAGGGCCTGAAGGACGTGACCTTCGGGTTGCTCGGCCTCGCCCTGATCGCCTTCACCACCGCCGACGCGGTCGCGTGGTTCATGCTGATCGTCGCGCTCGTCCCGCTGGGCGACACCCTCATCGTGCTCCGCAACGGCGGAACGAAGGCCGTCGCCTTCGGCATCCACTTCGCCACCGCCGCAGTGGTCCTCCTGAACGCCGCCCTGCTCTTCGCCCTGTGACCAGCGCCGGTTACGGGGTGGGGGGTCTGT
>NZ_VDFY01000310.1 GCF_006228125.1 Micromonospora orduensis | reverse complement strand
GAGACCGCCGGCGCCGGACCCACTGCCGCCGCCGGTGCCGGTGCCGGACCCGGCGCCGGTGCCCGTTCCCGTGCCGGACCCGGTGCCGGTGCCGCCGCCCGGGGGCGCGTTCGGGTCCGGCGCCGCCGGGCGCTGCTCGACGCTGATCGGCAGGAGGTTGGCGGTGCCGGTCCAGTGCAGCGTCGTGTCGGTCTCCTCCGTGCCCACCAGCAGCAGGGAGACCCCGCCGATGCTGATCACCACGAGGCAGGTCGGCACCGCACCGCCCACCGAGGCGAGAATCGCGTCGACCCGCCGGTTCACCTCGGCGTCGACCGCCCGCTCGATCTGCGCCTGGTACTCGTCGACGCTTGTGGTCTCGCCCCGCGGCTGGGCGGTCCGCAGCCGTTGCCGGATGTCCGCGCTGAGTTCCTCGTCCACCATGGACACCAGGGCGCTCCGGTCGGCGACCGGCCGCCGCTGCACAGTGCCGGGCTGCGGGCTCGGCACCCGCTCCTCCACCTCGAAGTGGGGTTGCGGGGCGGCCCGGAACACCGTCTCGCCGAACCGCTCGAAGGTGAGGACCGACCACGGCGTGGTGTTCACCATGACCGCCCAGACCGGGCGCCCGTCGCTGCCGATCACCCGGGCGATGATCCCCTGCGGGGTTCCCGACGGCAGCCCGCCGTGCTGGCGTACCGCCTCGCGGCCCAGCTCGGCGAGGTGGCCCACCAGGTAGCTGGCCGGCCGCAGCAGCCACTGGTAGGTCACCCGGGGCGTCTCGTCGCCGTCGACCGGCACCTCGGCGGCATCACCTCCGTCGTCGTAGGACGGCACCCGGTAGACGGCCAGCAGGTGGCGCATCCGCTGCGGGTCGAACACCTCGGCCGCCGGCCGGCTCAGCGGCGCGGCCACTCCGGCGGGCAGGCCCGGGTCCAGTCGCGCCGCCGCGACCACCTCGTCGACCCGCCGGCGCAGCCGGGCCTCGAAGGCCCGCCGGTCGTCCGGGGACACCGCCTGCGCCGCCGCGCCGGTCCAGCGGAACTCCGGCGCGCCGGGGCGTACCTCCAGGTAGCCGCCGCGCGGCGCGACCACCTCGCGGCGGGAGCGTTCCAGCGCGCGGGCCAGGGCCGCGGCGAGCGCGTCCGTCACGGCGGCCGGCCGCTCGGTCACCGACCGGGCGTCCAGCCGGATCCGCACCGGCACGTGCACCGAGATGGCCATCGTCAGCACCGCCCGTCCAGGTGCTCGGCGAGCCGGGCCAGCGCCAGGTCGGCGAGCGCGTCGGCGGCGAGGGCGCCGCCGGCCGCGACCACCTCGATCTCCACCGGGAAGTGGTACGCGATGACCGCGCGGTCGTCCTCGGCCACCTGCTCGGCCTCCGCCTCGCTGCCGGCGGCCGGCAGCACCAGCTCACCCGCGTGCACCAGGGCCAGCCCGGTACGGGTGACCCGGGCGGCGCGGCCAGCACCGGTCGCCATCTGCTACCTCCGGTTCCTCGTCGGGCGGTTACGGCAGGACCGAGGGGTCGCCGGTCTTCGGGTCGACCGACGCGGCCAGGCTGAAGCCGCTGAACGTCGCCGCCGGGGCGCCGGAGATGGTGGCGGTGGTGGGCGTCGCGCTGGTGATCAGGCAGTCCCGCAGGACGAAGGACGAGAACGCCCAGTCGTCGCCGGTGTGCTCCAGCAGCGCGATGTCGAACAGTTCGCCGTCCAGGGCCAGCTTGGTGAGCCGTCCGGCGACGTCCCCGATCGCTTTCACGGTCATCGTGAAGTTCATCGACACCGGCGCGTGGATGGCGCCCAGGTGGGTCACCTCGCACGAGTGCAGCGCCTCGATGTTGAGCGAGAACGACGGGCTGAACGAGTCGATCGGGCTGATCAGCACCGTCTCGGTGCCCTTGGTGTACTGCACCGCGAGGCGGGTCTTCCACTCCATGGTCTGGTTCCTCCGGGTCAGAACTTGGCCACGAGCGTGACCAGCAGGCGGCTCACGGCCGGGCCGTACGTGACGGTGACGACCAGGTCGACGGTGCGGTCGGCCCGGGCGGCGGTGACGATCGAGGTGTCGGTGGCGGTACGGGCGGCCTCGGGGATGCCGAGGATGTCCAGCACCGGGATCTCGATGCGGTAGTCGTCGATCACCGCCTGCCGCTTGAGCGGGCCGAGGATGCCGTCCACCTGGGTCTTCAGCAGGGTCATGCCCGGCTTGGTGATCCGTGCGTCGCCGACCAGGCCGATCAGGCCGGCGCGGAGCATAAACTCGATCTGGTCGAGGGTGCGGACCAGGTCGACGTACAGCAGGCTCGCGTCGGAGGTGAACAGCCGCCCGTCGGCGAAGTGCAGGCTCTCCCCGGTGATCAGGGTCGGGTCGATGATCGGCGTGAGGTTGGCCTCGGAGAGACCCTTGATCTCGGCCGGGCTGTACTGCTCGGCCACCGGAACGGCGACCCCACGGATCTTCTTGAGCACGATGCTGTGGTGCACCGGGAGGCCGGCCACGGCGGCCATCGCGGCGGTGGCCGCGTCCCCGTCCGCGCCCCGGGCGGCGATCATCACCATCCGGCTGGTGCTGCTCTTGAGCGGATTCGCGGCGGTGGTGATGTCGGCGACGTAGCTGGGACTCTTGTCGGTCGCCGGGTTGACCATGGCGAAGCCGATCCGCCGTTGGCCGGCCGCGGACATCGTCTCCACGTGCGCCTTGAGCGCGTGCAGGCCGGTGGGCGCACCCGCGCCGGCCGGGTTGCCGACTGTCGACTCGTTGGCCAGCGACACCATTGTCACGTCGTCGGCGGCCTCCAGGCCGCCGAGCGCGGCGGCGTAGTCGTCGCCGGCGACCTTGACCCCGTACACCTTGGCGGGTCGCGGGTCCTGCAGGAACGCCAGTTCGAGAGAGTTGTAGAGGGCGTTGCGGACCACGTTGCCGGCCTGCCGGCGGGCGAAGTTGGTGACGGCGTCGTCCAGGGTCTCGATCCGGACCGGCGTGTTCGCTGGCGCCGAGCCGCCGTCGGCCGTGGACGGCGCCTTGCCCACCACGGCGATGACGCCCGGCGAGCGTTGCGCCAGCGGGGCTGGCGGCGGCACGATCCGGACCTCGATGAACGGGAATGCTGCTGTCGGTGCCACGGGTCCTCCCGGACGAAGTTGCTGCTGCGGTCTGGGTTCTCAGGTCGTCACGGCGGCGAGCCCGATGCCGCTGCGGGCGAGCCACTGGCCGGCCCGCGCGAACCGGGCCGCCCGCTTCTGCGCGTCGGTGCCGGCGTCGCCGCCCGGCCAGCCGTCGTCGTCGAACGTCTCGACCGGGACGACCCAGACGGCGACCACCCGGTGCCGCCGTCGCACGTCGTCCGGCGCGGGCACGTCCAGGCCCAGCTCCTCGGCGCGGGCGCGCACCAGGCGGGTCTCGACGAGCAGGTCGGCCAGGGAGAAGCCCTTGTCGCGGATCAGCACGGCGGCGGCGAACGGCAGCGGGCGGGGGGTCGGTGGGGCGGCCGGCGGGACGGCGTAGCGCAGTCTCACGGTGGCGCCGGCGGCCTGTCCGCGCATCCGCGTCACCAGGTCGCCGGCGGTCGCGGCGCCGACGCCGGCGAGCAGTCGGTCCAGGTGCTCGTCGGTGAACCCCGCGGGCTGGTGCAGTCCCGCCCGCAGTCGCGCCGCCAGCCTGCTGCGCCGCTCGGCCTCCAGCACCGCCGGGTCGGCCGGCAGCGCACCCAGGTCGGCGATGATCTGCGGGTCGACGTCGAAGGCGGGCACCGCCACGTCGAGGTCCTCGACCCGGTCCCGGGCGGTGCTGGTGCGCACCACCAGGCTGCCGCGCCACAGCGCGTCGATGCGCAGCGCCGAGCCGCCCAGGCCGTGCAGGCGGACGCGCAGCTCGGTGCGGGTGGTGCCGCCGGAGCCCAGCCACTCCCCCTCGGCCAGGGTGACCGGCGCGGCGGCGAAGCCGAGGGTCAGCTCGTCGAAGACCGCCGCGTACGGTGGCGCGACAGGCATCGCCTCGGTGTCGTACGCGGCCTCGACCAGGTGGGCCAACGAGGCGTCGTCGAAGACGGCGGCACGGGTGCCCGGGTCGGCCAGCCGCACCAGTACCCCGTCGACGAAGTCCACCGCACCGGCCTCCCCGCTGCCCGCGCCGGTGCACGCTGCCCGGCTCGGCACGAGGATCGCCGACCGCCCGTCACCCGAGCGTCACCACCGCCGTCACCGCGATCAGATGCCGGTCGGATTGTCGGGAACTGAGCATCCACACAGCCCGGCTCGGTCGCCCTCCGGCCCGCGCGGCGGTGGTAACTCAGGAGAGCGATATACCTCAGAGTCATATTCATACCCCAGAGTCATAGCGCTCATCGGAACACGTCTCTCGAGCGCCGTCACCCGTCGTGAGGGTCCGTCCGCGCGCGGGGCGCGCTCAGGAGGGCGCGGCGTCGCGCAGGACGACGCGCAGGGGGTGCGGGGCGGTGGTGGCGAGGTCGTCGAGCAGGGCGAGCAGCAGGGCGTACTGATCGGTGGGCTCGTCGGCGAGCAGCTGGCCGGCGTCGGTGACCAGCAGGGTGAGCGGGCCGGCGTCCAGCCGGTCCCGGAGCACGTCGGCGAGGGCGTCCCAGGTGTTCCCCAGGTAGGCGGGCAGAGCCAGTGCCTCGGCCATCGCGGCGAACAGCGCGGGCCGGGTCCGGGCCGCCGCCCCGGCCAGCACCACCGCGCCGGCCCACCCGTCGTCCTCATCGATCATCACGTGCCTCCCGGACCGGCCGGCCACCGGTAGGTCAGAGCCGGTAGAAGTCGGTGTAGTGGTTGGGCGAGAACCAGGTGACCCCGGTGCTGCGGTTCACCACGATCCGGTACGCGTCGCGGGCCGCGCCCTGGGTGCGCGGGTAGACGTCGTACTCGTAGTAGGTGGCGTTGGCGGGCAGTTGTCCCTCGTAGTTGTAGAACCGGCCGCCGGCGAAGTTGGACAGCCCTCCGCTCCAGGAGTACCAGCCCCGGCTGGTCGGGAAGCCCTTGGCGGACCATCCCGAGCGGGCGGTGCGGGCGTCGGCGCAGCGGCTGACGGTGCACGAGCTGTAGACCGCCGCCGACGCTGAGTCGGTCAGCCGTGGGGCGACCACGGACGGGCCGACCAGCGCGGTGGCGACCATGGTGAGGAGCAGGGCGAGGGTGGTGGTACGCCGGCGGATCGCGCCGAGCGTGGCCAGCGGGGACACGAGGGTGGACACAGGTTGCCTCCAGACCATCCAATCCATCGATCCGCATGATTGTCGGATCGGACCCAGTCTCACCGCTGGCGGTCGACGGCGACACCCCTTGGCGGCACAACGCCTCCACAATGCTCGGTTAACCCCGGATGATCCCCGCCCGTGGCC
>NZ_VDFY01000051.1 GCF_006228125.1 Micromonospora orduensis | reverse complement strand
AAGATTGTCCGGCGGCGTCCTACTCTCCCACACCCTCACGAGTGCAGTACCATCGGCGCTGGAGGGCTTAGCTTCCGGGTTCGGAATGTAACCGGGCGTTTCCCCTCCGCCATGACCGCCGTAACTCTATGAACATATCAAACAACCCCGGCAACACATCACGGGTGTTCGCTTGTTCAGAGTTGCACAGTGGACGCGTAGCAGCTTGGTAGTCAAGTCCTCGGCCTATTAGTACCGGTCAACTGAACCCGTTACCGGGCTTACATTTCCGGCCTATCAACCCAGTCGTCTAGCTGGGGGCCTTACCCCACCAAGGTGGGTGGGATACCTCATCTTGAAGCAGGCTTCCCGCTTAGATGCTTTCAGCGGTTATCCCTTCCGAACGTAGCTAACCAGCCGTGCCCCTGGCGGGACAACTGGCACACCAGAGGTTCGTCCGTCCCGGTCCTCTCGTACTAGGGACAGCCCTTCTCAAGTATCCTACGCGCACGGCGGATAGGGACCGAACTGTCTCACGACGTTCTAAACCCAGCTCGCGTACCGCTTTAATGGGCGAACAGCCCAACCCTTGGGACCTGCTACAGCCCCAGGATGCGACGAGCCGACATCGAGGTGCCAAACCATCCCGTCGATATGGACTCTTGGGGAAGATCAGCCTGTTATCCCCGGGGTACCTTTTATCCGTTGAGCGACACCGCTTCCACTCGCAAGTGCCGGATCACTAGTCCCGACTTTCGTCCCTGCTCGACCTGTCAGTCTCACAGTCAAGCTCCCTTGTGTACTTGCACTCAACACCTGATTGCCAACCAGGCTGAGGGAACCTTTGGGCGCCTCCGTTACCTTTTAGGAGGCAACCGCCCCAGTTAAACTACCCACCAGACACTGTCCCTGAACCGGATAACGGTCCGAAGTTAGATACCCAAATCAACCAGAGTGGTATTTCAAGATTGCCTCCACCTGTACTGGCGTACAAGCTTCACCGGCTCCCACCTATCCTACACAAGCTAATTCGAGTACCAATGTCAAGCTATAGTAAAGGTCCCGGGGTCTTTCCGTCCTGCCGCGCGTAACGAGCATCTTTACTCGTACTGCAATTTCGCCGGGCCTGTGGTTGAGACAGTGGGGAAGTCGTTACGCCATTCGTGCAGGTCGGAACTTACCCGACAAGGAATTTCGCTACCTTAGGATGGTTATAGTTACCACCGCCGTTTACTGGCGCTTAAGTTCTCCGCTTCGCCCCGAAGAGCTAACAGGTCCCCTTAACGTTCCAGCACCGGGCAGGCGTCAGTCCATATACATCGAATTACTTCTTCGCATGGACCTGTGTTTTTAGTAAACAGTCGCTTCCCCCTGCTCTCTGCGGCCATACAACGCTCCACCCGCGCGGGGCTTCACGTCTCCGGCCCCCCTTCTCCCTAAGTTACGGGGGCAATTTGCCGAGTTCCTTAACCACAGTTCGCCCGATCGCCTCGGTATTCTCTACCTGACCACCTGTGTCGGTTTGGGGTACGGGCCGCTAAGAACTCGCTAGAGGCTTTTCTCGGCAGCATAGGATCACTGACTTCACCTGAATCGGCTCGGCATCACGTCTCAGCCTTCATGTGGTGCGGATTTGCCTACACCACGGCCTACACGCTTACCCCGGCACAACCACCGGCCGGGCTCAGCTACCTTCCTGCGTCACCCCATCGCTTGACTACTACCCGCCAGGTTCCCACGCTCACTCAGATCAGTCCGAAGACCTCACCAAGATCGGGTGGTTAGCACAACGAGGTTCATCAGGGACGCTCTTTCGCGGGTACGGGAATATCAACCCGTTGTCCATCGACTACGCCTCTCGGCCTCGCCTTAGGTCCCGACTCACCCAGGGCGGATTAGCCTGGCCCTGGAACCCTTGGTCATCCGGCGGAAGGGTTTCTCACCCTTCTTTCGCTACTCATGCCTGCATTCTCACTCGTGCCGCGTCCACAACTGGGTCACCCCGCTGCTTCACTCGCGGCACGACGCTCCCCTACCCATCCACACACCTGCACGCACCATCAAGGGCACGCGTGGTTAAAATGTGAATGCCACAGCTTCGGCGGTGTGCTTGAGCCCCGCTACATTGTCGGCGCGGAACCACTTGACCAGTGAGCTATTACGCACTCTTTAAAGGGTGGCTGCTTCTAAGCCAACCTCCTGGTTGTCTATGCGACCCCACATCCTTTTCCACTTAGCACACGCTTAGGGGCCTTAGCTGGTGATCTGGGCTGTTTCCCTCTCGACTACGAAGCTTATCCCCCGCAGTCTCACTGCCGCGCTCTCACTTACCGGCATTCGGAGTTTGGCTGATTTCGGTAAGCTTGTGGGCCCCCTAGACCATCCAGTGCTCTACCTCCGGCAAGAAACACGCGACGCTGCACCTAAATGCATTTCGGGGAGAACCAGCTATCACGGAGTTTGATTGGCCTTTCACCCCTAACCACAGGTCATCCCCCAATTTTTCAACATTGGTGGGTTCGGCCCTCCACGCGGTCTTACCCGCGCTTCAGCCTGCCCATGGCTAGATCACTCCGCTTCGGGTCTAGGACACGCGACTGAATCGCCCTATTCAGACTCGCTTTCGCTACGGCTCCCCCACACGGGTTAACCTCGCCACATGCCACTAACTCGCAGGCTCATTCTTCAAAAGGCACGCCGTCACCCCGCAAGGCTCCGACGGATTGTAGGCGAACGGTTTCAGGTACTATTTCACTCCCCTCCCGGGGTACTTTTCACCATTCCCTCACGGTACTCGTCCGCTATCGGTCACCAGGAAGTATTTAGGCTTACCAGGTGGTCCTGGCAGATTCACGGCAGATTTCAGGGGTCCGCCGCTACTCGGGAACACCCACAGAAGGTCAGCAACTTTCACCTACCGGACTCTCACCGTCTACGGTCAGCCATTCCAGACTGTTCGACTAGCCACTGACTTTGTAACTTCTCGAACAAGTGTCAGCTTGTTCAGCAGGGTCCCACAACCCCAACCACGCAACCCCTGACAGGTATCACACGCAGCCGGTTTAGCCTCAATCCGCTTTCGCTCGCCACTACTCACGGAATCACTAAATTGTTTTCTCTTCCTACGGGTACTGAGATGTTTCACTTCCCCGCGTTCCCCCCACACACCCTATGTGTTCAGGTGCGGGTGACACCACATGACTGGTGCCAGGTTTCCCCATTCGGACACCCTGGGATCACAGCTTGGTTGACAGCTCCCCCAGGCCTATCGCGGCCTCCCACGTCCTTCATCGGCTCCTGGTGCCAAGGCATTCACCGTTCGCCCTTGACAACTTGACCACAAAGATGCTCGCGTCCACTGTGCAATTCTCAACAAACGACCAACCCACAACCCGATCCGCCCCACACCAAACCCAACAACAGTTGGCGGTATATGGGGCCAGGCCATGCCTGGCAGACTCCCAGACCCTCACAAGGGCCCAGACCAGTCTCTGAAACAACAACCGATGGTTGTTCCTTCAGGACCCAACAGGGTGCTCACATTCTCCCCCAGCCGCACCAGAAGCAACCGTTCCCACCACCCCGAAGAGTGGCTGTACTAGGTGATCCCGGCCGTTGCCAGGGCAAAACTTGCCAGTGTCTCCGCCATTCGAGCACCCCACCACCACATTCGGGCGGTGCGGGCTCCTTACCGACTTTCGTCGGAAGGTGCTCCTTAGAAAGGAGGTGATCCAGCCGCACCTTCCGGTACGGCTACCTTGTTACGACTTCGTCCCAATCGCCAGCCCCACCTTCGACGGCTCCCTCCACAAGGGTTGGGCCACCGGCTTCGGGTGTTGCCGACTTTCGTGACGTGACGGGCGGTGTGTACAAGGCCCGGGAACGTATTCACCGCAGCGTTGCTGATCTGCGATTACTAGCGACTCCGACTTCACGGGGTCGAGTTGCAGACCCCGATCCGAACTGAGACCGGCTTTTTGGGATTCGCTCCACCTCACGGTATCGCAGCCCATTGTACCGGCCATTGTAGCATGCGTGAAGCCCTGGACATAAGGGGCATGATGACTTGACGTCATCCCCACCTTCCTCCGAGTTGACCCCGGCAGTCTTCGATGAGTCCCCGCCATAACGCGCTGGCA
This sequence comes from Micromonospora orduensis, assembly GCF_006228125.1. Classification (GTDB taxonomy): domain Bacteria; phylum Actinomycetota; class Actinomycetes; order Mycobacteriales; family Micromonosporaceae; genus Micromonospora; species Micromonospora orduensis. Next base: position 1,278 of record NZ_VDFY01000051.1, on the reverse strand, counting down.
ACATCGAACGAGGGTTGCGCTCGTTGCGGGACTTAACCCAACATCTCACGACACGAGCTGACGACAGCCATGCACCACCTGTGACCGCCCCCGAAGGACCCCCCATCTCTGGAGGTTTTGCGGCCATGTCAAACCCAGGTAAGGTTCTTCGCGTTGCATCGAATTAATCCGCATGCTCCGCCGCTTGTGCGGGCCCCCGTCAATTCCTTTGAGTTTTAGCCTTGCGGCCGTACTCCCCAGGCGGGGCGCTTAATGCGTTAGCTGCGGCACAGGGAACCGGAGAGGCCCCCCACACCTAGCGCCCAACGTTTACAGCGTGGACTACCAGGGTATCTAATCCTGTTCGCTCCCCACGCTTTCGCTCCTCAGCGTCAGTATCGGCCCAGAGACCCGCCTTCGCCACCGGTGTTCCTCCTGATATCTGCGCATTTCACCGCTACACCAGGAATTCCAGTCTCCCCTACCGAACTCTAGCCTGCCCGTATCGACCGCAGGCTTGGGGTTGAGCCCCAAGTTTTCACGGTCGACGCGACAAGCCGCCTACGAGCTCTTTACGCCCAATAAATCCGGACAACGCTCGCGCCCTACGTCTTACCGCGGCTGCTGGCACGTAGTTGGCCGGCGCTTCTTCTGCAGGTACCGTCACTTCCGCTTCGTCCCTGCTGAAAGAGGTTTACAACCCGAAGGCCGTCATCCCTCACGCGGCGTCGCTGCATCAGGCTTCCGCCCATTGTGCAATATTCCCCACTGCTGCCTCCCGTAGGAGTCTGGGCCGTGTCTCAGTCCCAGTGTGGCCGGTCGCCCTCTCAGGCCGGCTACCCGTCGTCGCCTTGGTAGGCCATCACCCCACCAACAAGCTGATAGGCCGCGAGCCCATCCCAAGCCGAAAAACTTTCCACCACCAGCCATGCGGCCAGCGGTAATATTCGGTATTAGCCCCGGTTTCCCGGGGTTATCCCAAAGCTTGGGGCAGGTTGCTCACGTGTTACTCACCCGTTCGCCGCTCGAGTACCCCGAAGGGCCTTTCCGCTCGACTTGCATGTGTTAAGCACGCCGCCAGCGTTCGTCCTGAGCCAGGATCAAACTCTCCAACAAAAACTGTGTTGAACAGTTGTCCCGGCAACAAACAAATGTTGCCAAAGGAATCCCAACCAGCCAAACCAAAGGCCTGACCAGTCCGGGGTATAAATCATAATTGGCACTGGCTTTACAAGCACCCTGTTGAGTTCTCAAAGAACAACCACACACCGATCAGAAGCACCACACTCAGTGGAACCC
>NZ_VDFY01000270.1 GCF_006228125.1 Micromonospora orduensis | reverse complement strand
ATCTCGGGGAGATCATGCTCGATCCTGGATGTAGTGGCCTCTGTTGTCCGGGAGGCCACTACATCCATGTTCGAGCGCGATCATGGGGACAGCGGCGCGCGCTGGCGTGACGTGGCGACGATGGTTATCCACAGGGGCAGCGTGGTGTGCGGGACATCGGTCAGCCTGAAGCCCATGCCGAAAGCTCCTCGTCGGCCTCCGCAGTTGCGTGGTCGGGTTTTCCGTGGCTCGATCGCCGTCTCAGGAGGCCTACTGACCCGCAATGACTTACGTAGCTCGGCGTGGCGGCCGCTCTTTCGCGACGTCTACGCCGATGCCCAGGTCGATGTCACCCACACGATCAGATGCGCCGCCATCGGACGCTGGCTGGTCCCGCCTGGCTCGGCCATCGCGGGACGCGCCGCCGCAGGCTTGTACGGCTGCGCGAGCCCCGCCGCGAACGAGCCAGTCGACGTCCTGATTCCCACGGCGACCCGGGTCGGCCGGATCACCGGACTCCGGATCCACAGCGGGGAGGTGGACCCCGGAGACATCCTCGATCGGGGCGGGGTCAGGGTGACCAGCCCAGCGCGAACCTGCTGGGACCTGGCGTGTTGGCTCGACGTGATCGAGGCGGTGGTCGTCATCGACGCCATGCTGGCCAGACGGCTTACCACCGTGCCGGTCCTCCGCGAGTACGCGCTGAGTCGGGCCGGTCGACGCGGCTGGCGGTCGCTGCTGCGGGCGGTCGACCTGGCCGACGCGGGCGCCGAGTCACCCCAGGAGTCCCGCACACGGGTCCGGTTGGTGCTCGCCGGTCTGCCCCGGCCGCAGACGCAGTGGGTCGTGGCCGAGCAGGGCCGGTTCGTGGCCCGGCTGGACCTGGCCTGGCCGCAGTTCAGGGTCGCGGTGGAGTACGACGGGCTCTGGCACGACGACGTCGAGCAGATTCATCGAGACCGCAGGCGACTCAACCGCCTGCTCGGCGGCGACTGGATCGTGCTGCACGTGACAGCGAAACGTCTTCGGGAGGACTTCGACGGTTTCCTCGCCGAGGTCCGGGCCGCTCTCCGAGCGCGCTCCCGCTCACTCAGACCGCGATGATCGCGCTCGAACATGGAAGTAGTGGCCTCCCAGACGACGGAGGCCACTACTTCATGGATCGAGCACGATCATGGCTTGCGTGCGCGGCGCGGCGCGCCCGATGCCCGGCGCGGCGCCCGATGCCCGGCGCGCGCCCGATGCCCGGCGCGCGGGTGGGTCGGGTTAGGTGGCGGGGAGGTACTTGGCCAGGTCGTCGAGGATCTTGTTGGCGGCGCCGACGCCGATGCCGGTCATCCAGATCTCGTCGGAGACGGGGTACGCCTTACCGGCCTTGACCGCTCCGAGGCCCTTCCAGAGGGTCCCGCCGGCCACCTTGGTCTGCTCGGCCGCGGCCTTGTCGCCGTACGCCGTGACGAAGATGACGTCGCCGTCGACCTCGTTGATCCGCTCGGGGCTGACCAGGTCGAAGCGCTTGTCCTCCTTGTTGGCCAGCAGCTGCCGCTCGGGGCGACCGAGGCCGGTGTCGCCGATGACGATGCCGGAGAAGGAGTCCGGGCCGTACACCCGGATGTTGCCGGGGATGAACCGCACGATGGAGACCGTGCGGGCGGCGGCGTTTCCGAGGGTCGCGCCGAAGTCCTTGGCCCGCTTCTCGTACGCGGCGAGGAGGTCCTTGGCCTGCTGCTCGCGGCCGAGTGCCTTGCCGTCGAGGAGGAAGTTCTCCTTCCAGGTGATGCCCACCTTTTCGGTGAACACGGTAGGCGCGATGGCGGCCAGTTCGTCGTAGAACTTCTCCTGGCGGAACTTGCTGCCGAGGATGAGGTCCGGCTTGAGGGCGTTGATGGCCTCCAGGTCGGGTTCGGTGAGCACCCCGACCTCCTTGATGCCGGAGAGCTTGTCCTCGCCGAAGTAGGTCGGCCAGCTCTTCGCCTCGCCGGCGGTGGCCGCGCCGACGGGTGTGACGCCCAGCGAGAGCGCGGTGTCGATCTTGTCGGTGTCGAGCACGACGACACGCTTGGGTTCGGCCGGGACCTTCGTGGTGCCCATGGCGTGGGTGATCTCCCGGGTCTCCCCGGTGGTGGAGCCGGCGACCGGGTCGCTCTCACCGCAGGCGGTGAGTCCGACGCCGAGGGCGGCGGCCGCGGCGAGAGCGGCGACGAGACGACGCATCAGAGTCCTTTCGAGGGGTACGAGTCGGCGAGCGGGTTGGCCCCGTCGCCGCTTGCGGGTCGGGCGCCCGGCACGGACGCGTCCGACAGATCGGTGCCACCCTGGCCAGCAGTCGCGGCAGGGATGCCGGACGCGCCGGCAGACGCCGCAGCGGCCCCGGACCCGCCGGCAGACGCGGCGGCGCCGGTGGAATGGCCTCCGGTGTAGGCGGGCACCACCAGGGGCGCGCCGGTCACCGGGCAGGGCACGACGACGCAGGCGAGCCCGAAGACGTCGTGGACCAGGTCGGCGGTGAGGATCTCCCGGGGCGGTCCGGCGGCGACCACCGCGCCGGCGCGCATGGCGACCAGGTGGTCGGCGTAGCGGGCGGCCTGGTTGAGGTCGTGCAGGACGGCGACGACGGTGCGACCGCGCTCGACGCGCAGCCGGTGCAGCAGGTCGAGGACCTCCACCTGGTGGGCGAGGTCGAGGAAGGTGGTGGGTTCGTCCAGCAGCAGGGCGTCGGTGTCCTGGGCGAGCGTCATGGCGATCCACACGCGCTGACGCTGACCGCCGGAGAGGCTGTCCACCGGCCGGTCGGCCAGGTCGGCCACGTCGGCCAGGGTCATGGCCTGCTCCACCGCGACGCCGTCCTCCGACGACCACTGCCGCCACCAACGCTGGTAGGGCTGCCGGCCGCGCCCGACCAGGTCTGCCACGGTGACGCCCTCGGGGACCAGCGGGCTCTGCGGCAGCACCCCGAGCCGGCGGGCCACCTCGCGGGTCGGCAGGTCGCGGATCGCGGTGCCGTCCAGCAGCACCGTGCCGCGGCGGGGGGTGAGCAGCCGGGCCATGGTGCGCAGCAGCGTGGATTTGCCGCACGCGTTCGGGCCGACGATCACGGTGAACGCGTCGGCGGGCAGGTCGAGGTCGAGGCCGTCGAGCACGGTCCGCTCGTCGTAGCCGGCGACCAGGTCGCGGGTGGAGAGCATCACACGACTCCTTGAGGCGTCACGACGACCGCCGCCGTCCGCGCAGCAGCAGGAAGATCAGGTACGGGCCGCCGATCGCGGCGGTCAGCACCCCGGCGGGCAGTTGGGTGGGTGCGAACAGCCGCCGGCCGGCGAGGTCGGCGAGCACCAGCAGCAGCGCGCCGAGCAGCGCGGCGCAGACCAGCGGTGGTCGTTCGGCGCGTACCAGTCGACGGGCCACCTGGGGGGCGACAAGCGCGACGAAGTCCACGGCGCCGACCTGGGCGGTGACCATCGCGGCGACGAGCACGCCGGTGCCGGCGAGGCCGACGCGCCGGGCCACCGGGCGCAGGCCGACGCCCCGGGTGGTGTCGTCGTCCAGGGCGGTGCTGTTCAGCGCCCAGCCGGCCCAGGCCAGCACGGGCAGCAGCACCAGCAGGGTGCCGGCGATCCAGGCGGCCTCGGTCCAGCCCTTGCCGGCGAGGGTGCCGATCAGCCAGATCTGCGCGCGGAGCCCGTCGATGGGGTCGGCGGTGAGCATGACCACCTCGGTGAGCGCCCGGAAGCCGAACGCGACAGCCACGCCGGCGAGCACGAACCGCTGCGCGGCCAGCCCGTGCCGGGCGCCGAGGGCGAACAGCAGCGCCGCCGCGACCAGCCCGCCGACAAGCGCGGTGGGCGCGACCAGGACGGCGGCCATGCCACTGGTCAGCGCCACGGTCGCGGCGAGCCCGGCGCCCTGGGTGATGCCGATGACGTCGGGGCTGGCGAGGGGGTTGCGGGCCACGCTCTGGATCAGGGTGCCGGCCACGCCGAAGGCCGCGCCGGCCACCGCGGCCAGCAGGATCCGCGGCAGCCGAAGATCAAAGACCACGAGGTCGTACGGGGTGCCGGCGCCGGAGAGGGCGCGCAGCACGTCGGCCGGGGCGACGTACGGGGTGCCCAGGGAGAGGCTGAGCAGCATCGCCAGCAGGAGCAGAACGCTCAGCGCGGCGGCCACCAGCACCGCGCGGCGGCGGATCAGCAGGCTGACCGGGCCGATGCGCAGCAGCGACCGTCCCGGCACGTGCGCGCCGGGCGCGCTGGTCGTGGGACCGGACGGACGGTGGATCGTGGTCACGCGGTCACCACCCGGGCGCGGCGGACCAGCAGGGCGAGCAGCGGCGCGCCGATCAGGGCGGTGACGATGCCGGCCGGGATCTCGCCGGGCGGGGCGACGAGCCGGCCGACGACGTCGGCGCCGAGCAGCAGCGCCGGCCCGAGCAGGGCGGAGACGGCGAGGGTCCAGCGGTGGTCCGCGCCGACCAGGGCGCGCGCCAGGTGCGGCACCGCCAGTCCGACGAAGGCGACCGGCCCGGCTGCCGCCACCGCGGCGCCGGTCAGCAGCACCGCGGCGAGTCCACCGCCGAGGCGGATCAGGCCGATGCGGTGACCGAGTCCACGGGCCACGTCGTCGCCGAGGGCCAGCGCGTCCAGACCCCGTGCCACCAGGGCGGCCAGCAGCAGCCCGGCGAGGACGAACGGCAGCACCTGCGCGGTGACCGACAGATCCCGGCCGGCCAGCCCGCCGACCACCCAGAACCGGTACTCCTCGAAGGTGCGGGCGTCGATACTGAGCAGCGCGTACACCCCGGAGGCCAGGCTGGCGTCGAGGGCCGCGCCGACCAGCGCGAGGGTGACCGGGCTGGCGCCCTCGCGGGCCCGGGTGGCGATGGCGAAGACCAGCAGACCGGCGATCAGCGCCCCGGCGATGCCGAACCAGACGTAGCCGGCGAGCGTGCCGATGCCGAAGACGGAGATGGCGAGCACCACGCCGAACGACGCGCCGGCGCTGATGCCGAGGATGCGGGGCTCGGCCAGGGGGTTGCGGGTGAGCGCCTGGAACAGCACACCGGCCACGGCGAGGGCGAGCCCTACGGCGAGGCCGAGGGCGGTACGCGGCGTGCGCAGTTCGCGGACGATGGTGCTCGCGTCGCTGCCGTCCGGTGCGACGATGGCGTGCCAGACCGCGTCGACGCCGAGTTGCCGGCTGCCCAGCGCGAAACTGGCGAGCACGGCGAGCAGCAGGACCAGCGCGGCACCGGCGGTGACGATCACCCGACGGCCGGTGCGGGTGCTGGCCCGACTCCGGGTCGGCCGGCTGGCGAGGGCGGTCACGGATCTCCTGCACGTTCGAGCTTAGGTTCGCCTAACCTTAGCCGAGCTGCGGAAAGTGACCTAACCGGCGTCGGTCGATGCCGTCGGGGGCCCCTCGGGTACGCCCGCCGAGCTGCCGTCTCCGGCCGCCGCGCCACCGTGCGGCAGCACGTTGAGGGGTCGCATCATCTCGTTGTCCTCGTGCTCCAACAGGTGGCAGTGCCAGGCGTAGCGGCCCGGCAGGTCGAAACGCGCCTTGATCCGGGTCACCTCCCACGGGTACGCGGGCAC
>NZ_VDFY01000273.1 GCF_006228125.1 Micromonospora orduensis | reverse complement strand
GGGCGGTGGGGTGGCCGGTCCGATGATCAGGCTGGACGCTTCGGTGAACCAGCCAGGGTGGTGCCGGCGTGCTCCAGCGGCGCAGACGGCGGTCAGGGCGTGGTCGACAGTGACATCGACGACGGCGTCGCCGGGGCGGGTGTAGGCGGCGACAAGCCGGTAGGCCAGTCGCGCGCCGACGGTGCGGCCAGTGTCGGCCGGGCCGCGAGCGGTGCGCCACACGGTGACCGGCACCGGCGGGTCGCCGGCGACCAGGTCGATCAGGGTCGGGTCGACCTCGTGCGGGTCGACAGGCTGGGCAGGGTCGGGGTGGTGCTGCGGCGGGTGCTCGCTCATCCGGTGTGGGCTCCACGCCGCGCCGTGATGCGCTGACACCCCTCAAACCGGTTCTTGTCGGCTCTGGCGGACAACCCTCTGTCTGACGGAGGTCTGACAGCGCCACCGGGTTGGTCCGTCACGCGTCTTGTGCGGTCAGTCCGGCGCCACCAATGGTGGTGGACCGCATTGCCAGCCCGTCGCGCCAGAGCCGGCATGTAATGACCGGCACGGCCACAGAGCGCCGTCATGACAGCACTGCTACGTCGCGTAGCGGGGCCGTGCCGCTGTCAGATCACGGTGGGCCGCAGCCGTGACAGAGAGGCTGCCGTGTCAGGTTGGCGATGTCCGACACCGCCGGTTGTCCGACACCGGCGGGGGGTTGCCAGACCGCCGTCAGACTGCGCTTGGCGGGCGCGGCCTGGCTGTCAGATCCGCCGGCATGGCTGATGTCACCACCGGACTGGCGGTGTCAACGCGCAGGTCAGAGTAGGTCTGTCAGATCATTGTCAGAGTCGGCGCGGATGGCTGTCGCCGTCGACGATCGGCGCGCTGGCGGGTGGACACGGTGTCATCGGGCTTGCCCAACTGGGTTGTCAGAGGTCTGTGAGGTAGCCGTGGCGCAATCGATGCCTCCCGCGCCGGGCGACACCGCCTCGGCGCCTCGAAGACTTTCCCTGCCTCGGAGTGTCTGACATGACCGTGTCCAAGCCAGACTGGCCCGACTCACCGTTGGACGCCGTCGACGCCGCTTTCGCGGCGCTGACCACCGGCCCCGCCCCGATGACACTTGACCTGGACACCCTCGGACCTGACACCGGGCTGCCGGGCGGTGTCATGACACTCCCGGCGCTGCGCGACTGGCTGCTGCGTCACCCCCGCGCCTACGCCGCGCGGGACACGGTGTGGCGGGACCTGGTGTGCCGCGCCCGCCTCGACGGACCGTCCTGGGTCATCGCGGCAGTGGCGATGGCGATGCCCGCTCTGCGCCGCCACGCGGGACGGCTACACGCCGGTTGGTTCGGGGATGCCGCCGACCTCGACGCGGAAATTTTGACTGGTTTCCTCACCGCTTTGCGCGACCGCGTTGATCTGGCCAAGCCCGCCCCTTACGCGGCGTTGTGCATGGCCGCCTGGCGGGCCGGACACGAGTTGCTGCGCGCCACCGGCACCGCGATACCAGTCGAGGACATTGAGCACGTCATCGGCCCTCGCACCCCGCACGTCCCCTATGGGCACCCCGACCTTCTCGTGCGACGTGCCGCTCGCCTCGGGCTGCTCGAGGACTGCGACCTCGACGCCTACATCGACTTGCGACTCGGGCGCCGGTCGATTGAACCCATCGCCGGGCGGCTGGGCATTACCGTCGACGCGCTGCGCAAACGGGTAGCCGGTATCGACGAGCGTCTCGCCGACGCCCTGGGCAAAGGTCTCCTCACCGGCGTCGTGTCCCCTGAGGCCCGCGCGTACCTGCGCAAGCAGTCCGTGCACCGCACGCGGACCCGCGCAGGCCGCGTCGCCAGCCGAGCGGGACGGGCGGCGCCTCCGGCGGCCGCCGCTGCCTGACCTGGGCGGAAATCCTGTCGCGGGGGTCCGGCCATGACGGTCGGACCCCCGCTCCGCTGTCGCGCCCTTGCTGCCGCGGTGCTGCCGGCCGCAGCAGCACCTGTGGGCAACATTGCTGCTGGAGCCGCGCGCATGAGTTCGCTTGCGTGTCAAAGGCATGCCGGCCCTTGAAGGCCTGGCCGGGGTCTGGCGCGGGAGGCCACCACCCGGCTTGTTCTGGGTCACCATGCGTAGAGCGTCCTAGGTTGCTAGCCCTGAACTGGTAGCCGGCGGGCGGGCCTTCACCTTGTGCGACGCGCCCACCCAGCGGGGCCAGCTGAGCCGGGCAACCGGACGGGCGGCCTCGCGCTGCCAGACCGATGTCAGCTCCGAACGTGTCCGCCGGAGCTGACAAACGCCGGTTTGAGGGTGCGGAACATTCCCGGCACCACAGCAAGACGGTGCCAAGATTGCCGCCCGCCGCCGGGCCTCGAGGTTGGGGCCGACCGTGAGCCGGACACCTCGGGTGCCGCGCCGACTGGTGCGCTGACACCTCACCGAGACCCGCCACACCCGACAGGGAGGACGTGCTCCTCCCGAGGGCCTGTCGCGGCTCGACCGTGTCCCTGCCTCCCGCGCCCGGCGGCGGCCTAACCGTTGTCACGACGCCCCACCCCCGGGCATAGGGGGCGGGGCCGGAGGTGAAACCGCCCGTGTCCCGCATTCCGGCACGTCTTCGTGCCCTCATCCACTGCCGTACCGCCCGCCGCGCGGGCCGCGTCGGCACCGTCGCCGGCGCGGTGCTGCTGTCGCTATCGGTGCCCACTCCCGCTTACGCCGACACCGGCGTTGTTGTGTTGGCGGCGAACTCACTGCCGGTCGTCATCGAGAACCTGCGGCTGTGGCTGGTCGGCATCCTCGCCGCCGTCGCCACCCTGTTCCTCGTCCTGGCCGGCGTTTACTGGGCCACGGCCGCAGGTGACCCGGCGCAGGTCGAAAGGGCCAAGGGCGCGCTGAAGAACGCCCCGGTCGGCTACGGGCTGGCCATCCTCGCGCCTGTGCTGTTGCAGGTCGTTCAGGGCATCGTCGGGGGCTGACCTATGGGCTGGTTGCTTGAGCAGATCCTGGACTGGCTCGCCGCGGCGATCCTCGCGACTCTGGACGCGCTGATCGGGGTGATCAGCAGCGCGCTGCTGATCACCCCGATCAGCGCGCTGCCGCAGGTGCAGGCCCTGACCGGCCGTTCGGTCCTCGTCGTGGACACCGTCTTCGTCCTGGCGTTCGTCGCCGCCGGGGTACTCACCATGACCGCCGGTGGCGACGAGGGTTCCCGCTACACGATCAAAGACCTTCTCCCCCGCCTGATCGTGGGGTTCGTCGCCGCGCATTTCTCCCAGCTGTGGTGCGGCATGCTCATTGACCTCGCCAACGCCCTCACCGCCGCTCTCACCACCGGCGACGGGGACAGCGACGGCGCGCTGCGCGCGATCAGGACGCATACCGCCGCGGGGCAGGACAAGACCGCGGTGCTGCTGTTCGTGGTCTGCGTGGCGATCATCGCCGTGCTGCTTGCCGGTACGGCGTTCAGTGTGATCGTCCGCTTCGCTGTCGTCATCGTTCTGACCGCGTTCGCGCCGTTGGCGATGGCGTGTCACGCGCTGCCGCAGACCGATCCGGTCGCCCGCCTGTGGTGGCGCTCCTACGCCGGGGTGTTGGCGGTGCCGGTGGGGCAGGGCTTCACCCTGTTTGCCGGGCAGTGGATGCTCACCGATCCTGACCATCTGCTGCCCGTGCTCGGCCTGCCGGTCGACCCCGGCGGGGTGATCAACCTGTTCATCGTGATGGTCATGCTGTGGACCACCCTGCGGGTGCCCGCGTTGATGAGCCGCTTCGTCTCTGCCTCCGGCGGCCGTGGCACGAGCATGGTCAGCGCCGCGGCACGGGTGATCTTGGTACAGCAGGTCACCCGGTCGGTTCCCGGCCTCGGCCGCGGCCTTCGGGCGGTAGGCCGATGACCGACCACACGGACACCGGCCGGACGCGGATGCCCGCCGACGTCGACGCCCCCGACAAGGTCGCCTACGGCCTGACATTCCGGCAGCTGGCGATCCTCGCCGTCGCCGCCCTCGCCTTCTACGGCGCCTGGCGAGGCCTGCACACGGTCGTTCCGCTGCCGGTGCTCGTCGGTGCCGCCGTTGTCGCCAGCGGGCTGGTTGTCGGTGTCGCGGTCGGCCGCCGTGACGGGCTCTCCCTGGACGTGTGGCTCCTCGCCGCCGTTCGGCACTGGCGCTCGCCTCGAGCACTGTCGACCACCGACACACTGTCGAAGACCCCCGACTGGGTGCAGGCACCGAAGAGAGCGGTGATGCTGCCGGCGCCGCTGAAGCTGCCCGCGGACGCCATCGACGACAGCGGGGAGATCCGCCTCGGCGGGACACGGGCGGCGATGGTGGCCGCCACCAACGTCAACCTCGCCCTGCGCAGTCCCGACGAGCAGGCCGCCCTGGTCGACACCTTCGGCCGCTGGCTCAACAGCCTGTCCACACCGACGCAGATCGTCGTGTCGGCGCAGCCGGTGGACCTGCACTCGGCCGCCCGCACCCTCGCCACCGCGGCGCACGCCCTGACGCACCCGGCCCTGGCCGACGCCGCGACCGATCACGCCCGCTTTCTCGACGACCTCGCCACCGGTAGGGATCCGCTGCGCCGGCAGGTCCTCATCGTCACCCGCACCGGCGCGGGCGAGCGGGGCGAGCACGCCGCGCGCCGCCGCGCCACCGACACCGTCCACGCCCTGTCCGGCCTCGGCGTGAGCGCCCGGGCCCTCGACGGGGCGGCGGTTACGGCGGCGGTCGCCGCCGCCGCCGACCCTACCGCCCGCCCCGACCTGGCGGCCTCGCCGCTCCCGACACCGTCGTCACCGGGCCGGACATCCACCCCGAGAGGAAGAAGCGATCCCGATGAAAGTCCGCACCCGTTTCCGCACACCCACCCCTGGTGGTGGCCAGCCCTCCACGCTGGCGGCTACCGTCGCTCCCGCCTCGGTTGAGGTGACCCCGCGGATGCTGCGCGTCGGCGACGGCTACGCCGCGACCCTCGTCGTCACCGGCTACCCGGCCGAGGTCGGCCCGGCCTGGCTGGAACCGCTGCTGTCCTGGCCGGGCCGCCTCGACCTGGCCCTGCACATCGACCCGCTGCCCGCCCCGGTCGCGGCGTCTCGGTTGCGCAACCAGCGTGCCCGCTTCGAGTCGTCGCGGCGCGCGGACGCCGAGGCCGGCAAGCTGACCGACCCCTGCGTCGACGCGGCCGCGGACGACGCCGCGGACCTCGCCCAGCGCCTCGCCCGAGGCGTGGCGAAGCTGTTCCGCGTCGGCCTGTACCTGACCGTGCACGCCCGCAGCGAAGACGAACTCCTGCACGCGTGCGCGCAGGTGAAAGCCGCCGCCGCGTCGACGCTGATCGAGGTGCAGCCGGCGACCTGGCGGCACCTCGCCGGCTGGACCACCACCCTGCCCCTGGCCACAGACTCGCTGCGGGTGCACCGCACCATGGACACCCAAGCCCTCGCCGCGGCGTTTCCCCTCGCGTCGGCGGACCTGCCCGCGCCGCTGCCCGGCGACCCACCCGCCGAGGGCGGCATCCTCTACGGCGTCAACCCCGACTCCGGCGGCATCGTCTGGTGGGACCGCTGGGCGCAGGAGAACCACAACTCCGTCGTCCTGGCCCGCTCCGGGGCCGGGAAGTCGTACTTCGTGAAGCTGGAAATCCTGCGCAACCTCTATCAGCGGGTGCGGGTCGCCGTCATCGACCCCGAAGACGAATATGTGCGCCTCGCCGACGCCGTCGGCGGCACCGTCATGCGCCTCGGTATGGCCGGAGTGAAGGTCAACCCGCTCGACCTGCCCGCCCGGGACACCCGCCCCGACGTCCTCACCCGCCGCGGCCTGTTCCTGCACACCC
>NZ_VDFY01000158.1 GCF_006228125.1 Micromonospora orduensis | reverse complement strand
GTCGGCCGGCCCGTCGGCCCTGTCGAGACCGTCAGCGACCTGGCGGCGGCGGTGGCCGCGCGGGAGGCCGCCGCGCACCCGCGCTGGGTCTGGTCCACCGCGGGCGCGATCTATCCGGCGCTGCTGCGGGCCGGCGTGCGCGTCGAGCGTTGCCACGACGTGGAACTGACCGAGGCGCTGCTGCTCGGGCACGCCGGCCGCTGGGGTGAGCCCCGTTCGCTGGCCGCCGCCTGGGCCCGCCTGACCGGTGGGCCGGTGCCGCCCGACCCGCCGCCGCGCGCCGCCGCGCCGCCCGGGCACGGCCAGGGCGCGCTCTTCGACACACTGCCCGGTCCGCCGGGCCCGGGCATCGAGGCACTGACGCAGGTGTACGCCGACCAGCTCGCCCGGGTCGCCGCGACCGAGCACCCGGGCCGGTTCCGGCTGCTGGTGGCCGCCGAGTCGGCCGGCGCGTTGATCGCCGTAGAGATGGGCGTCGCCGGGCTGCCCTGGCGGGCCGAGGTGCACGACGCGATCCTCGCCGAGCTGCTGGGTGAGCCGTCTCCGGTGGGTGGTCCGCCGCGCCGGTTGGCCGACCTGGCGTCCCGGATCGCCGACGCGTTCGGCGTGCGCCGGCTGCACGCCGACTCCCCGGCGGAGCTGCTGAAGGCGTTCGCCCGGGTCGGCGTGGAGCTGCCCAACACCCGGGCCTGGGTGCTGCGCGGCGTGGACCATCCGGCGGTGCCGCTGGTGCTGGAATACAAGGAGCTGTACCGGATCTGGACGGCGCACGGCTGGTCCTGGCGTGAGCAGTGGGTGCGCGACGGTCGGTTCCAGCCGGAGTACGTGCCGGGCGGGGTGGTCTCCGGCCGCTGGGCGACCCGTGGCGGCGGTGCGTTGCAGATCCCGAAGGTGATCCGCCGGGCGGTGGTGGCCGACCCGGGCTGGCGGCTGGTGGTGGCCGACGCCGGTCAGTTGGAGCCGCGCGTGCTGGCGGCGGTCTCCGGCGACGCCCGGCTGGCGGCGGCGGGCGGTGCCGGCGATCTCTACGCCGCGCTCGCCCGGGACTCGTTCGGCGGTGACCGGGCGCGGGCCAAGGTGGCGCTGCTGGGCGCGATGTACGGGCAGACCGGCGGGGCGGCGGTGCCCGCGTTGGCGGTGCTGAAGCGCAGCTACCCGACGGCGTTCGGCTTCGTCGAGGCGGCGGCGCGCACGGGTGAGGCGGGTGGGTTGGTGAGGTCCTGGCTGGGGCGTACGTGTCCGCCGGGCACGCTCGGGTTCGGTGATCCCGACGATGGGCCGCTCGATCCGGACGCGGCGGCCGATCCGCAGGGCCCCCGGGCGCGGGCCGCCCGGTCCAGAGGGCGGTTCACCCGCAACTTCGTCATCCAGGCCACCGCCGCGGAGTGGGCGTCGACGTTGCTGGCGACACTGCGGACGGAGCTGTCCGGCAGCACCGCCGAGCTGGTCTTCTTCCAACACGACGAGGTGATCGTGCACGCCCGGGCGGGCGAGGCCGCCGACGTCGCCGAGGCGGTCAGTCGGGCGGGGGAGCGGGCGTCGGCGCTGCTGTTCGGCGACACACCGGTCCGCTTCCCGCTGGATTTGTCCATCGTCGACTGTTACGCGGACGCGGCCTGACCCGTCGGCGCCGACCCGCCCGTGAACGCCGGACCGGCATCGCGTCGTCGGCTGTGGCGGACTCCGATGCGTAACGGTTGCACTATTTCTCCTTTTCGCCCCGCCACCCGTGAGCCGCCGTCCTCGTTGCAGTGTCCGTAGGAGGGGCCGACCGGTCACGGTCGGTCCCGTGCTGGAGGGGGCGCAGCTGAACCGGATCGCAGCAATGATCATCGCCGCAGGCGGGGGACGACGGATCGGTGGTCCCGAGGCCCTGCTGCACCAGGGCGAGAAGCCACTGGTCAACCAGATGATCGACACGATGACCGAGGCGGGCTGCGAGCAGATCGTGGTCGTGCTGGGTGCCGCCGCCGATCAGGTCCGGGAAACCGCCGACCTGGGCAGGGCCACCGTTGTGATCAACAAGGCGTGGGGCACCGGGGTCGGCTCGTCCATCCGGGCCGGCCTGGCCGCCATGGACGACGACGGAATCGAGGCGGTGGTGGTGGTCCCGGTCGACATGCCGGGCCTGACCGCCGCGGCGGTCCGCCGGGTGGCCGCGCTGCCGTACCCGGACGTGCTCGTCTGCGCCACCTACGACGGGTTGCGCGGCTACCCGATGCTGTTCGGCCGCCGGCACTGGCCCGGCATCGCCACCCTGGCCAGCGCCGACGTGGGCGCCCGCCCGTACCTGCTGGCGCACAAGGACCAGATCGTCGACATCGCCTGCGACTCGGTGGCCGACGGCAGTCGGGTCGACACCCCGGAGCTGATGGCGCTCTACGGGCTGACCGTCCCGCCCCAGCGGGTGGGCGTCTAGAGGTAGCGATCAGCCGGCGCGGCTCCGGTGCGTCGCCCATTCGCCGGTCCAGACGGCGAGATCGTGCACCCATCCATTTGTGCTCTGCTCGGCCTGGAAGATCAGGAATTGTTCGACGGCCCGCTCCGCGTAGGCCCGGGTGACGTGGACGTCGGCGGCGAAGTAGTCGACCATTTTGCCGAACGTCTCGGGGTCAACGAGGGTTCGAGGGTCGGCGGCGGTCGTCCTCGACGTGCTCGTGGTGACGGTCATGTGCGGTCCCTTCCGGTGCTTTCGCTGTGCGGAGAAGCGTTCCCCGCGCCGGTTGTGCTCTGTGCGCCCGGGTTGCCGCCGGTTTGCCAGGACGGCGGCCAGCGGGAATCTAGGTACCGCTGTGCGACGTCGCGGGCTCGACGATCGGCCTGCGGAACGGTCCCCAACCGACGAACCGGTCGAACAGAGCCCGAGGGCTCGGCCCGTCGTGCGGGTTCAGGTGGTACAGGTCGCGCATCGCCTCGTACAACAGGCCGACCAGGTAAATCGACAAGCTCGGCATCGCGTTCTCGTACTCGGCTTTCAGCATGAGTCGTGCCATCGGGCACGGCCACGGCTGACCGTCCGCACGGCACGCCCAGTGCGGGCGCAACGGTGTGTGTGGCAGGGCTTGGCCGTGCTGACGCGGGCGGTTTGCGGCCGGCCCGTGTTCAGGAGCAGGCGTCTGTACGGAGATCATCTCCGGCCCCCGTTTGCCCGGAACTGCTGGTACTGGGTCGGTGCCGTGGCCCAGGTTGGGCGTCGCTGGGTGGGGTGGGGGGCGGACACCCTCGGAGCTGGTTCGCTGCGCCAGAGCGTGAAGCGCATGGTGCCTCCTTCGCGCTGTCATGGAAAGGGCCGCCCCGTGAGTACTCGCCCGTCAGGGGCGGCCCCGGATACGAACGCGTCCGCCGGGTTCGGGTCGCTACCGGCCGCGCCGTCTGCCTCCACCCTGCGATGAGAGGACTACGCTCGGAAGTAGGTCGATGTTTTCAGAGGCTTTCAGCAGGGGACCCGTGGACGATCTGGGCGCGCAGCTGCGTCAAGCTCGTACCGAGGCTGGCGTATCGCTCGCCTCGGTGGCGGCGCGGTCGTGCTACTCGGCTTCGCACCTGAGTAACGTCGAGGCAGGACGGCGGACCGCTACCCCTGACATCGTGCTCGCCTACGCGCGGGCACTCGGGGAGGGTGACATGAACCGTCGACAGGCGCTCGGGCTCGCGGCCGGTGTCGTCGGCCCCGTAGTAGCCGGCGAACTCATCCGGGCCGGCTTCAGCGCTGCCCTCGACGGGCGAGGGGCCGAAGAGGACTGGCGCGAGCGGGTCGACCGGTATGGGCGGGACTACATGGCCGTGGGCGCGGCGGTGCTTCAGGCCCGCCTCGCCAGCGACCTCGTGATCCTTCAACAGCACCTCGACACGCCCCGCATGTGGACGCACGCCGCCCGGGCACTCGTGACCTACGGCAAGACCACGTCCAACCCCGCCGAAGCGATCCGCTGGTACGACCTCGCGGCGACGGCCGCTGATCGGTCCGACGACCTCGGCGTGCGCGTGTGGGTGCGGGGACGGGCCGCTATCGCACTCGCCTACGAAGGTGCGGCGCTGCCTATCGCACGGCGCTACGCCGACCAGGCCATCGCGTTGTCGGATCGGCCATCGCTCGGGCGAGTGCAGGCACTCATGGCACAGGCGCACGTCGCGGCTGGACGCGGCGACGAGGCCGGGGCGATCCTGCGCGATACCGAGGCCCGGCGGGTCTTCGATCACGTCGCGTCACCCGACGGTGAAGTCTCGGATACCGCCGTGCCGCCGTGGCGCATGGCGACCTTTCGCAGCATGCTGTACGCCCGCCTCGGGATGCTCGGTCCGGGTACCGAGGCGCAGCAGGAGGCCGACGGAACGCGGCCCCCGGGCCTGCCCCGCTTCGCGACGCATATCGAGCTGCACCGGGGCCTGACGATGGCGAAGGCCGGCGACAGGTCCGGCGGTGTCGCATACGCACGCCGGGCGTGGGAAGCCCTCCCGACCGAACGCCGGTCACAGAGCCTCGCCCTGATGCTGCGTGAGGTCGAGCGGGCCGGCAGTGGCCACCGGCGCGGGAACGGGAGCACCGTCGCGGTCGGCTGATCGCCGTTGGCCCGCTCGTCGGCGCGGCTCGGCTCGTACGCCTCTTCGTACGCGGCGGCCGACGGCGCGGGGGACGGCTCCGGGAATCGACAGACCGAGCAAGGAGACCGTCCGGGACGGCGTCCCGTTACCCGCGCTACTCGACGCAACACCTGATGCCCTCGGCGGTGGCCCCGAGGGCATCAGGTGGGTGAGCCGTACACCCTCCCCACCTGACCTTGCGGCTTTTGTCGCGACAGGTAAGTGCAAGATCGCGGGGAGGCGGTGGGGTTTACTCCGCGGGCTGGTCCAACTCGCCGGTGGCGGCGAGCCGCTGGTACCAGTGCGCGCTGTCCTTCCAGGTGCGGACCTGGGTGTCGTAGTCGACGCGGATGATCCCGAAGCGGCGGTCGTAGCCGTAGCCCCACTCGAAGTTGTCCAGCAGCGACCAGACGAAGTAGCCACGGACGTCCGCGCCCTGCGCCCGGGCGTCGGCCATCGCGCCGATGTGCCGGCGCAGGTAGTCGATCCGCCGGTCGTCGTGGATCCGGCCGTCGGCCGACACCACGTCGTCGAAGGCCGCGCCGTTCTCGGTGATCATCATCGGCTGGCTCGGGTACTCCCGGTGCAGGCGCAGCAGCAGCTCGGTCAGGGCCGGCGGGTCGATGTTCCACCCCATGGCCGTGTACGGGCCGGGCTGCGGCAGGAAGTCGACGTTCTCCGCGGCGACCCACGGCGACGAGGCCGACGCGCCGTGCCCGTCGGCGTCGGAACGGGCCGACGCCCCGTCCCAGGCCCGGACCAGGGTGCTGGAGTAGTAGTTCACCCCGAGCACGTCCAGCGGCACCGCGATCAGCTTCTCGTCGCCGTCGCGGACGAACGACCAGTCGGTGACCGACGCGGTGTCGGCGAGCAGGTCGGCCGGGTACTCCCCGTCCAGCATCGGGCCGAGGAACGCGCGGTTGGCGAGCGCGTCGATCCGCCGTACCGCATCGCGGTCCGCCTCGGAGTCCGAGGCCGGCCGGATGACGTGCAGGTTCAGCGTCACCGACAGCTCGGCGGCCGGGGCCACCTCCCGCACCACGCGCCCGGCCAGGCCGTGGGCGAGGTTGAGGTGGTGCACCGCGGCCAGCGCCGCCGCCGGTTCGGTCCGGCCCGGCGCGTGTACGCCGGAGGCGTAGCCCAGGTAAGCGGAGCACCACGGCTCGTTCAGCGTCGTCCAGGTGTGCACCCGGTCGCCCAGCGCGCCCACGATGCCTGCCGCGTACTCCTGGAAGCGCAACGCCGTGTCCCGTTCCGCCCAGCCGCCGGCGTCCTCCAGCTCCTGCGGCAGGTCCCAGTGGTACATGGTGGCCACCGGGCGGACGCCCCGCTCCAGCAGCCCGTCGACCAGGCGGGAGTAGAAGTCGATGCCGGCCTGGTTGAACCGACCCGCCCCGCCCGGCTGCACCCGGGGCCAGGAGACGGAGAACCGGTACGCGCCCAGACCCAGCTCGGCGATGTGGTCCAGGTCCTGCTGCCACAGGTGGTAGTGGTCGGCGGCGACGTCACCGGTGTCACCGTTGAGCGTCCGCCCGGGTGTGTGGCTGTAGGTGTCCCAGATGGACGGTCCGCGGCCGTCCTCGGTCGCGGCGCCCTCGATCTGGTACGCGGCGGTCGCCGACCCCCACAGGAAGCTCTCCGGGAAGTGGTGTTGCGTCATCGTTCCGTCCCCTGGATCTCGCAGATGTGGCCCGTCGAGGCGCCGGCGACCAGTTCGGCGCTGGCCGCGACGCCGTCGTAGCGCACCTCGAACTCGGCGCCCGGACCGTGCCCGGGAGACGGTACCCGCACCCGGGTCCGCTGCCCTCGCGCCGGTGCGTAGAGCCGCAGCCGCACGTCGTCCGCCCACTCGTAGTCCGGTCGGTCGGTGCGGGAGCCGAACGGGATGACCGCGCCGGGGCGGGCCAGCACCGGCAGGCTGTCGTACCCGTGCTTCTCGGTCACCCACGCCGGCCCGGTGACCTGCGCGCCGGTGAGCAGGTGCGTCCACGTGCCGGCGGGCACGTAGTAGGTGACCTCCCCGTCGGCGCTGAGCACCGGCGCGACCAGCACGTCGGAGCCGAGCATGTACTGCCGGTCCAGGTACGCCGTGGCCGGGTCGTCCGGGAACTCCACGATCATCGGGCGCATCATCGGCGTACCGTCGCGGTGGGCCTCCTGCGCGGCGGCTGCGAGGTACGGCATCAGGCTGAGCTTGAGCTGCGTGAAGTGCCGCAGCACGTCGACGGCCTCGTCGTCGAACTCCCACGGCACCCGGTACGAGCCGGAGCCGTGCAGCCGGGAGTGCGAGGAGAGCAGCCCGAACGCGACCCACCGCTTGAACACGGCCGGGTCGGGGGTGCCCTCGAAACCGCCGATGTCGTGGCTCCAGTAGCCGAAACCGGACGCCGCCAGGGACAGTCCGCCGCGCAGCGACTCCGCCATGGCGGCGAACGTCGACTCGCAGTCGCCGCCCCAGTGCACCGGGAACTGCTGCCCGCCCGCGGTGGCCGAGCGGGCGAACAGCACCGCCTCGCCCTCTCCCCGTTCGGTCTCCAGCAGCTCGAAGACCGCCTTGTTGTAGAGGTACGAGTAGTAGTTGTGCATCCGCTGCGGGTCCGAGCCGTCGTGCCACACCACCTCGGTAGGGATGCGCTCGCCGAAGTCGGTCTTGAAACAGTCGACGCCCATGTCCAGCAGCGCCCTGAGCTTGCCGGTGAACCAGCGCACCGCGTCCGGGTTGGTGAAGTCGACGAGCGCCATGCCGGCCTGCCACTTGTCCCACTGCCAGACCGAACCGTCCGGGTTGCGGACCAGGTAGCCGGCCTCGCGGCCCTCCTCGAACAGGTAGGAACGCTGGGCGATGTACGGGTTGATCCAGACACACACCTTGAGGTCGCGTTCGTGCAGCCGGCGCAGCATCCCCTCCGGGTCGGGGAAGGTCGCCGGGTCCCAGACGAAGTCGACCCAGTGGAACTGGCGCATCCAGAAGCAGTCGAAGTGGAACACCGACAGCGGCAGGCCCCGCTCGGCCATCCCGTCGACGAACTCGGTCACCGTCTTCTCGTCGTACGAGGTGGTGAACGACGTGGACAGCCACAGCCCGTACGACCAGGCGGGCACGCGGGCGGGCCGGCCGGTCAGCGCCGTGTAGCGGCGCAGCACGTCCTTCGGGGTGGGCCCGTCGATGACGTAGTAGGTGAGGGTCTGCCCCTCGACGCTGAACTGGGTCTGGGTGACGACCTCCGAGCCGACCTCGAACGACACGTGCTCCGGGTGGTCGACGAACACGCCGTAGCCGGTGCTGCTGAGGTAGAACGGCACGTTCTTGTACGCCTGCTCGCTCGCCGTGCCGCCGTCGGAGTTCCAGATGTCGACGGTCTGGCCGTTCTTGACGAACGGGCCGAAGCGCTCGCCCAGGCCGTACACCGTCTCGCCGACGCCGAGCGCGAGCCGCTCGTGGACGTGCCGGCGGCCCTCGGCGTCGGTGACGACGCCGACGCTGCGCCCGGTGGACGCGGTGACCAGCCGGTCGCCGTGCAGGAACTCGACCCGCCAGCCGTCGACGAGCGCGACCCGGGCGGTCAGGTCGCCGGTGGTCAGCGACGCGCTGAGGCCGGTGACGTCCACGGTGACCGGGTGCGCGTCGTCGGTGGTCAACCCGAAGTGCGGCTCGCGGGGCAGCCCGCCGGTGTGGTGGGCGATGGTGACCCCGATGACGCCGGGGGCGGGGGTGAAGAACCGGACGGTGACGACGGGCCGGTTGAGGGTGTCGCCGCGTCCGGTGATCCGACCGGCCGGCGCGAAGACGGTGAACCCGCGGTCGTCCGGCTCGACCGACTCGACGGTGCCGGGTCGCAGGACACTGACACCGGGGCGCAGTTGCCAGTACCCGTCGGTGAACTTCACTTCTCGGCTCCTGCCGTGATGCCGCGCGCGAGGGTGCGCTGGAAGATGAGGAAGAAGAGGATGGCCGGCACCAGGCTGATCAGCGAGCCGGCGTTCGTGGTCGGAGCGTCCATCAGACGGTCACCCTGCAACGACGCGAGCGCGACCGGGATGGTCTGCGTCTGGTTGTCGATGAGCATGACCAGCGGGATGAGGAACTCGTTCCAGGTCCAGATGAAGAAGAAGATGAGCAGTACGGCGAGGGTGGGTCGCAGGTTGGGAAAGACCACCCGCCACAGCACCGTCCACTTCCCGGCGCCGTCGAGCGCGGCGGCCTCCAGCAGCGAGCGCGGGAACGTCCCCATGACCGAGGCCAGCAGGTACGTGCCGAACGCGCTCTGGATCACGGTGAAGATGATGATCACCGAGAGCTGGGTGTTGTAGAGACCGATCTCCTTCGCCACGTAGTACAGCGGGTAGATCAGCGCCTCCTGCGGCAGCATGTTGGCCAGCAGGAACAGCCCGACGATCCAGAGGCGGCCACGGACCCGTCCGATGCCCAGGGCGTACGCGTTGAGCAGCGAGACGGCCACGCCGAGCACCGCCACGGAACCGGCGATGAGCGTCGAGTTCCAGAGCTTGAGCGGGAAGTTCACCTCTGTCCAGTACGTGCGCAGACCCTTGGTGTAGAACTCGGTCGGCCAGCTCAGCGGCCCACCCGAGGAGTAGTCGCCGGGTGACTTGAACGCGTTGAGCAGCATGAACGCGAACGGCACAAGCATGACGAGCGCGCCGACGGTGACCAGGGCGAGCACCACCCAGCGGCTCACGCCACGGTGGTGCCGGTCGCGGACGGGCCGACCGGCCGGCGCCGGGGCTTCGGTGATCATGACGGCCATCTCAGAACCCCCGGTCGCGGCGCTCGCTGCGGGCCTGCATCCAGATGAAGAGCACGGCCACCACGACGATGATCACCGTGAGCACGGTGGAGATCGCGGAACCGTAGCCGACCTGGAGCTTCTTGAAGAACGTGTAGTAGGCGAAGTACGACGGCACGTTCGTGGCGTTCTCCGGGCCGCCCCGGGTCAGGGCGAAGATCGGCCCGAACACCTTCAACGCGGCGATGGTGCAGGTCAGCGCCACCACGAAGGTCTCCGGCCGGATCTGCGGCAGGGTGATGGCCCGGAACCGGTGCAACCAGTTGGCGCCGTCGACCTCGGCCGCCTCGTACAACTCGGGGTCGACCCGCTGCAGCGCCGCCATGAACACGACCACGGGGTAGCCGATCTGCACCCAGATCATCACCGCCATCACGGCCGGCAGCGCGGTGCCCGGGTCGCCGAGCCAGTCGTGGCGCAGCGCGCCGAGGCCGACCGCGTCGAGCAGGCTGTTGAACGCGCCGTCGGGGCGCAGGATCCAGCCCCAGACGATGCCGGCCACCACGACGGGCAGCACCTGCGGGAGATAGAACGCGGCCCGCAGCGCGGCGGCCGTGCGGGGCTTGAAGCGGCGGCCGATGACGTCGAAGAGCACGGCGGCGAGCAGCAGCCCGAGCAGTGTGGGGACCACGACCATCGCGACGATCATCGCGACGGTGTTGCGGAACGACGCCCAGAACACGTCGTCGTGCAGGAGTTGCTGGTAGTTGTCCAGGCCGACGAACGTCGGGTCGCCGATCCCCGACCACTTGGTCAG
Organism: Micromonospora orduensis; assembly: GCF_006228125.1. Taxonomy (GTDB): domain Bacteria; phylum Actinomycetota; class Actinomycetes; order Mycobacteriales; family Micromonosporaceae; genus Micromonospora; species Micromonospora orduensis. The sequence continues at coordinate 49,481 of NZ_VDFY01000158.1, read as the reverse complement.
CGACAGGTAGCCGGTGCCGACCAGCGGCGCGCCGATGACCAGGATGAACAGTACCGCTCCGGGGAGCAGGTAGAGCCAGTACGCCGCGTCGCGGCCGCGCGGTCCACGGCGGGGCTTGCGCGGGGTGGGGGTCGCCGTCGGGTGTGGGGCGGCGACGGTCTCGGAGACTGCCATGGAAGATCCTTCCCGGCGGGGCGGGCGGGCACGCCGGTCGTGCCCGCCGCTCGCCGTGTCACTTGCCGGTGATCTCCTTGACGCCATCGGCGTACGGCTTGGCGATCGTGTCGAGCACCTGGTCCGGGGCCTTGGACCCGTTGATCAGGCCCTGGAAGCCGCCGACCAGCACGTCGTAGTAGCCGGGCACCGGCCAGTCCGGGTAGAAGGCCAGGCCGTCCTGCTTGCTGACCGTGTTGAAGTCCTCGATCAGCTTGCGGTCCTTCGGGTCGCTGATCTTCGCGGGGTCACCGGCCACCGGGACGCCACCGTTGTTGCCGATCAGGTCCTGGATCTCCGGGCGCAGGGTGATGTCGATGAAGTCGTACGCCAGGCTCTTGGCCTTGCTGTTCGCCGGGACCACCCAGAGGTTGCCGGAGGAGCCGGCGTGCAGGGTGTTGCCCGGGAAGAGGAACGTGTCCCAGTTGGCCTTCATCTCGGTCTTGAACCGGCCGTACCACCAGCTGCCCGAGACGATCATCGGCGTCTTGCCGGCGATGAACGCCGTGCCCATGTCCTCGGCCTTGAGGCTCGCCGAGTCCTTGGCGACGTAGCCCTTGCGCACCCAGTCGGCGAAGGTGTCCGCGCCGTACTTGAGCGGGTCGGCCTTGAAGTCGACCGGGTTCTTGTAGAGCTGGTAGTTGTCGACGAACTGCCGGTCGGCCTTGGAGAGGGCCAGCTGGTAGAAGAGCTGCCCGGCCGGGTACTCGGCGCCGGCCATCCCCAGCGGGGTGACGCCCTTGCCGACGAACGTGTCCATCGCGGCGGTCATCTCGGCCATGGTGGTCGGCACCTTGACGCCGTTGCGCTCGAACAGGTCCTTGTTGTAGTAGACCGTGACGTACTCGCCGTAGTTGGGCACGCCGAACCAGTTGCCCGAGCCCATCACGCCCTTGTCGCTGTACCGGGCGGTGGTCTGCAGGCTGGGGCTGAGCTTGCCGGCCCAGCCGCGCTTGTCGGCCTCGGCGCTCAGATCGGTGAGCAGGCCCTGGGAGGACAGCAGGCCGGCGGTGGCGTTGCCCTTGTTGTACTCCATGATGTCCGGGCCCTCGGACGAGTTGATGATCATGCCGGCGTTCTGCTGGATCTGCTCGAACGCCTTGCGCTCGAACCGCACCTCGACGCCCGGGTGCTCGGCCTTGAAGATCTCGATCGCCCGGTTCCAGCCGACCCCCATGGCGCTGTTCTCGCTCTCGTAGTGCCAGAGCTTGAGGGTCTTGGCCCCGCTGTCGTCCTCGCTGTCACCACCGCCGCACGCGGCCACGGCGGTCGTCGCGGTCGCCGCCAGGGCGATCGCGGTGACGATCCGGCGGAATCGCTGCATTGCTATCCTCCTCGTTGAGTATCTAGCGGTACCTCGATGAGGCCCGTCGTCGCGTTGCAGCGCGGCGGCGGGCTGTCTTCACTTGTCGGCCCCCATGAGCTGGCGGCTTCGTGGTGCGGCGGTCGAGCCCCGGATCTCCAGCGCGCACGGCAGCAGTTGCTGGTGGCGCGCGCCGCCGGGGCCGTCCAGGTGGCGCAGCAGCGCCTCGATCGCGATCCGGCCCAGCGCCGACCCGGGGGACGTCATCGCGGTCAGCGCCGGGGTGGCCAGTTCGGCGACCTGCGGTGAGGTGACCATCGAGACGACCGATACGTCGTCGGGCACCGACAGCCCCCGGCCGGTCAGCTCGCCGAGGATGCCGAAGATCGCGGTCTCGTTCATGGCCAGCACGGCGGTCAGCTCCGGGGCCTGCGCGAACGCGGCGGCCAGGGCGGCTCGCCCACCCGCGGCGCTGTCCTCGGCGGCGATCATCACCGGCTCCAGGCCGTGGTCGGTCATCGCCGAGACGAAGGCGTCCCGGGTACGCAGCGCGGGGCCGTAGCCGGTGGCCAGCGTGGCGGCGGAGTGGTTGACGTAGACGATCCGTCGATGCCCCAGGCCGACCAGGTGCCCGACGGCCTCCCGCACGGTCTGCTCGAAGTCGATGTCGACGTAGGAGAGCCCGCTGGTGTCGCCGGTGCGCCCGATCAGGACCAGCGGCACGTCCGCCTCCTGGAGCACGGTGACCCGCTCGTCGGCGAGCTGCACCTCCATCAGCACGACACCGTCGAGCATCCGCTGGGTGGCGAGCCGGCGCAGGTCGTCGAGGTCACCGCCGCCGACCGGTGAGAGCACCAGGTGGTAGCCGGCGGCGCTGGCCGCGGCGGCGGCGCCGGTGACGAAGGCCGTCTCGGTCGCGCCCAGGCCACGCTCGTCCATCGGCATCAGCAGGCCCAGGATCCGGCTGCGCCGGCTGGCCAGGCCGCGGGCCATCGCGTTGGGCTGGTAGTGGAGCTCCTCCATGGCGGCGAGCACCTTGTCCCGGGTGGCCTGCGAGATCGGGCGGGCGCCGGTGAGCACGTACGACACGGTGCTGACCGAGACCCGGGCGAGGCGGGCGACGTCGTGCATGGTGGCCACGCGCACCTCCTCCGGCCAGGCGTGAGACCGCTCCCGAATCGGCGTCGAAGCGTTTCGACGAAGCGGTTCGACAGGACGCTAGGCCACCCGTTACGGGGACGTCAATAGCCGATGTCGAAAAGAAGTCGTCCCGCTCGCGCCGGGCCGCACGGTCAGGATCGGGGCGCGATCCCGGGGCCGCGGCGGCGTGACGCGTCGTCAGCGCAGGTCGAACAGGGCTGCCGCGCTGTCCCAGCAGACCGCCCGCAGCCAGTCGTCGCCGAGGTCCAGCCGGACCAGGCCGGTCAGCTGGTCGGCGTACGGGTAGGGGAGGTTGGGGAAGTCGCTGCCCAGCAGCACCTTGCCGGCCAGTCCCAGCTCGCGTAGCCGGGGCAACTCGTCAGCGGGGAACGGAACGAACCGGTCGAAGAACGGGGTGAACGCCATCGTCGTGTCCAACCGGACCCGCTCGTACGTCTCCGCCAGGTCGAGGAACGCCCGGTAGTCCGGGGCACCGAGGTGGGCCACCACGGCGCTCAGTCGAGGGTGACGGGCGAGCAGGGCGGCGAACGGGTCCGGCCCGGTGTGCGTGGTCCCCACCGGGGCGTGCCCGGCGTGTACCACCACCGGCACACCCGCGTCGGCCAGCATCCCCCAGACCGGGTCCAACAACGGATCAGTCGGCGCGAAACCACCCACCTGAAGGTGCACCTTGAACAGTCGGGCGCCGTCGGCGAGTGCCGCCTCGACGTACCCGACGGCGTCCGGCTCCGGGAAGAAGGTGGCCGAGGCCAGGCAGCCCGGGGTGTCCCGGGCGAACTCCAGCGTCCACCGGTTGAGGTCCGCCGCCATGCCCGGCCGGTGCGCGTACGCCAACGCGCTGAACGCCCGCACGCCGAGCCGGCGCAGGTGCGCGACCCGCTCGGCGTCGCTCCACCGGTAGCGGATCGGCCACTCGGTGCCGACCAGGGGGCCGGCCGCGTCGAAGTACGCCCACACCCGGCGCAGCAGGCGCGGCGGCAGGAAGTGCACGTGCACGTCGGCGAGCCCCGGCAGCCCCAGCGTTCGCCAGATGTCCGGCACCTGCTGGTCGGCCTCGGGCGGGGACTGCGTCGCCGGTCCGGTCATATCTCGATGTTGAAGCGTTGCAGCACCGAGGGCGCGATCAGGCCCGTCGTGGCGAGGACCGCCACGACGGTCAGCACGGCACGCAGCACGACCACCTCGGCCTTGCTGCCGGTACGCAGGGCGATGCTGTTCGGCAGGCCGATCATCGTCCACATGCGCCGCTTGATCGGGATGGGCCACAGGATCGGCACGCCGGCTCGGGTGATCATGTCGCCGAGGATGTGCACGAAGCAGCCCACCCCCAGGGCCGTGCCGATCAGGGGGTAGCCGCGCCCGCCCGGGAGGTTCGCGAAGGTGAACCAGGCCGCCCCCGCCGACGCGAGGGTGATGATCACCCAGCCGGCCCGCTCGGCCCACTCGTCGAACAGCCCGCGCAGGGCCAGGCCGAACATGAAGAACAGTATGGTGATCACCGCCCACTTGCCGTACGCGGCGCACAGCGCGGTGGTGCCCCACCCGACGAGGACCGTGAACGGGAGAGTGTGCGTCAGCGTCCGGTGCCCGTTGTTGCGGCGTGGATCCTTGCTGAGTTTCGTGGCGTAGTAGACCCCGAGGGAGATCTTCTCCATCACCTCGGCGGCGAAGAGCGAGAAGACCCCGAAGGTGCGGGCCACGGTGGCCCCACCCTGGTTCCTGGTCACCTTGCCCGACATGTCGAGGTCGGGAAACAGGGCGCCACCCGCGCAGACCGCGGTGCCCACCGCCAACGCGAGAGGCGACTGGTGGTAGTCGGCGAACTGGTCCAGTGCCCAGGACCCGGCCAGCCACACCGCCGCGCCGGACAGCGCGTGCGACGGTCCCATCATCTCGGCTCACCCTCCCCAGGGATCTTGAGCGCCCAAAACTACGCCACTGTAGTCAGCGTCGGCGCCGCAGGGGCATCACCCGGACGGTCCACAGAGGATGGTGTCAGGAAGCGGGGGTGAAGCTCTGCCGGATCATCGGCAAGTATGCCGCGTTGACCTGCCAGTCGAACTCTTTTGTCAACCACGAGACGGTGTACGACCGATCGGCCGACGTGTTGGCCAGCAGGCGAAAACTGTGCACCTGCTCGCCCACGGCGTTCTCCCAGCCGCACTCCCACACCGCGCCGCCCTCGAAGATGTCCATCGCGGAGATGTCCACCCTGCGGTAGCCCGGCAACGCCTCGCTGCCGGTGAGCCGAGCCTCCTCGGCCCTCCAGTAGGCCAGTGGGTCGTCCCGCGGCGGCCCCGCCTCGACGCTGAGCACCCGGGCCCCGTCTGCCTCGCGGAAGCAGGTCGCCGCACCCTCGTTCCAGCGCGCCCAGCCCACCGGCGCGGCGATCCGGAACCCGGTCGGATCGTCATGCCAGGTCCAGCCCTCACGCAGCCCGTACCGCCCGTCGGCGGCCGGCGACAACGACACCACCGGAGTCGCCGTCGGGGGAGGAGGCGTCGAGCAGGCGAACGCGGCCGGCCGGGCGGTGGCCGCGCCGCCCCCGGAGCCGGACGGCGGCGTCCGTTCGGCGTCCCGGGTCGCCAGCGCCACGGTGACGCCACCGGCGATGGCCAGCGCGCTGGCCGCGCCCGCCAGGCCGATGAGCAGGCGACGCCGGCCGGCGGTCCGGCCCCTTCGCCGGGCGGTCAGCGGCGCGGGACCGCCGAGCGGGTCGAGGGGGGTCTGCGCCAGGCTCCGGCCCGCGCTGCGTACCGCCGCCACCGCCGAGGAACGGGCCGTTTCGGCGGGCTCGCCGGGGTGGGCCGCGGCCCGGCGCAGCAGCGGCTCCGCCTCGGCGGCGGTCAACCGCCGCCACGGATCACGCTGCAACAGGCCGGTCAGGACCGGTCGCAGCGGCCCGGCCCGGCGCATCGGATCCGGTGGTTCGGTGGCCAACGCGCTGAGCGTCGCCATCGCGCTCGACCGGGCGTACGGCGACTGCCCCTCGACTGTCGCGTACAGCGTCGCCCCCAGCGACCACAGGTCGGTACGCGGGTCCGACACCCCTTCGCGGGCGCGCTCCGGGGCGACGAACTGCGGCGAGCCGAGCACCGTGCCCGGGCCCGTCATCAACCCGTCGCCACCGTCGAAGGTGGCCAGCCCGAAGTCGGTGAGCACCACCCGCCCGTCGTCGGCCACCAGCACGTTGTGCGGCTTCACGTCGCGGTGCAGCACCCCGGCGGCGTGCGCGGCCCGCAGGGCGGCGAGCACCGCCAACCCGATCCGGGCGGTACGTTGCGGACTCAGCGGCCCCTCGGTGCCGAGGATCTGCTGCACCGAGCGGGACGGCACGTACTCCATCACGATCCAGGGGCTCTCCCGGTCGTGCACGACGTCGTAGATCCGGACCACGTTGGGGTGGTTGAGCCGGGCGGCGGTACGCGCCTCGCGCAGCGTCCGCAGCCGCACCTGCTCGCGCTCGGCCTCGGCCAGCCAGGACGGCGGCACGACCTCCTTCACCGCGACGTCGCGGTGCAGCATCTCGTCGCGGGCCAGCCACACCCGACCCATTCCGCCGGTGCCGACCAGGTCGAGCAGCCGGTACCGACCCGCGATCAGCAACTGCTGCACGGTCGCTCCCCCTCGGTCACCCCGAGTTACACGATAACCACCAAAGTCGGGTTTCTCATCCGCTGACCGGCCTCGGTCCACGCCGGACGGTGGTCGGGATCATGACCATACGGCGCAGGTCAGGGGGGTGGTCGGAAACTGTTTCGGACTGTCGTCCAGTCGGTGCCGGCCCGGATCCAGTCCCTGTCGTCGGTGATCCAACCCAGCGTCCAACGGCCGGCCGTGACGGCCTGTTGCCGGGCGTGCAGCCACGCGCCGTACGGGGCCGTCCAGCGGCACTCCCACTCCGCCCCGCCGTCGATCGCGGCGAGCCGGATCTCGTCGTACCCCGGCAACGCCCCGGCCCCGGCCGCCGCGTCGCGGGCCGCGCGCAGCCGGACCAGCGGATCGGCGCCGCCGCCCGCGGCGACGCTGAAGGCCCGGCCGGTCGCCGGGTCCTGGAAGCAGGCCACCGCGCCGTCGCGGGAGTAGTACCAGGTCGCCGGTACGGAGACCCGGAAGCCGGTGGTGTCGGCGTGCCAGACCCAGCCGGGTGGCGGCCGGAGCCGTTCGCCCGGCAGCGGCGTGCCGGCCAGCACCGGCGCGCCGGTCACGTGCGGCCGGACACATTCGAACGGCGGCGGGGGTACGTCCCCCCGCCCGACCGGCGGCGGACCGGGCCGGTCGGGGCCGCGACCCGGCCCACCCGGGTAGCCCGGCCCGTCCGGGAAAGGGGTCGACGGCGACGCGGCGGGCCGGCCCGCGGTGTCGCCGGGCTCGTCACCGGTGACGGCCAACGCGGTGCCCACGCCAGCGGCGGCGGCCACCAGCAGCGCCACCGCGATCAGCGCGCCCCGGCGCCGACGCGGAGCGGCGGGGGAGGCGGAGTCTGCCGGGTCGGTGGCGGACCCGCCGGGCTCGGGTAGCGGGATGGTGGCGTCCTGGTCGGCCGGGTCGTCGGCATCGGCAGGCCGGTCGCCAGGCGGCGGCTCGTCGCGGGCGGACGCCGCGCGCGGGTCGGGGTCGTCGGACGTCCCGGACGCATCGGTGTGGCCGCCCGCCGCGCTCGTGAGCAGCCGGCGGGCCGCGGCGTGGTCGAGACGGTCACGCGGGTCACGACTCAACAGGCCGGCGAGCAGCGGTGCGAGCGGCCCGGCGTGCGGGGCCGGGTCCGGCGGTCCGGCGGCCAGCGCGCTCAGGGTGGCCATCGCGGTGCTGCGGGCGTACGGGGAGCGGCCCTCGACGGCGGCGTGCAGGGTGGCCCCGAGCGACCACAGGTCGGCGGCCACCGTGGACACCCCCTCGGCGGCCCGCTCCGGGGCGACGTACTGCGGGGAGCCGAGCACCATCCCGGGGCGGGTCATCGCGCCGTCGCCGCCGTCGAAGGTGGCCAGCCCGAAGTCGGTGAGCATCACCCGCCCGTCGTGCGCCATGAGCACGTTCTGCGGCTTGATGTCGCGGTGCAGCACCCCGGCCGTGTGCGCGGCGTGCAGCGCACCGAGCAGCGCCAAGCCGATCCGGGCCGCCCGGGCCGGCTCCAGCGGCCCCTCGGCGTCCAGGACGTCCTGGAGGGTGCGCGACGGGACGTACTCCATCACGATCCAGGGGCTGCCCTCGACCGGCACGACGTCGTACAGCCGTACCACGGCGGGGTGGATGAGCCGGGCCGCCGCGCGTGCCTCCCGCAGGGTGCGCGAGCGCAGCTCGGCCCGCTCGTGGTCGGCCAGCCAGCTCGGCGGCACGACCTCCTTGACCGCGACCTCGCGGTGCAGCATCTCGTCGCGGGCCCGCCACACCCGACCCATGCCCCCGCGACCGACCAGGTCGAGCAACCGGTACCGACCAGCGATCAGCACCTGCGCACGCTCCTCCTCAGCCGCTGTCCGGGCTACACCCTAACCAGCGGATCGGAAGTCACCTATAGGTCATCTGACGTAACCTCAGCAGGCGGCGTGGTCGACGGCGGCGAGCAGATTGCCGTCCGGAATGGCGATCCGGGTACGTCCGCCGGCAAGTTGGGCGGCGGCACGCCGGGCCTGGAGGGGGCCGTGCTCCCGGCGTGCGCTGGCGTAGCTGGCGGCGGTGCGCGCCGCGATCGTGGCCCAGCCGTACCGTTCGCCGACCATGGTGCGGGCCCTGCGGGCCACCCGGCGGGCGAAGACCTCGTCGCCGAGGAGCTGACCGACCGCACCGGCGAGCGCGTCCGGGTCGCTGTGCGGGAACGTCACACCTGTCACGCCGGGCTCGACGATCTCGGCGAGGCCGCCGGTGCGGGCCACGGCGAGGGGCGCGCCGGCGGCCGCCGCCTCCAGCGCCACCATGCCGAACGGTTCGTAGAGGCTGGGCACCACTGTCGCGTCGGTGGCGCCGAGCACCGCGGGCAGTTGGGTGGCGTCGAGGAAGCCGGTGAAGCGGACGGTCGAGCTGAGCGCCAGCCGGCGGGCCTGGGCCTCCAACTCGGCGCGGTACGGGCCGTCGCCGGCGATCACCACGCGCAGCCCGGGGTGCTCCTCGCGCAGCCGGGGCAGCGCGTGCACGAGATGCTGGACCCCCTTCTCGTAGACCAGCCGCCCGGCGTACCCGACCAGCGGGCCGCTGCTGGCGAACCGGGCGCGGGCCGAGGCGACCGCACGCGGCCGCGCCCGCCAGGCGCGGTCGTCGACCCCGTTGGGCACCACGTCGACCTGCGCGGCCGGCAGGTCGAACAGGGTGGTGACCTGGTCGCGCATGTACCCCGAGCAGGTGATCACGCGGGTGGACGAGCCGCTGAGCCAGTGTTCGACGCCGTGGATGGTGCGGTTCATCTCCTCGGGCAGCCAGCCCTGGTGCCGGCCGGCCTCGGTGGCGTGGATGGTGGTGACGAGCGGGAGGTCCAGGTGGTCGCGCAGGGTGATGGCGGTGTGGGCGACGAGCCAGTCGTGGGCGTGGATGACGTCGTACGAGCCGGCTTCGGTGGCGCGCAGGGCGGTGCGGGTGAGGGTGTGGTTGAAGGCCATCGTCCAGGCGAGCAGGGAGCTGGTGACCAGGGGGAAGGTGACGGGGTCCTCGGGGGCGCGCAGGATGCGCACGCCGTCGGCGTACTCCTCCAGGGGTGCGCCGTCGCTGTGGCGGGTGACGACTGTGACCTCGTGGCCGGCGGCGGCGAGGGCGACGGAGAGGGCGTGCACGTGTCGGCCGAGGCCGCCGACGAGCACCGGCGGATACTCCCAGGAGAGCATCAGCACCCGCAGGTGTCGGGCGGGGTGGATGTCGATCACGTGGGCGTCGGGTGACATGCGGCCCCCTTTGAGTTGTCCCCGGGCGCGCGCCGACCGACACCGGAGTCGGTGTCGCCGTCGCGTCTGGATCGGGGCCAATCCTGCCGGGGCCGAGATAACCAGCGGCGACACCGCCGTTGCGGTCGTGTAAAGCGCTACTGGCCCTTTCGGCGTACCCGCAGCAGCTCGGCCACCGACCATGCCTGGAAGGGGCAGCCGGTCGCGGAGTGCGGCGCGAGGCCGTCGGCCGTCTCGCTTACCGATCCTAGCCCATATTCGGTCAGATGGGCCTCAATGCCGATGAATACGTCATCGACCGACATCTTGCTCCGGCGGCACGCGTCCACGTACGGGCCGAGCAGCCACGGCCACACCGTGCCCTGGTGATAACCGCCGTCCCGCTCGGCGGGACCGCCCTGGTGCCGGCCCACGAACTCGGGCGAATCCGGGGCGAGACTGCGCAGCCCGAGCGGGGTGAGCAGCCCCGCCGCCACCCGCCGCAGTGTCTGCTCGTCGGGCTCCAGCGGCGCGAACGGCAACGACCACGCCAGCAGCTGGTTCGGGCGCAGCGCGTCGTCGTCGTGCAGGGCGGCGCCACCCAGCGGGTACGCCGGCGCGGGCGCGTCCAGCACGTCGTGCAGCCAGCCCGTCGGGGCGGGGAACCGGTCCCGGAACGAGGCGACCGCCTGCCCGTGCCGCCGCCACAGCTCGGCCGCGTCCTGCCCGGCCAGCTCGGTCAACTCGGCGAGCCCGGCCAGCCCGTTGATCCACAGCGCGTTGACCTCGACCGGCTTGCCGGTACGCGGGGTGACCGGCACCCCGTACACCCGGGCGTCCATCCAGGTCAGGGCGGTGCCCGGGGCGCCCTGGGCGAGCAGCCCGTCGGCCGGGTCGACGGCGATCCCGTAGCGGGTGCCGGCCACGTGCGCGTCGACGACCGTGCGCAGCGCCGGCAGCAGCTCGTCGCCGAGATCGGTGTCGCCGGTGACCGTCACGTGCCGGCTCACCGCGTGCAGGAACCACAGCGTGCCGTCGACGGTGTTGTACTCCACCCGCCCGGTGTCGGCCGTGTTGGCGAGCATCCCCTCGGACAGCGTCGCCGCGTACGACCGCAGCAGCTCCCGACCCTCGTCGGCGCGGTTCGTGCAGAGGAACAACCCCTCGTACGAGATCATCGTGTCCCGCGACCAGGCGCCGAACCACGGGTACCCGGCCACCACGTCGACCGCCGCGCCGCCGGGACGGATCACGAACGCGTCGGCGGCCAGCGCGAGGGTCGCGTCGACCGGGTCGGCGGACTGGGCCGTCGCCACCACCTGCCGGTTGCGCCGCCGGGCCGTCGCCACGATCTCCGTGGCGCTCGGCGGCTCCTCGTCGAGCCGGCCCGCCCAGGCGCGCACCGACACGGTGTCACCGGGGCGTTCCAGCTCGCCGGTGAAGCGTCCCGCGTACCAGAGATCCTCGTCGGGGTGCAGGCCCCGGTGGGCCTCCTCCCGGTGGTGCACGCCCAGCCACCACTGCCCCTCGGGCGCCCAGCCCGGGCCGGCCAGCCGGTACGCCCCCTCGACCACCGCGCCGTCGGCCACCGCCTCGACCTGGGGTGTCGGGCCGTCGGCACGCCGTTCGCCGTGCGCGTCCCGCCAGGTGCAGGCGGCGGACAGCTCCAGCCGGACCGGACCACCCGCGATCAGCCGGTGCACCACCGCCACGCAGGAGCGGCCCGGCAGCATGGCCAGCTCCCGTTCGATCACCACGGCGCCGATCCGCCACCGCCACCGGGGCAGCCCGTCGACCAGGTCGAAGCGTTCCAGCAACTCGAAGCCGCGCGGGTCCACGACGCCGGAGGACCATTCGTGCGCGCCGAGCCGCACCCGGGCGCCGGACGGCAGGGTGACCGCCGGATCCAGGCTGACCAGTCCCACCTGGCGGGACGCGGGAGTTTCGCCGGGCACCACCAGCAGACCGTGGTAGCGGCGGGTGCGCAGGCCGCCGACGGTGCCCATCGCGTACCCGCCGACACCGTCGGGCACCAGCCATTCCCGGCTCGCCGCGCTGCCCAGATCGCCACAGACCTGCGGGCCGAAGTGAATGTCGATCAACTTTCCTCCACCGGCGGCGGGGTGTAACACGCCACGACGAGAATGGCCGCTGTGGTCAAGTACCGCGGCGGCGTCAAAGATGTGCACGTGATCACTGACCGTTCGTCCTCCGACGCCCCGCCACCCGACGCTGAGCGGCTCCGGCTCGCCCAGGCCGACTCGGGTGAGCAGGATTGGCGCGCATGGGGTCCCTATCTGTCCGAACGGGCGTGGGGGACGGTACGGGAGGACTACAGCGAGCACGGTACGGCCTGGGACTACTTCCCGCACGACCACGCGCGGTCCAGAGCCTACCGGTGGAACGAAGACGGGATGGCGGGCGTCTGCGACGACCGACAGACCTTCGCGTTCGCCCTCGCGCTCTGGAACGGCAAGGACCCGATCCTCAAGGAGCGGATGTTCGGCCTCGGCGGTGACGGCGGCAACCACGGGGAGGACGTCAAGGAGTACTGGTGGTATCTCGACAGCACCCCGACGCACTCCTGGATGCGCTGGCGCTACCACTACCCGCAGGCCGCCTTCCCGTACGACGAGCTTGTCGCGGTGAACGCGCTGCGCGGCCGGGACGACACCGAGTACGAGCTGGTGGACACCGGGATCTTCGACGACGACAGGTACTGGGCGGTGACCGTCGACTACGCCAAGGCGTCCCCGACCGACCTGTGCATGGTGATCACCGTGGCCAACCGGGGCGACCGGGCGGCCACGCTGCACGTGCTGCCCACCCTGTGGTTCCGCAACACCTGGTCCTGGGGCCTGCCCGGGGGCGACCGGATTCCCCGGCTGACCGGCGAGGGCGCCCGGCTGGTCGGTGAGCACCGGGTGCTCGGCCAGTTGCTGCTGGAGGGCGACGGTGACCCGGTGCCGCTGCTCTGCGACAACGACACGAACGCCGAGCGGCTCTGGGGACTGCCCGGCCGCTCGGCGTACCCGAAGGACGGCATCAACGACCACGTGGTCAACGGCGCGGCCACCGTCAACCCGGCCCGGGAGGGCACCAAGGGCGCGCTGCACTACGTGCTCGACGTGCCAGCCGGTGGGCAGCGGCAGATCCGGCTGCGGCTGACCCGTACCGCGTCGCCACCGGCCGCCACCCCGCCGCCCCCGGCCGACCTCGGCGCGGGGTTCGAGGCAGTGGTGTGGGCCCGCCGGGCCGAGGCGAACCGCTTCTTCGCCGGGGTGATCCCGCCGGCCGCCACGCCCGACGAGGCGCTGGTCGCCCGGCAGGCCATCGCCGGGCTGATGTGGGGCAAGCAGTTCTACCACTTCGACGTCAAACGCTGGCTGGAGGGCGATCCCGGCTCGTCGCCCCCGCCGGCCGGGCGCCGGCACGGGCGCAACAGCGCCTGGTGGCACATGACCAGCTTCGACGTTATCTCCATGCCCGACCCGTGGGAGTACCCCTGGTACGCGGCCTGGGACCTGGCCTTCCACTGCGTGAGCATCGCCCGCGTCGACCCGGGCTTCGCCAAGGACCAACTGCTGCTCCTGCTGCGCGAGTGGTACCTGCACCCCAACGGGCAGATCCCGGCGTACGAGTGGGCGTTCGGGGACGTGAACCCGCCGGTGCACGCCTGGGCGGCGCTGAAGGTCTTCGAGATCGACGGCGGTCGGGACTTCGAGTTCCTGGGCCGGGTGATGCACAAGCTGCTGCTCAACTTCACCTGGTGGGTCAACCGCAAGGACACCGGCGGCAACAACGTGTTCGAGGGCGGCTTCCTCGGGCTGGACAACGTCGGGCCGTTCGACCGCTCGGCGGCGCTGCCGGTGGCCGGTGTGCTGGAGCAGTCCGACGGCACCGGCTGGATGGCCATGTACGCGCTCAACCTGCTGGACATGGCGATCGTGCTTGCCGAACACGACCGGACGTGGGTGGACACCGCCACCAAGTTCTTCGAGCACTTCGCGTACATCGCCGCCGCCGCGTACGAGCAGGGGTTGTGGGACGACGAGGACGCCTTCTTCTACGACGTGCTGCGCCTCGCCGACGGCACGAAGGTGCCGCTGAAGGTCCGTTCGGTGGTCGGGCTGCTGCCGCTGGCCGCCACCACCCGGCTCACCGCGAAGACCCTGCACCGCCTGCCGGAGCTGGGTGCCCGGCTGCGCTGGTTCCTCACCAACCGCCCCGAGTACGCCCAGGTGATCGGCACCCGCCGGCTCGGCCCCGACGGGCGCCAGCAGCGACTGCTGTCCATGGTCGGCCCGGAGCAGGTGGTCCGGTTGCTCGCCCGGATGCTCGACTCCGACGAGTTCCTGTCCGACTTCGGGCTGCGTACGCTGTCCCGCGCCCACCTGGACAAGCCGTTCTCGGTGACCCTCGGCGGGCAGGAGTTCTCCGTCGGGTACGAGCCGGCCGAGTCCACCAGCGGCCTGTTCGGCGGCAACTCCAACTGGCGCGGGCCGATCTGGATGCCGACGAACTTCCTGCTGATCAGCGCGTTGCGCGACTACGCGGCGTTCTTCGGCGACGACCTCCAGGTGGAGTATCCGACCCGCTCCGGTGTGAAGCGGACGTTGGACGAGATCGCCAACGACCTGTCCGCCCGACTGATCTCGCTGTTCACCCAGGACGACTGGGGGCGACGGCCGATCTACGGCGCGTGCCGCATCTTCCAGACCCACCCGGACTGGCGGGACCTGGTCGCCTTCCCCGAGTACTTCCACGGGGACAACGGGGCAGGGCTGGGCGCGTGGCACCAGACCGGCTGGACGGCCCTGGTCGCCGACCTGATCCTCACCCTGCGCCGCTGACGTCCTCGGGGGGCACCGGATACCGAGGCAGAGGGAGCGGCGATGAGCTGGACTGACTGTGCGGGTGGCGGGGTCGGCTCCGCCGACGACGAATCGGTCTGTGGGTGACCGTTCCTGATCTCGATCCGGTCTAGGTCGGGTGACGGATCGAGCTGACTCGTTGACCTGACCGGCGAGGTCCGCTTCGCTCTGCGTGGGCGGGTAGCCGCCCGGAAACGGGGGCACCGCCATGGATTCTGCGGAGGCATCGGCGCAAGCGGTTCCGCCACCGGCGCGGCGGCGATCGCGAACGATGGCGGCGGCGGGCGTGGTGATCGTCGTGTTGGTGGCGGCGGGCGTGGTCGGGTGGCGGGTCGCGGTGGCCGAGCGGGAGGAACCGTTGCGCCCGGTGGCTGCCGGAGTTGGGGAGGTGTTCACCGATCTGCCGGCCCACCTGCCGGAGCCGACGCGGGTGACGGACCTGCCGACCGACCGTGCGGCGGGTCCGGGCGCGCTGATCTACCACCGGAAGATCAGCACCGGCAGGTACGACCCCGGCAGCCGTTCGTTCGAGCAGAACGACGTCTACCTGGTGACGCGGTCGGGTGAGCAGTTCCGGATCGGGCGTACCCCCGCCGACACCGGCCCGCTGAACCTGTCACTGTCACCCGACGGGCGCTGGCTGGCCGCCGAGCGCGACGGTCGGTGGCGGATCCGGGACCTGTCGGGCACGGCGGAGTACGAGGTGGCGGCCGGGTACGAGTTCTGGCTCTGGTCCACTGACGCCCGGTCGGTGCTGCTCGCCGAGCCGAGCGCCGCCGGTCGGGCCTTCGCCACCATGGCGCTGCCCGGCGGCGACGTACGCCTCCTGGGTCTGCCGCTGTCCGCCCTCGGCGGCGAGGTGGCGTTCATCGCCGGCCGGGAGCTGGCGGTGTACGACGCGAACCCACTGGAGAGCGTCTCCGCGACGCAGGACCTGACGCTCTCCCTTCGCGACGTGCTCACCGGCTCGTCCCGGAACCTGACCGTGATCGGGTCCGGTCAGCTCAGGCCGGGCGAGGCGGTGGGCCCGATGGTCGCCCTCTGGCGCACGGGCGGAGACCCGCCGACCATCTGGATGGAGGTGGGCCGGCCCGACCTGGTCCCGGCCGACCTTCCGGAGGGGCCGCTGGTGGCACCGTCGGTGGCGCTGCTGGGCGTGGACGTGACATCGGGAGCCCCGATGACCAGGGTCGAGATCCCCTCCACCGGCGGGCGGCAGCTCTGTCTGGGCGTGGTGGCCGACGGTGTCGCGCTGCTGCGCTCGACCACGGGCGGCACCGAGTTGATCGTCGTCGACCCGCGCCACGACACCCGCCGTGTGGTGACGACGTTCCCCGAGGCGGTGACCGTCCTCGTCCCGGGGGCGCGGGTGTAGTCACCCGGTGCAGGGCTCGGGCCCGAGTCGTCCCCAGGCCACGTAGGCGGCCAGCGCGAGGTACACCGCGTTGAGCACGATGAACCTGCCTCCACCGTCGACGGCGAACTCGACACGGTCCTGACGCTGCGCATCGACGACGGCCTCGTCACCGGGCTCTACGCCGTCCGCAACCCCGAGAAGCTGTCGCACATGCGACGCGCGACCTCTCTGCGTCGCCGAATTGCGGCCGACACGGCTGGTGCGGAACTCCCAGATATCGTCCGTGGTTGATTGTCGGGCCACCCGGGACGGCCCGGACGGGTGGCCCGGTCGACCGGATTTCCGGAACTTCCGACTGAAGCCAGGCTGAACCACGCTGTACGCGGCCAACTACCGTGGTTGGCATGACGGGCCGGCGACCGCGGTTGTTCATCAGCAGCGCTCAGGGTTACCTGAGTCAATACCGAAGTGCCGCCATTCAGATGGCTTCCCGGGTCGGCTTCGAGCCGGTCTACATGGAGGATTTCGGTGCCCAGGCGCCGCCCCCGCTCGAGGTCTGCCGAGCGGGCGTGACGGGCAGCGACGTGCTGTTGCTCCTGATCGGGCACCGGTACGGGTCGCGGCCGCCGGGCGAGACGAGGTCGTACACGGAGGTCGAATACGACTGGGCCACCGACGGCGGACTGCGGGTCCTCGTGTTCGTGGTCGACCCGGATCACCCTTGGCCACCAAAGGAACTCGACCGGTCCGACGAGGACCGGACGGCGGTCCGGGTATTCGTCGACCGGGTGTCATCCAAACACACCGTCGACCGCTTCGGAGACGTCGGCGACTTTCAGGCGGACCTCGCGGTCTCTCTCATGCGCGAGCGCGACAACCTCGTCAATTCCGAATCCTGGGCCACGACCGAACGCTATGCCGCGCGCCGCGCTCCGAATCTCGTCGCCTATCCCAGTTACACGGGGGCGGCACACTTCACCGGCCGAGCCGGAGAACTCGCTGAACTCGATGACTGGTGTGGTGGCGAGAGCGGGCCGGTACGAGTGCTGGAGGCCATCGGTGGCACAGGCAAGTCGGCACTGGCCTGGACGTGGTTGACGGGCAGCGCCGTCAGTGCGGCTCCGCGCTGGGCCGGCCGGTTCTGGTGGAGCTTCTACGAGGGGTCGTCGTCGGTCACGCACTTCATCGTGGAGTTCCTCGCCTATGCCCGGCCGGAGCGGGACACCAGCACCCTGACGTCGAGCCAGCTCGTAGCGGAGGTCGAGGACGTGCTGGCGTCGGGGCCGTACCTCCTGGTCCTCGACGGGGTGGAACGGCTCACCCAGGCGTACCACCAACTGGATCCCTCGAAGGTGACCGACGAGGACGTTGCCCGCAGTGGACACCACCGGCCCAACGCCATCGTCGATGTCGCGGCCTACGATCTTCTGGCCCGGCTATCCCGGGCGAAACCGTCACGGATTCTGATCACCACACGGCTGACTCCGGACGCGTTGCTCGGTTCCGGGGGTCGACCCACCGCCGGCGTCACCGTGCAGAAGCTGGGCGGTCTCGGTCCCGACTCCACCGCCACGCTCGTCGCAGACCTCGGCGTGACCGGCAACCCCGAGGTGGTGACCCGCTTCTTCAGCAAGCTCGACTACCACCCGCTGGTCATCGAGATCGTCGTCGGCCTGGTGAACAACTACCGGCGCGCGCCGGGTGACTTCGACGCCTGGAGCGAGGACCCGCTGCACGGGGGTAGCTTCCGGCTCTCCGAGCAGGAGTTCGTACACCGGCGGGCGCATGTCGTGGCGGCCGCCCTCAAGAACCTGGACCAGGCGAGCGCCCGTGTCCTGCGATACCTGTCCGCCCTGTCCAGCGCCGCGGACTGGGACCTCGTGCAGGATCTCAACCCGTTCCTTCCGGGCAAGCCCCGACGTCAGCCTCCCGACCTCAGCTCGCTCGGGCCCCGCCCGATCCTGACGTGGATGCCACCCGGGCCGGAGCGGGCGGAGGCCCTCGGCGCGCGGGACCGGTGGGACGCCCAGGCTCGTGAGCTGACGGGCGCCGCTGCCCGCGCCCACGCCGACGAGATGCGCCGGTGGGCCGCCTCACGGGAGACCCGCCTCGCCCTCGTCGAACTGGAGAAGGCCCTCCGGGACCTCGAGGACCGAGGGCTCCTCTGGTGGGACCGGGTGGCCAACAGGTACGACCTGCATCCGGTCATCCGGGCCGCCGCTCACGAGGGCATCGACGTCGACGGCCGGCTGGACGTGTCCAACCGGATCATCGACCACTTCGCCTCCTGGCATCCGCCCGCCGAGATCCGCACGGTCGAGGATCTCGCTCCCGCGATCACCGCCTTCCGGGCCCTGGTCGACGCCGGTCAGACCGAGGCGGCGCTGCGGGGCATCGGTGGCCACCTTCCCCAGCTACTCGACCTGGGCGCCTTCGCCACAGTCGTCGAACTCCTCGAACCGCTGGCTGACGGTCCCGAGAGTTGGTGCCAGGACTACCTCATGGAGGCGTGTGCGGCGCTGGGCAATGTGGCCGACGGACTCGCGTACCACGAGAGGTCGGTCACGTCGGCGCTGGCGGAGCGCGACCCGATCAGGGTGGGGATCTACCTCAGCAACATCGCGGGGTACATGAGGGAACTGAACCGCTTCGCCCTCTCGGCTCGGGCGCTGGAGCTCCTGGAGCGGCTCATGAAGGCGACCGGTGAGGACGGAGGAGACCGGGCGCGGATCCTCGCTCAGCGGGCCGAGGAGTCGCTGAGAACGGGCGATCTGGAACCGGTTGCAGCGCTCGTGACCGGGGCGCGGGCCTTGCCCGCCAATCCCTACGACCGCCACTTCGTCGAACGTCTGGACATGGTGGACCTCTACCTGCGGCTCAGGTTGGGCACACTCACCTTCGAGGACCTCGACCGTGCCGGGTCGATGGAGCGGTCCATCTACTACCGGCTCGATCTGCTCGAACTCCGATTCGATCTCGCGACGCGTACCGGCGAGTTGGAGGTCGCCCTGGACGCGGCGAACGACATGGCGCGGCTGTATCGCGATATCGGGCGCCCGCACAGCACAGCGCGCGTGGCCTGGGCGCTGGCCGCGCTGCGCCGGCCCGAGGCCCCGCTGGTCCTCGAGGAGGCCACGGCGATCGAGACGCGGTTGGAGCCGTGGCTGCGCCAGCCGGGGTACATAGCCGACAGCCTCGTCCTGCTCGGTCGCCCCGACGAGGCGCGCACGTACGCGCTGCTCGCCTATCGGGCGGCCTGGGGGGACGGGCCGGGGTTTCACGACGTCGAGGAGGTCGCCACGGCGGTGGCGCGGCTCGAGGTGCTGGGTGAGGCGGTGCCCCACATCGAGGCCGGCGACGTCGGCTCCTTCGAGTGGGAGCCCGCGTTCAACGACTTCCTCGCCTCGTACACCCGGTTCGGCCTGGCCTTCCTCCGGCCGTACATCCGGCGGTCAGGCGTCGACGCGTCGATCGCCGAGACCTGGCCCCAACCGGACGGCGACTGGACGGGGTGGCTCACCGCGATCGCCAGGTCCATCGTCGGTGCCGACGGGAGCGCGCACCTGGAGGTCGCGGCACAACTCCGCAGTGTCCTGGAGGAGCGGGTCGGTGCGGTGATGGCCGCGACTCTCGTGGAGCAGGGGCATGCTGAGCTCCAACGACTGGAACGTTCCGACTTCGACACCACGGAACGTCTGATGAACGAAGCACTCGCGAACCCCGCCTGGGCGGGTCATATCCGTGCCGCGCTGGCCCGTCCGGCCGACGAGGTCGTCGCCGCCCTCGTGGAGGTCATCAACAGGTACTGGCTGGCGAAGCACCGCGCCCACTATCCGCGGGTGGTTTTCTCGGTGGCGGTCACGCTGGCGGAAGCGATCGTCGCCGAACTGCGCGATCCCGGACCGGATGAGGAGACCGGCGCTGGCTGACCCCGTTGTCGGGGCCTCAGCGCGGTGGGCATGGGTGCCTCCGGTGAGCACGGCACCGGTCCAGAGCAGTCACCAATCTGTCACCGGACGGCTGCGGCACGTGTTCGCCTCTACGCTCGTACGCGTGCCCGGACCTGCCGAGAAGGCCACCGAACAGGACCGGCGCGACCTCATCGTCAGGGTCGCGCGAGAGCTGGCTGAGACGGAGGGCTGGGCGGGGGTGAGCACCCGCCGGCTGTCCGAGCGGGCCGAGATCGACATCGGGGACGTCTACCGGCACTTCGCCGATCTGGAGGCGCTGCTCGCCGCCGTCGCGGTGTGCGCCTTCGCCGATCTGGCCGCCGATCTCGCCGAGGCGCACGCGGATGCCACAGACGAACCCGAGGGCGCCTGGCCGGCGGTCGCGGCCGCGTACCTCGACTTCGCGTACGCGAATCCGGAGGTCTACGACGCGATGCTCGCGCTGACCCCCGACCTGGCCCTCGGCGTCGATGGTGTGCCGGCCGCGCCGCGCGCGGTCTTCACGGAGCTGCGGGCGGCCCTGGCCCCGCTCGCCGAGGGGCGGGATCCGGACACCCTCGCCGAGGTGGGTTGGAGCCTGTTGCACGGCGTGGTGATGCTCACCCGGGGCGGCCGGCTGCGACCCGAGGGGCAGGAGGAGCGGGAGGCGATGATCGCCCAACGGTTGCTGCGGTGGCCCTGCCCGGCGGGCGGGAACTCACTGGGTGCGTCGGCCGACATGCCCTAGAGTTCCGGACCGCAATGGGCATGATCGCGAGGGGGCGGCATGACGGTGGACGGGACGGCCCGTCGAGGGGCGCAGGTGCTGATCTTCGACGCGGACGACACCCTGTGGGAGAACAACGTCGTCTTCGAGCGGGTGATCGACGACTTCCTGGCCTGGCTCGACCATCCCACCCTGGACCGGGCGCAACTGCGAGCCGTCCTCGACGACATCGAGCGGGCGAACACGGTGGCGCACGGGTACGGCAGCAAGGTCTTCCTGCGCAGCCTCGCGGACTGCCTGGAGCGGCTGCGTGAGCGACCGGCCACCGACGCCGAACGTCAGGAGATCGACCGGCTGGCCCTGGCGCTCGTCGAACACCGGGTGGAACTGATGCCGGGGGTGGCCGACGCGCTCGACGAGCTGGCCGGCCGGCACGAGCTGCTGCTGCTGACCAAAGGGGACCGGACGGAGCAGCAGCGCAAGCTGGACGCCTGCGGCCTGCTGCACCACTTCTCCGCGGCGCACATCGTCGCGGAGAAGAACGCCGACACGTACCGGTGGCTGGCCCGGGAGCACGGCTTCACGCCCGACTGTGCCTGGATGATCGGCAACTCTCCGAGGTCGGACATCCTGCCGGCCCGGGCGGCCGGGTTGAACGCGGTGTTCATCCCGAACGAGAACACCTGGGTGCTCGAGGACGACGAACTGGATCCGACCGATGACGGCGTGCTGCGGCTCGCCGCGTTCCGGGACCTGCTGCGGCACTTCTGAGGGTTCCGCACCCGAAACAGCGTCCGCGATCATGGTCGCGTTACGCCGACATGCCTGTTTTTCACCTTGAGATCAGTCACGCCGCCGGACGTCCGACAAGGCTTGTCCGGCCCGCCGGAGCCCGCCTAACCTGGGCCGGCGCTCACGGTCCTTCGGGGTGTGCCGGGGCGCGCCGGCGTTCGGCGAGGGGCACCGTGGAGCTGAGTGCGCGGCGGTCGGATCGCCGGTCACCCGCGCGTGGCGTCGTGCCACGCCCGCGCGGCAGGGTGCCGGAGCTGTCCGCTCCCATGCCGGACAGCCGAGGGTCAGGGCCGGGTAGTTGCGGACCCGGTCCTGATCCGGCTGCCGGCCGGCCACGGGGCAGACCAACACACCAGTCAGTTGTCAGGATGGGCGGCATGAAGCGCAGAAATCTCCTGCTCGGCGCTGCGGGCCTGGCGCTGCCGGCGGCTCTCGCCCCGACGATCCCCGCGCTCGGCGCGGGCAGACCGTCGGCGCCGGCCGTGGGCCGGGCCTCGATATCCAATCCGCGCGTGCCGACTCCGCCGAACCACAGACTGGCGGCCCGGCTGGCCATCCTGCCGGCCCAGACGCGGCAGGCGATCATCGTCAGCGCCACCAGCTTCACCACCACCTACGCCACCCTTGAGGCGTACGTGCGGGTCAACCGCCGCTGGCAGCCGGCCGCGGCGCCGATGCCGGCCCGGATCGGCTCCCAGGGGTTCAGCGACAACCACGTGGAGGGCGTGCCCACCACCCCCACCGGTGTCTACTCGATCGGCCCGACGATGTACGGCATCGCCGCGAACCCCGGCGTGCGGTATCCGTACCACCGGCTGGTCAGCGGCGACTGGTGGAACGAGAACCCGTCGTCCCCGCTGTACAACACCTTCCAGCACAGCTCGACCAACCCGGGCGGGGCCAGCGAGGCGCTGTGGCAGGAGACTCCCGCGTACACGCACTTCGCGGTGATCACCTACAACATGCCGCCGAACGTGCCGACGCCGATCCCGAACGCGGGCAGCGGCATCTTCCTGCACGAGTTCAGCACCAGCGGCGGTAACGCCACCGCCGGCTGCGTCGCCCTCGCGCACGACCACCTCGTCGACGTGCTGGCCTGGCTGGACCCGGCGCTGTCACCGCGGATCATGCTCGGCCCGTACGGGCGGATCGGCAGGTACTGACCGCGAGGCCCCGCGCTCAGGAGCCGTCGCCGCGGACGATCGCCACCGCCACCCGGCAGAACTCGTCCATGTCCGGGTTGAACCCGGCCGCGATGTCGGGATGCAGCCCGGACCGCGTCTCGTCCAGCAGTCGCTGGCAGACCTGCTCGACCGGCTCGCCCGCGTAGTCGCCGCGGACCCGGTCGATGGCCGCCTGGAGCGCCGAGGTCAGCTGGTCCTCCAGCGGGCCGCGCAGCTTCTGCTGCACGGGGTCGAGCCCGCGCGGGTCGAGCGTGACATGTGGCTCCGACATCGGTGCTCCCTTCGTCGGCGTCCGCGATACCCCATCGCGGACGTCGGTCAAACCCCGGTCGGTACGGCGGCGACCCGCACCTGGTACGAGAAGTCCTCCGCCGGCTCCTCGTGGTACGACAACCGGCGGATCTGCCGGTCGTCGTCGTAGAGGGCGACGTCCACCAGGACGCCGAGGTGGGCCAGGCCGATGCTCGACACGCGCTTCTTGTCCTGCAACACCGCACAGACGCCGCCGAGCAGGGTGCTGGCGTCGGACGTGCGGTGCCCGGGCGGGCAGCGCAGCACCAGATCGACCTCGACGGGCCCGGGCAACGGCGTCCAGCCGGTGCGCTGGGCCGCCGTCAGGGCGGCCTGGAGCAGGGTGCGGACCCTCGTCGCCTGCCGGTGCCCGGCGGCGAAGATGGACAACGCTTCGGTCTTGACCGGTGGCAGGCCGCTCACCTCGAACGTCAGGGCGAGAGCGCGGGTGTCCCGCACGACGGCACCTCCTCGTTGGAACGATCCTGCCGAACCGGGGGAGCGGCGGTGGGACGAACCCGCGATTACCAACCGATCGGGCAGGCTGGGGTCGGCCGGAGGCGTGTCGACGGCGGCGGCGAACGCGCTGGCTGCGGAAAACGCTAGCGGACGCCGCCCGCGCTGGGTAGTCGGTCGTTCACCCGGTGGGACGGGGTGCGAAGGCGCAGAACTCGTTGCCCTCGGGGTCGGCCAGCACCCACCACCAGTGCGCCTCGTCGAGTGGCTCCCGCAGCAGCGTCGCGCCCGCCGCGATCAACGCCATCGGCTCCGGGTCGGTCAGGGCGACGTCCCAGTGCAGGCGGTTCTTGACCGTCTTGGGCTCGGGCACCTCGGCGAACACCCAGTAGTCCCAGGGGAACCCGGCCGCGCCGAGCACCGAGGACACGGTCGACTCGTGCTCGACCGTGCCGCCGAGCACACCGGCCCACCAGGTCGCCTGCGCGGCCGGGTCGGCCGAGTCCACCACCAGCTCGAACGGGCCCGGCCCGGTGCCCTCGCGGGCTTCGAACGCGCAGAACTCGTTGCCCTCCGGGTCGACGAGCACCCACCAGGTGGCGTCACCGGCCGGTTCGCGGACCAGTCGCGCGCCGGCTGCGAGCAGCGCCGCCGGCTCCGCGTCGGCCAGGCGCAGATCCAGGTGTACGCGGGTCTTGCCGACCCGAGGCTCGGGCACCTTGTTCACCCAGATCGACTCGGCTTTCGAGCGCGCGGAGCGCGGGTCGACCCGGGTGTCGTCGTCACCGGCATCGGCCACGTCACCGTCGAGGATCCGGGCCCAGAAGCCACCGAGGGCGAGCGGGTCGGTCGCATCCAGGCAGAGGTCCTTGAAGCGCGCGATCATGCTTCCAGCATGCCTGGTCCGTGCGTGCCCGTGGGGCAAGCGCCGCTCGGCAGTGTCAGTGCCGCTCGACGCCCGGGTCGATCATGGAGTCGTGGTGGGTGACAAAGTCCTCGCGAGACACCAATCCAGGCACCACAACTCCATGATCGACCGGGCCTGATCGCGATCTTGCACTTACTGTCCCAACGTAGGGGGCATTTCACGCTTTTTGGCGACCGAAACTGCAAGATCGGCGCGGGCGGCCGGTCGGGGCATGTCTCCGGGTTTCGCGTTCAGTGCTGCTTGGCGTAGTCGACGAACGCCTTCCAGGCCGCCGGTTCGACGTGCAGGGTGCCGCCGTCGCGGTCCTTGGTGTCGCGTACCAGCACCACGCTCGGCAGGTTGTCGGCGACCTCGACGCAGGAGCCGCCGTTGCCGCCGGACCGGGTCGACTTGCGCCACTGGGGGGTCAGCATGCCCATGACTTTGTCACTTCCTTGATCAGGTCGATTGACTGCCGGCGGGGGAGCGCCTCGTTCCGTACGATCTCCCATGTCTTCGCCAGCTTAGCGACGTCGGTCGCTGCGTCGACGAACTGCGCGGTGAGCTGGTTGTCGGCGTGAGCCACCCGCTCACCGTCCGGCATCTCGGCGATGATGAACTGACCGGCCAGTCCCAGATACATCCCAGCATCCGTCGGCACGACGTGCACCTGGATATGCTCCGCCGTCGCCAACTGGGCCA
The DNA here is from genome assembly GCF_006228125.1 of Micromonospora orduensis. GTDB lineage: Bacteria > Actinomycetota > Actinomycetes > Mycobacteriales > Micromonosporaceae > Micromonospora > Micromonospora orduensis. The sequence continues at coordinate 24,737 of NZ_VDFY01000158.1, read as the reverse complement.
GGTGCTCGCACTGCTCGACCATGAGGCCCGGCTGGTCGAGCACCGGGCGGCGCAGCACCGCCTCGTCCAGCACGGCGATGAGCTGCGGCGGGCGCGGGCGGTGCAGGATCGCCTGCCGCTCCAGTCGGGAGGCGACGATCCGGTCCACGTCCTCGGCGTCGAACCGGCCGCCGGCCAGCGTGGCGCGCGCGTACCGCTCGGTCTGGAGCAGGCCCGGCACGTACGCCAACTCGAACCAGCGCAGCGTGGTCGCCTCCCGCTCGAACTCGATCCACTCGCGCAGCCAGGCCGGCTCGGCGTCGAGCCGGGCCAACCCGTCCAGCATCCGCAGGAAGCGCCCGCCGGTCTGGTGCTGGGTGTCGACCGCCCGCATGTACTCCTTCGTGGGCGGTCGGCCGCCGGTCTCCACCGAGCTGACGTGTGAACCCGAATAGCCGATGCCCCTGCCGAAGTCGTCCTGACTGAGCCCGAAGCCCGTTCGGAACAGACGCAACTCTTCCAGCACGTAGTCGGTGACGGTCCCCATCGATTCCCCAACCTTCGCTCAGTCTGGCTCGGCGTGTCCCTCATGTGTGCTCATCTAGACCGCTGAGCTGCACGGATGGCGCGAGCACGTATCGACGGTAGTCGCGTCATCACCAGACTGTCACCAGTGGCGGGTCCGCCGGTGGCCGGAGTGGCGGCGGCGGGCCCCTGCCCTCGGGGTCGCTCCCGTCTCCCCCCTTGCGGGAGCGACCCCTCCCCGCCGGCGAGGAGGTCGATGTGTGGAGCCCGACGAAGCAGCAGCCCGCTGTGCGGTGGCGATGATGGTGGTCCGGCCGCCCGTGCCGCACGTCGCCATGCGCCCGCTGTGGCGGTGCCGGAGCTGTGGCAGCGAGTGGCCCTGTCAGCCGGCCAAGCTCGCCCTGCTCACCGAGTACCGGACCAACCGGACCGCACTGTTGATCTATCTCGGCACGCTGATGCACGAGGCGACGAACCAGCTCACCCAACTCCACCCGGAGCACCCGCCGGCCCGGATGACCGAGCGCTTCCTCTCCTGGGCGAGGTGACAGCCAGGTTTCGCGGCTTCACGACTGGGGCAGAGTAGCCGCTACAGAGTGTCCGGGCCGGAGTTTCCGCAGCTTGCCGGCTCGGAATCGACTCGCCGTGCGCCGGGGCACGGATGCCCTCCCCGGTCTTTCGCCGAAGAGAGGGGGAGGGCGATGACGGACCCCGAAACGGCTCGACACCGACGTCGGCCGGTTGTCCGGCTGGGGGCGGCCGCCGCCGCGATGGCGCTTGTCGCGCCGCTGGCCGCGTGCGCCGGCGACGACAGCGGCGGTACGCCGACGATCAACCTGTACTACCCGCCGGAGCAGAACCTGCAGAAGGTCGTGGACGACTGCAACGCGCAGGCCCAGGGCCGGTACAAGATCGAATACCGCGTGCTGCCGCGCCAGGCCGACGACCAGCGGGTGCAGATGGTGCGCCGGCTGGCCGCCGAGGACCCCGGGATGGACGTCCTGGGTCTCGACGTCACGTGGACCCAGGAGTTCGCCAGCGCCGACTGGATCCGGGAGTGGACCGGCCAGGACAAGGCCGAGGTCGAGCAGGGCACCCTCGCCGGGCCGCTGGACACCGCCCGCTACGAGGACAAGCTCTTCGCCGCGCCGAAGAACACGAACGTGCAGCTGCTCTGGTACCGCAAGGACCTGGTGCCGCAGCCGCCGACCACCTGGGACCAGATGATCAGCGCGGCCGAGCAGCTCAGGGACCAGGGCAAGCCACACCAGGTGCTGACCATGGGCGCCCAGTACGAGGGCCTGGTCGTGCTCTACAACACCCTGGCCGAGAGCGCCGGCGGGAAGATCCTCTCCGACGACGGCAAGCAGGCCGTGATGGACGACGGCACCGTCCGGGCGTTGGAGCAGCTGAAGAAGTTCGCCACGTCGGGCGTCACCTCGCCGTCGTTCAGCAACGCCACCGAGGACCCGGTCCGGTTGGAGTTCCAGTCCGGCGCCGGCGCGTTCCAGGTGAACTGGCCGTTCGTGTATCCAGCCCTGCAGGAGGCCAACCCGGAGCTGGCCAAGCAGGTCGGCTGGGCCCGCGTGCCCGGCGTCGACGAGGGCACCCCCAGCAAGGTCACCATCGGCGGGGTCAACCTGGCCGTCAGCTCGTACTCCAAGCACCCCGAGCTGTCCTTCGAGGCGGCCCGGTGCCTGCGAAGCGCCGAGCACCAGAAGTTCTCCGCCATCAACGACGGCGTCCCGCCGACCATCGAGGCGGTCTTCGACGACCCGGAGATGACCGAGGCGTACCCCATGAAGGACACCATCCTGGAGGAGCTGAAGGACCCGGCAACCCGGCCGTTGACCCCCGCCTACCAGAGCATCTCCACAGTCATGTCGGCGATCCTGTCCCCGCCGTCGGCGATCCGTCCGCAACAGACCGCCGACGAGCTGCGCGACGCCATCTCCGACGCCCTCCAGTCCAAGGGGGTCCTGCCGTGAGCATCAACGCCACGCCAACCGGTACGGACATCGCCGTCGAGAAGACCGAACGGCAGGCCACCGTCCCCGTCCAGCGCGGCGGCCGACGCCGCAAGGCGCCGCTGAGCGAGAACAAGAAGGCCGAACGCAGGCTCGGCTGGCTGCTCTGCGCGCCGGCCGCGCTGGTGATGGTGGCGGTGACCGCGTACCCGATCCTCTACTCGGTCTGGTTGTCGTTGCAGCGCTACGACCTGCGCTTTCCCGACCAGCGCGAGTTCATCGGGCTGGAGAACTACGTCACCGTGCTCACCAACGAGTTCTGGTGGACCGCGTTCGGGGTGACCGCGCTGATCACGGTGGTCACCGTGGCCGTGGAGCTGGTGCTCGGCATGGGGCTGGCGATCATCATGCACCGCACGCTTGTCGGGCGCGGCCTGGTGCGGACCGCGGCGCTCATCCCGTACGGCATCGTCACTGTCGTCGCCGCGTTCTCCTGGCGGTACGCCTGGACGCCCGGCACCGGCTACCTGGCCGACCTGTTCAGTGACGGCGCGCCGCTGACCGAGCGGGCCAGCTCCCTGGCGATCATCATGTTCGCCGAGATCTGGAAGACCACCCCGTTCATGGCGCTGCTGCTGATGGCCGGGCTGGCGCTGGTCCCCGAGGACCTGCTCAAGGCCGCCTCCACCGACGGGGCGACCGCGTGGCAGAAGTTCACGAAGGTGATGCTGCCGGTGATGAAGCCGGCGATCCTCGTCGCGCTGCTGTTCCGCACCCTTGACGCGTTCCGGGTCTTCGACAACATCTTCGTGTTGACCGCCGGCGGCAACGAGACGTCGTCGGTGTCGATGCTCGCCTACAACAACCTGATCCGGGGTTTGAACCTCGGCATCGGCTCGACGATGTCGGTGCTGATCTTCATCACCGTGGCGATCATCGCCTTCGTCTTCGTGAAGCTGTTCGGCACCGCTGCCCCGGGCAGCGACGACTCCGAGAGGCGCTGAGATGGCTGTCGAAACCACCACGCGGGCGAAGCTGCGCTGGGGTCTGCTGGACGTCCTCGTGGTCGTCTTCGCGCTGGTCCCCGTCCTGTGGATCGCCTCGCTGTCCTTCAAGACGCCGGCCACCCTCACCGACGGGAAGTTCATCCCCCGGGAGTGGACGCTTGACAACTACAAGACGATCTTCGACACCGACCAGTTCGTCCGGGCGCTGATCAACTCGATAGGCATCGCCCTGATCGCCACGCTCATCGCGGTGGTGCTCGGCGCGATGGCCGCGTACGCGATCAGCCGGCTGGACTTCCCCGGCAAGCGGCTGCTGGTCGGCGTGTCCCTGCTGATCGCCATGTTCCCGCAGGTGTCGCTCGTGTCACCGCTGTTCGAGATCGAGCGTCAGCTCAAGATCTTCGACACCTGGCCGGGGCTGATCCTGCCGTACATCACGTTCGCGTTGCCGCTGGCGATCTACACGCTGTCGGCGTTCTTCAAGCAGATCCCGTGGGACCTGGAGAAGGCGGCGAAGATGGACGGCGCCACCCAGGCCCAGGCGTTCCGCCGGGTGATCGCCCCGCTGGCCGCTCCCGGCCTGTTCACCACCGCGATCCTGGTGTTCATCTTCTGCTGGAACGACTTCCTGTTCGCCATCTCGCTGACCTCCACCGAGCGGTCCCGCACGGTGCCGGCCGCGCTGTCGTTCTTCACCGGCGCGTCCCAGTTCGAGGACCCCGCCGGGGCGATCTGCGCCGCCGCCGTGGTGATCACCGTTCCGATCATCCTGTTCGTCCTCTTCTTCCAGCGCCGCATCGTGTCCGGCCTGACCTCCGGCGCAGTCAAGGGATAGGTGAGTAGTCATGGCTGACATCGTGCTCGACAAGGTGAGCAAGAGTTTCCCGGACGGGACCGTCGCCGTGCAGGACGTCGACCTGGAGATCGCCGACGGCGAGTTCGTGATCCTGGTCGGCCCCTCGGGCTGCGGCAAGTCCACCACCCTCAACATGATCGCCGGTCTGGAGGACATCAGCTCCGGCGAGCTGCGTATCGGCGGCCAGCGGGTCAACGACAAGGCTCCCCGGGACCGGGACATCGCGATGGTGTTCCAGTCGTACGCCCTGTACCCGAACATGACAGTGCGGGAGAACATGGCGTTCCCCCTACGGCTGGCGAAGCTCGACAAGGAGACCATCAACGCCAAGGTCGACGAGGCGGCGAAGGTGCTGGAGCTGACGCCCCTGCTGGACCGCAAGCCGGCCAACCTCTCCGGTGGCCAGCGGCAGCGGGTGGCGATGGGCCGGGCGATCGTCCGCCAGCCCAAGGCGTTCCTGATGGACGAGCCGCTGTCCAACCTCGACGCCAAGCTGCGGGTGCAGATGCGCACGGTGGTGTCCCGGCTCCAGAAGCAGCTCGGCACCACGACCGTCTACGTGACCCACGACCAGACCGAGGCGATGACCCTCGGCGACCGGGTCGTGATCATGCGCGGCGGCGCGGTGCAGCAGGTCGGCCCGCCGCAGGAGCTGTACGACCACCCGCGCAACCTCTTCGTGGCCGGGTTCATCGGCTCGCCGTCGATGAACTTCCTGCACGCCGCCGTGCAGGACGGCGGCCTGCACACCGCGCTGGGTGACGTGCCGCTCGGCGACCGGGTGCGCCGCGAGCTGGAGGCCGCCGACGCGCCCCGCGAGCTGATCCTCGGCATCCGCCCCGAGCACTTCGAGGACGCCGAACTGGTCGACGACGACACCCGCCGGCGGGGCCTGGAGTTCGAGGCGCCCGCCGACATCGTGGAGTCGATGGGCTCGGACAAGTACGTCTACTTCACCGTGGAGGGGGAGAAGGCCAGCGCCGCCGAGCTGGAGGAGCTGGCCGCCGACGCGGGCGCGGCAGACTTCGCCGGCGCCGGCGGCAACCTCGTCACCCGGTTGTCCGCCGAGTCCCCGGTCACCGAGGGGCAGACCCGCCGGGTCTGGTTCAACCTGGAGAAGATCCACCTGTTCGACCCGAGCACCGGCCGCAACCTGACCCTGCACGAGGGCCGGGCGGCCGGCGCGCTCGCCGACTGACAACGTCCACCGCGACGGGGCCGGCGGGTTTCGCCCGCCGGCCCCGTCGTGTCCTGCGCCGCACGCCCGGCCGTGGCAAGGTGGTCGCAGGTCGCGTCGTGAAGCGGGGGACGGATGAACCGACGACTGGCCGCGCTGGCCAACGCGCACGGCGTGTCCACCTGGTACGAGGACTGGCGGCACCGCCGCGTCGAGGTCGCCCCCGAGACCGTCGTGGGTGTCCTCGGTCTGCTGGGTGTGGACGCCACCAGCCCGGCCGCCATCGCCGACGCGCTCGCCGCCGCCCGTGCCGTCGACAAGGCCGCGCTGCCGCCGACAGTGGTGCTCACCCACGGCGCCACCCGGGCGCTACCCGGCCCCGGCGTGGTGACCCTCGAGGACGGGGGCCGCCGGGCGGTCGACGCCGAGCTGCCGGGGGACCTGCCGCTGGGCTGGCACTGGCTGGCCTGCGACGGGCGCGACGTGACACTCGTCGTGGTGCCCCGACGGCTGCCGGAGCCGCCCCCCACCTGGGGCTGGATGCTCCAGCTCTACGCGCTCACCTCGAAGCACTCCTGGGGCATGGGCGACCTCGGCGACCTCGGCGAGTTCACCGGCTGGGCCGGCGCCAACGGCGCGGGGCTGGTGCTGCTCAACCCGCTGCACGCGGTCGGCCCGTCGCACCCGGTCGCCGCCTCACCGTATTCACCTGCCAGCCGGCGGTTCGTCAACCCGCTCTACCTGCGCGTCGGCGCCACCGCCGCGTACCGGGCGGCGGACCCGCCGACCCGGGCGATCGTCGACGCCCTCCGCCCCGACCGTGGCGACCTGATCGACTACGACGAGGTTTGGGCCGCCAAACGGCACGCCCTGGAGCTGCTGCACCCGTACGCCCAACCGGTGGACCTCGACGCGGACCCGGCGCTGGCGTCGTTCGCCACCTGGTGCGCGCTGGCCGAGCGGCACGGCAACGACTGGCGGGCGTGGCCGGCGGAGCTGCACCACCCCGACTCGCCAGCGGTCGCCGAGCAGCGCCGCCAGCTCGCCGATCGGGTGGCGTTCCACGCCTGGCTGCAACACCTGTGCGACGAGCAGCTCGACGCGGTCACGGCGGCGGCCCGCTCGGCCGGGATGCCGGTCGGCGTGGTGCACGACCTCGCCGTCGGCATCGACCCGGGCGGCGCGGACGGCTGGCAGCTCGCCGACGTGCTGGCCCAGGGCGTACGGGTCGGCGCCCCACCGGACGACTTCAACCAGCTCGGGCAGGACTGGGGGCTCGCCGCGTGGCGACCGGACCGGCTCGCCGCCACCGGGTACGCGGCCTACCGGGACATGCTGCGCCGGGCCCTGCGGCACGCCGGCGGCCTGCGGGTCGACCACGTCGCCGGGCTGTGGCGACTGTGGTGGGTGCCGCCGGGCGGCGGCGCGGCCGAGGGCACCTACGTGCGCTACGACGCCGAGGCGATGCTGGGCATCCTCGCGCTGGAGGCGCACCGGGCCGGCGCGGTGGTCGTCGGCGAGGACCTGGGCACCGTCCAGCCGGCGGTGACGCGAGGGCTGCGAGGGCGCAACATGCTCGGCTCGACCGTGCTGTGGTTCGCCCGCGACGACGACGGCGACTTCGTCCCGCCGAGCCGGTGGCCCCGCAACGCGCTCGCCACCATCTCCACCCACGACCTGCCGACCGCGCCCGGCTTCCTGACCGGTGAGCATGTGCGGGTACGCGACGAGTTGAAGCTGCTCAGCACCGACACGGCGGTCGAGCGGGCGCGGGCCGCCGAGGAGCGGGAACGGTTGCTGGCGATGCTGCGAGCCGAGGGTCTGCTGCCGGACGGGGAGTTGCCGCCCGACGACGAGGAGGCAGTGGTGGCGATGCACGCGGCCCTCGCCGCCAGCCCGGCCCGGCTGCTCGGCGTGTCCCTCTACGACGTGCTGGGCGAGGTGCGCCAGCCCAACATGCCCGGCACGGTGGACGAGTATCCGAACTGGCGACTGCCGCTGCCGGCCACCGTGGCGCAGATCCGTGCCGACCCCCGGGTGGCCCGGATCGCCGCGCTGCTGACCGGGGCCCGGCCGAGGCCGGCAAGCTGAGCGACGCCAAGCCACGGCCGGCGCGCTGACGGTCAGGCCGGCCACTCGAAGCGGGGCGGCAGACCGAGGAAGTCCGCGTACCGGCCCAGGGCGTGCTCCACCCGGGCACGCGCGGTGGCGGTCAGGGGCGTCAGCGGCTGGATCGTCACGGTGACCGCGGACCGGCCGATCCGGCGCTTCCACACGCCCACCACCCGACCGGCGTGGACCACGGTGGCCTGGAAGATCCCGTTGTTGCCCGGCACGACGGCGGCCTGGTGGGCGGGGTCGAGCATCAGCGTGCGGTCCCGGTAGCCGAGCAGGTATTCGTCGAACCCGGGCAGCGCCAGGATCTCGTCCAGCGGGGTGCGCGGCGCGTCGGCGAGCGCCGCGTCCACGTACATCGGCTGGTCGTCGACCCGTACCGTGCTCAGCGCGTCGCCGGCGGCCGTCAGGCCGCGTCGCGCGTCGGTCAGGGTGAGGCCGGTCCAGCCCGCGAACTCGCGGTCGGTGACCGGGCCGTGCCCCCGGACGTAGCGGTGGGCCAGGATCGCGAGGGCCTCGTCCCGGTCCAGGTGGCGCGGCGTGGGCGCCCACTCGTCGAGCAGGGCGAAGGTCTGCTCCGTGCCGACGTTCGGGGCCACGCAGGTCACCCCGCGCACGCTCGCGAACCACAGCAGGTGGTAGCCGCGCTGCCCGTCGGTGCCCAGCCCCGCGTCCCGCAGGGTGGCCAGGCACTGCGACCGGGTGAGCCGACCGCCCCCGGTCAACGCGGCACCGAGGACGTCCAACGCCCGATCGGCGTCGGCGTCGGTGAGCCCGAGTTGCGCCCGGCGGGTCGCCGCGCCGGCCAGCGAGCGGACGCCTGTCACCTCCAGCATCCAGCGCGCGTCGGCGGGTGGGACGAGGTGCACGGTGCCCCGCATCGGCCAGGTGCGCAGCGCCTCGCGCCGCTCCAGCGCCTCCTGCACGTCGGCCAGGCGGAAACCGGGCAGTCGGGCGCCCAGCGACCACAACCCGCTGGCCAGGTCCTGAGCCTGCATCGCGCCGAACCACTCGACAACCTCGGCGACGGTGCCCGGTCGGCCACCGGGATGTGGACGCAGCAGCAGGCTGGTCATCCGCAGTGCCAGCGCTTCGGCGGCGCTGAGGTCGGCAGGCATCGCCACGCCCCTTTCCGGTGGCCGGGCCGCCAGCCTAGGCGGCGGCACCGACAGATCGTGCCGGCGCGAGGCGTAACGGTGGTCGACGTGGGAAAACGGCCGGCCGGAAGTACGCGCGCCGCGCGTGCGGAAGGGAGTCTCATGACTGCCGCAAGTGAGCCGGCCCGGGGTGCCGGCACATCGGCCGGGTCCCGGACCCATCGGGGGGACGCCCGCGCGAAGACGAGCGCGGCCGCCACCTTCGCTCTGGTCTTCGGCGTCGCCGGCCTGCTCAGCGTGCTGACCGCGATCCTGGCCTGGATCGGGCTGGTGCTGGGCATCATCGGGATCATTCTCGGCATCGTCGGACTGAAGATGAGCCAACGGCCCGGGGTGACCGGTCGGGGCGTGGCCATCGGCGGTCTGGTGTTGAGCATCCTCGCGGTGTTGATCGGTCTGGGCCTCGCCGCGGGCATCACCACCTTCGTCAACAACGAGGGCGCGGTGGACCGCCTCCAGCAGCAGGTCGACGACCTGCGCGACAAGCTCGACTGACAGTGGGCCCGAGGGTTGGGGGCCACGGCGTGTCGCCGGCCCCCCGACCGGGCCTACTTGGACTCGATCCGACCGACCCCGTCGACCCCGGAGGTCAGTTCGGCGCACGTCGTCTGCCACGCGGAATCCCCGGGGTAGAGCGCGCTGCGGAGGTAGGCCCAGGTGAGCGCCTGGACCGCCGCCACCCGCCGCGGGTTCTCGTCAGTGGTCTCGGCAGCGTCGTAGCCGGAGATCCCGCCGAGACAGTGCTCGGCGTCGAAGAGGGTCAGGAGAGACTTGGGGCCGGGGGAGAGGACGTACGGGTCGAGGTGGTCGAGGATGCGGGTCATGTCCTCGGCCCGTGACCGCCAGTGGAGCGGGGCCTCCGGGTCGGCGGAATCGAGGCTCAGGGTCTTCGAGTCCAGATGGGTCGGCTGGATCACGACGAAGCCGCGCGCCGCCCAGTGGTTGGCCAGTGGCCCGTAGCCGTTGAGCGAGGAGAGGTTGTTCGAGAGCCCGTGCCCGTGCGAGAGCAGGATGATCGGCAACTCGCTGCCGGTCACCGGCGCGGAGACGCGTACCTGCAGGTCCACGGCGCGGTCGGGAGCCGGTAGCGCGATCGGGCTGACGGACAGGACCGGGGCGTTGCTGGTGTCGGCGACGAGAGTGGGTGCGGTCATGATGGTGATGCCTTCCCGGGCTGCTGGTGCGGAGCCGGCGCGGTGGGCCGGGCAGGACGTTCCTGCTTCCGCTACAGTCAAAGCGGATCGCCGTTCCGCTAAAACTATACGGAACACTGATCCGTTTTGCCAACCGTCCGCGTGAGGAGAACCGGTGTCGGCGACGAGCCAGTCCCCGCAGGTGCCAGCCCGAGGCAGACGGGCCGACGCGGTACGCAACCAGCAGACGCTGCTCAGCGCCGCCGCCGCGGTGTTCGTCACCTCCGGCGTGGAAGCCCCGATCCGCGAGATCGCGGCCCGGGCCGGGGTCGGCATCGGGACGATCTACCGGCACTTCCCGACCCGGGCCGACCTCGTCGTCGCCGTCTACCGGCACCAGGTCCAGGCCTGCGCCGACGCCGGCCCCGCGCTGCTGGCCAGCGCCGACTCTCCGTTCGCCGCGCTGCGGCAGTGGGTCGACCTCTTCATCGACTTCCTGGTCACGAAACACGGCCTCGCCAACGCGCTGCAATCGGACACCGGCGGCTTCGACGCCCTGCACACCTACTTCCTCGACAACCTGGTGCCCGTCTGCGCGCAGTTGCTCGACGCCGCCGCCGACGCCGGCGAGATCACGCCCGGCATCAGCGCGGTCGAACTGATGCGCGGCATCGGCAACCTCTGCATCGGCGGCGACAAGGACCCCCGCTACGACCCCCGACGCCTGGTCGCCCTGCTCCTGCGGGGCCTGGCGCAACCGCGGTGACCGGTGTCGGCACTCCCGGCGGGCACCCTCGGAGATCACAGTAGGGTGGGCGGCGTGCTCCGCCAGGTCACCGCGATCCGCTACGCCACCCCGTTGCGCGAGGGTGGCTCGCTCCCGGGCGTCGTCGAGGCCGACGACCTCGGCACGTACGTGGCGAAGTTCTCCGGCGCCGGGCAGGGGCCCAAGGCGCTCGTCGCCGAGGTGATCTGCGGTGAGCTGGCCCGCCGGCTGGAGCTGCGCGTACCGCCGCTGGTCGTGCTCGACATCGACCCGGTGATCGGACGCGCCGAGCCCGACCAGGAGGTGCAGGAGCTGCTGCGCAACAGCGGCGGCGCCAACCTGGGGATGGACTTCCTGCCCGGGGCGCTGGGCTTCGACCCGGTCGCGCACCCCGTCGATCCGATGCTGGCGTCGCGGGTGCTGTGGTTCGACGCGTACGTGGAGAACGTCGACCGGAGCTGGCGCAACCCGAACCTGCTCGTCTGGCACCGGGAGCTGTGGCTCATCGACCACGGCGCGGCCCTGTACTTCCACCACAACTGGCCCCGCGCCGAAGCCGCCGTGCACCGGGCCTACCGGGCGGCCGACGACCACGTGCTCGCGCCGTACGCCGACCGGCTCGCCGACGCCGACGCCGAACTGGCCCCGCAGGTCACCCCGGAACTGCTCGCCGAGGTGCTGGACCTGGTGCCGGCGCAGTGGCTGACCGCCGCCGACTTCGACTCCGCCGACGAGGCGCGGGCCGCGTACGTGGCGCACCTGTCCCGCCGCGCCGCCCGGCCGGCGGACTGGCTGCCGACAGGGGGCGTGGCGTGAGGCATCCCTTCGAGTACGCGCTGATCCGGCTGGTGCCCCGCATCGAGCGCGGCGAGCAGATCAACGTCGGCGTGCTGCTCTACTGCCAGCAGCGCGACTTCCTGTCCGCGCGTACCCATCTGGACGTGGACCGGGTCGAAGCGCTGGCGCCCGACGTCGACCTGCCGGCCGTGGCGGCGGTGCTCGACTCGTGGGACCGGACATGTTCCGGTAACGGGCCGGCGACCCGGATGCGACTCGGCGAGCGGTTCCACTGGCTGGTCGCCCCGCGCAGCACGATGATCCAGACGGGGCCGGTGCACACCGGGCTCACCGCCGACCCGGCGGCCGAGCTGGAACGGCTGATGGTGGCCCTGGTCCGCTGAGCGGACGGGCCCGTGCCGATCCCCTGATCGCGCTGCGCCAGCGTCGTTGCCGGCGGAGCGCGATCCCCCGTTCAGGCTCTCGGTGCGGGGCGGCGGATGGCTTCCGTCGGCACCGGTGACATCAGGATCGCTGTCCGCGACGGTCGCGAGGCCCTCATGACCGGGAACTTGCGGAAAACTTGAGCCCGTCGTGCGGGCGGGAGCGCCCCGGTGGGCGTTTGTCGGCGCGGGTCACGGGTAGTCGCGGGAGCTGAAACCAGACGAGAAGGGGAACATCTGATGGCTGCCCAGACCAAGGTAGCGGTGATCTACTACAGCGCCACCGGCATCACCTACCAGATGGCGCAGGCGGTGTGTGAGGCCGCCGGGGACGCCGGTGCCGATGTGCGCCTGCGCAAGGTGCGCGAGCTGGCGCCGGAGGAGGCGATCCGCTCCAACTCCGGTTGGCAGGCGCACCACCTGGAGACCCAGGATGTGCCCGAGGTGATGGTCGACGACCTGGCCTGGGCCGACGTGGTGATCCTCGGCTCGCCCACCCGGTACGGCATGGTGGCCGCCCAGCTGAAGCAGTTCATCGACACCACCGGACCCCTCTGGGCGCAGGGTGCGCTGGCCAACAAGGTCTACTCCGCCTTCACCTCGACGGCGACCTCGCACGGCGGCCAGGAGACCACGCTGACCTCGCTCTTCAACGTCTTCTACCACTGGGGTGGCGTCGTGGTCACCCCCGGCTACACCGACACGAGCCAGTTCATCGCCGGCAACCCGTACGGCCCGTCGCACACGAGCAACAACGGGGAGATCGCCCCGGACGCCGTGGCGCTGGGGGCGTGCGCGCTCACCGCGCGCCGTGCCGTCCAGATCGGAGCCGCGCTGAAGGCGGGCCTGGCCGGCTGACCTCAGCCGACGACCGGCGGCGCGGACGGGGGCTCTCGACCCGTCCGCGCCGCCGATCCACAGAGCCCTACCCGCGTCGGGGGGCGACTATGCCCGCCCGCCGGCAGTGGGCAGCTCGTCCGGCCGGGTCGCCGGCAGCAGGTCACCCAGCAGCTCGGCCAGGACGATCAGGCCGTCCGGGCTGAGCACCGACTCCGGGTGGAACTGCACCCCGGCGAAACCCTGCCCGCGCAGCGCGTGCACGGCACCGTCGCGTACGTCCCGGGCCAGCTCCACCGGCCCGTACGCGGTGTCCAGCCGATCCGCCTCCGCCTGGGCGGTGAACGTCGAGTAGAAACCCACCCGGCGGCTCTGGCCGAACAGCGACACCTCCCGCTGCAACCCCTGGTAGGGCGCGTCCCGGCGGTGCAGCGGCAGACCCAGCAGCCCGGCCAGCACCTGATGGCCGAGGCAGACCGCGAGGGTCGGCCGGCCCTCGGCGAGCAGCCCGGCCAGCAGCTCGCGCAGCGCCACCATCTTCGGCTCGTCCGGGCTGCCCGGGTCGCCCGGTCCGGGGCCGGCCACCACCAGGTCGTAGTCGTCGACCGGGCCGCCGGCGTGCCACGGCCGCAGGGTGACGGTGAGACCCAACGCGCCCAGCTGGTGGGCCAGCATGCCGGTGAAGGTGTCCTCGGCGTCCACGATCAACGCCCGGCGGCCGACGAGCCCGGGCAGTCCCGGCGCGTCCGGCGACCGCTGGTCCAGCCAGAACCGTGCCAGCGGGGCGTTACGCGCGGCCAGCGCGTCGCGTACCACCGGGTCGTCGGCCAGCCGCGCGACCGCCGCCCGGTCGCCGGCGGGCGCCGCCGGGCCGAGACCGAGCGCGGCCAGCACCCCGGCGGCCTTGGCGTGCGTCTCGGCCACCTCACCGGCCGCCGTCGAATGCCGCACGAGGGTGGCGCCGACCGGCACCCGCAGCTCGCCGGTGGGGGAGATCTCGGCGGTACGGATCAGGATCGGCGCGTCCAGCGTCTGCCGGCCGGCCTCGTCGTGACCGAGCAGGGCCAGTACGCCCGCGTAGTAGCCCCGGCCGCGACGCTCGTGGCGGGCGATCACCCGGCAGGCGTTCTCCATCGGGCTTCCGGTCACGGTCGGCGCGAACATCGTCTCGCGCAGCACCTCCCGCACGTCGCGGGTGCCGCGCCCGGCGAGCAGGTACTCGGTGTGCGCGAGGTGCGACATCTCCTTGAGGTACGGGCCGATCACCTGGCCGCCGTGCTCGGCCACGGTGGCCATCATCTTCAGCTCCTCGTCGAGGACCATGTACAGCTCCTCGACCTCCTTGGGGTCGGCGAGGAAGCGCAGCAGCGCCGCCCGGTCCGGCACGCCACCGGCGGGCCGGAAGGTGCCGCTGATCGGGTTCATCATGACGAGGCCGTCGTCGACGCTTACGTGCCGTTCGGGGCTGGCGCCGACAAGCGTCCGGGTGCCGGTGTGCACCACGAACGTCCAGTACGCGCCGCGTTCGGCGACCAGCAGCCGGCGCAGCGCGGCCAGCGCGGCCACCAGCGGCGGGCCCTGCACGGTGGCGTGCAGGGTGCGGTGGATGACGAAGTTGGCGCCCTCGCCGCGCCCGATCTCCTCGGCCAGCACCCGGCCCACGATCCGCGCGTACTCCTCGTCGGTGACGTCGAACGCGGCGTCGACCGCGCGGACCGCCTCGTCGGGCAGCTCGGCCAGGACGTCGGCCAGCGGGATCCGGTGATGCCCGCGGACCTGGAGGCACTCCAGCGGGGCACCGTCGTCGACGCAGGCGAAGCCGCGTTCGGCGATCTGCCGGAACGGCACCACGGCCAGCGTCCGCGCCCCGGGCGTGCCCTGCGGCAGGGGAATGTCCGCCAGCTGGTCGACGGTGTCGACGGTGCCGGTGAACAGCTCCAGCTCGTCCGCGCCGTCGCGCCGCAGCAGCGCGAAGGGGCCCGGATCGGCGCCACGGGTCACGGCGGCGAGCAGGTCGGTCAGGTGGGTCATCGGAGTCTCCGTCAGGCCGGGCGCCGCCGTTCGGGGCGGCCGTCCGGGGCCGGAGATCCGGCGGCCGCCTCAAGTGGCGGCCGCGTGGATGGAGCTACGCGCGGAGGGTGCCCGCCGGGTCGGCGGGCCACCAGCAGGTCGGATGCGCGAGCATGGATCCACCCTACGCGCCCGCGGCCCCGTTGGCACCGGGTAACTTGACCGGCGATGAACATTCTCGCGCTCGACCTGGGCACCTCCTCGGTACGCGGGCTGGTGCTGGACGCCGACACCCAGCCGCTGCCCGGTGCGCTGGCCCGGCGCAAGGTCAGCCTCACCATCGGCGACGACGGCACCGGCACCGTGTCCGGTCCCGGCTATCTCGCCTGCCTGATCGAGTGCCTCGACGAGCTGGCCGACGGCGGTCACCTGCGCGACGTCGATCTCGTGGCGGTCTCCGCCCAGTGGCACTCGGTGCTCCCGCTGGACCGCGACGGCACCCCGCTGGGGCCGGTGATCACCTGGCTGGACACCCGGCCGACGCCTGTCGACGGGGCGACCGGGCCGGCCGACGCGGACGACTTCCACCAGCGCACCGGGTGCTGGTGGCACCGCTCCTACTGGTCGGTGCGGCTGCCCTGGCTGCGGGAACGGTCCGGCACCCCGATCGCCCGGTTCGTCGGCCTGCCCGAGTACGTGCTGGGTGAGCTGCTGGAGGCGGCACCCATGTCGGTCTCCCAGGCCTCCGGCACCGGCCTGCTGGACCTGGGGAGCCTGCGGTGGGACGAGGAGGCCCTGGCGGTGGCCGGGGCGCGACCGCAGGACCTGCCGCCGCTGGGCGAGCTGGACTGGCACGGTCGCCTGCGGCCCGACAAGGCCCGCCGCTGGCCGCAGCTGGCGGGTGCGCGGTGGTCGCCGCCGGTGGGCGACGGCGCGGCCTCGAACGTCGGCTCGGGCTGCGTCGACCCGAGCCGGGCCGCGGTCACCGTGGGCACCTCCGCGGCCGTACGACTGATGCAGCGGGTCCCCGCCGGTGAGCCGCTGCCCCGGCTGCCCGAACAGCTCTGGCGCTACCGGGTCGACCACGACCACGTGGTGACCGGCGCGGCGTACTCCAGCGGCGGCAACCTGTTCGCCTGGGCCGACCGGGAGCTGCGGTTGCCCCGGGGCGCGGAGCTGGACGCGGCGCTGGCGCTGGTGCCGCCCGGTGGCGCCCGGCCGGCCGATCCGCGTTTCGGCGGCGACAGGCCTCCCGGGCTGGCCCCGGCGGGCTCCGGTGAGCTGCGCGGGCTCAGCTTCAGCACCACCGGGGTGGACATCCTGGCCAGCTTGATGCAGGGGTTGTGCGGGCTGGTCGCGGACGACCTGGCCGTGCTGGAGTCCACGATCGACAAACCGGTCGAGGTGGTGCTCGGCGGAGGCGCGGTGGCCGCGTCGGTGTGGTGGCGGCAGGCGTTCGCCGCGGCGCTCGCGCCGCGACCGGTGTCGTACCAACGCAATCCGGAGATCGGTGCCACCGGGGCGGCTTTGGTGGCGCTGGACCGCTTCGGGGACGCGGTGGGGCTCGCCGACATCGGCCGGATGGACGAACTGGCGTCACCGACGACGGCAGGACGTTCCCACCCGCAGTATCCTTCCTGAACTTCCGCCTCGTTCGGGCCGTTGACAGCGCTCCCGAGCCTGGTTGGATGGACTGCGCTCCCCGGACCGCGGCGGACGCGGTAGGACGGAGGAGGCAGGGTGGCGGCAGGTCCCGACCCGGCGAACGGCACGGTGTCGAACCATCGCCGGCGTCGCTTCGACGTCCGGGTCGTTCCACATCGACGCCGGTCCCCGTTCCGTCTGCGGGACTGGCGGATGAGCACCAAGCTGGCCACCGTGCTGGTGGTGCCGTCGGTGGCGTTCCTGGTGCTCGCCGGTGTGCAGACCAGCGCGCTGGTGGGGCGGACGACGGCGTTGAACGACTTCGCCCGGCAGGTCGGCATCGGCAGGCAGATCACCGCGGCGGTGCACCAGCTCCAGCAGGAACGCGACCGTACGGCGGGGGAGCTGGGCGAACTGCGCCGGGGCGCCGACCGGGAGGCCGCGGCCACCACGCTCAAGCCCCTGCAGACGGCCGCCGACCGGGCGATGGCCGACCTGAGTCGGGCGGCACAGCCGCTGGCCGACGCCGACGCGTCCTGGCGGGTGGCCTTCTCCGAGGCGCAGGAGGCGTACGACCAGGTGATCGACATCCGTCCGGCGATCCCGCCGGCGGTGCTCAGCAACGACACCATCCTGAGCAACTACCACCGTGCCGTCGGCGCGCTGCTCGACCTGCTCGCCGAGCCGACGCCGGGGCAGGGCCAGGCGGCGTTGAACGACGCGGTGCTGCGCTACGTGCAGCTGGCCCGGGTCAAGGAGCTGTCCTCCCGGGTCCGGGCCCAGTTGTACGCGGCGTCCCGCGCCGGCAGGTACGGCACCGAGGACCGGGTGATCCTCGCCGACCTGCGCGCCCAGCAGTTGACCGCCCTCGGCGCGTTCCGGGTGGCCGCGACGACCGATCAGATCCGCCGGTACGACGAGACGTCGGTGGATCCGATGTTCGTGGTCGCCACCCAGTTGGAGGAGCGCAGCCTCCCCACCGGGAGCGCCGCGCCGGACGTGCTGCCGTCGGAGCAGTGGTGGTCGGCCAGCCAGCAGCGTCAGGAGCTGCTGCGACAGGTCGAGGCCGGGGTGCTGGACGACGCCGTGCGGCAGGGTGACGAGGCCAGTTCCGGGCAGCTGCGGACCACCCTGCTGGTCGTCGGCGGGATCGTCGCGGTGCTGCTGGTCGCCCTGCTGATCTCGCTGCTGGTCGGGCGGTCGGTCGCCCGGTCGATGCGGCTGCTGCGCAGCCAGGCGTTGCGGATCGCGCAGGTCGAGCTGCCGGACGCGCTGGACCGGCTGCGCACCGTCACCGGCGGGGTGCCGCCCATCGACGTCGCGCCGGCGGTGGTCCGGTCCCTCGACGAGATCGGTGAGCTGGCCGAGGCGTTCGTGGCGGTGCACCGCAGCGCGGTCACGGTCGCCGTCGAGCAGGCCATGATGCGCCGCAACGTCAACGCCATGTTCGTCAACCTGGCCCGCCGCAGCCAGGTGCTTGTGGAGCGCCAACTGGAGCTGCTGGACGACCTGGAACGCGAGGAGAGCGACCCGGACCAGCTGGAGAACCTGTTCAAACTGGACCACCTGGCCGCGCGTATGCGCCGCAACGACGAGAGCCTGCTGGTGCTGGCCGGCACCGACTCCACCCGCCGCTGGAACCGGCCGGTCGGCCTGGGCGCGGTGCTGCTCGCCGCCGCCGCCGAGATCGAGCAGTACCGGCGGGTGCGGATCGAGCCGGTGGGGAACGTGCACGTGGTCGGCCACGCCGTCGGTGAGCTGGTGCACATGCTCGCGGAGCTGCTGGAGAACGCCACCGCCTTCTCCCGCCCGGACACCGTGGTCGTGGTGGACGTGCGGCTGGAGGCCTCCGGCGCGCTGATCGAGATCGTCGACCGTGGCCTGGGCATGAGCCCGGCGGCGCTGGCCGAGGCGAACGAGGTGCTGGCCACCCCGCCGGCCGCGGATGTCGCGGCGGTCGAGCGGATGGGCCTGTTCGTGGTGAGTCACCTGGCGGCCCGGCTGGGTGTGCGGGTGCGGCTCGACGGGGGGCAGAACGGCCTGGTCGCCCGGCTCGCGTTGCCGGCCGGGTTGCTGGCGCCGGCGGGCGGGGTGGAGCTGGATCCGCCGGCGCCGGCCCGGATGGTGGCCGCGGGCGCAGCCCGGGGGGTGGGTGTGCAGCGGCAGCCGGCGGCCCCGGCGCCGGTCATGGCGTCGCTGGATCTGCCGGTGGCCGGTCGCCCGCCGGCGAACGCCGTGCCACGTCAGGCCCGACCGGTGCCGGTACGGGCCGAGGACGTGCTCGCCCCGGCCGCCGCGCCGGGCGCCGTGGGCGGCTGGTGGTCCCGCGAGGGTCCGTCCGCGTCGGCGTCGTCCGGGCCGGCCGTGCCGCCGGCCACTCCGGTGACCGCCGGCACGAACGAACGGGGCCTGCCGATGCGGGTGCCCATGGCACAGCTCTCCGCGGTCACCCGCCCGGCCCGACCCGAATCGGTCCCAGCGCGTGACGACCTGGACCCGGACGCGGTAGGCGGCATGCTTTCCCGGCTCTACAGCGGGGTACGGCGTGCCGAGGCCGAGGACACCACTGAGATACCCGTGCCACCGTCCAGGGGGCACGACGAAGGGGGACGACGACAGTGACGACGTTGAGCCAGGAGGCGCGGGACCTGAGCTGGCTGGTGAGCGCCTTCGCGGAGCGGGTGCCGGGTGTGGCGCACGCGGTGGTGGTCTCCTCCGATGGGCTGCTGGTGGCGATCTCCGATCACCTGCCGCGCGATCACGCCGACAAGCTCGCCGCGGTGACCTCCGGGCTGATGAGCATCACCGCGGGCGCGGCCCAGATGTTCGACGGCGACGTCGTCAAGCAGACGGTGGTCGAGATGGGCCGGGGCTACTTCCTGGTGATGCAGGTGCGGGACGGGTCGATCCTGGCCACCCTCGCCGCCGGTGACGCGGACATCGGCGTGGTGGGCTACGAGATGGCCCGGCTGGCCAAGCAGGCTGGGGAGATGCTGACCCCGGCGCTGCGGGCGGAGTTGCAGCAGGCGCTGCCGCGCTGACCGACCGCTGCCCGGACGGTCACGGCTCTGCGCCGGAGCCGAGCCGTCCGGGCCCGGCCGTCCGTCCGGGTTGCCTGCCTCAGAAGCCGCCGTCGGCGATGACCGACCGATACCAGTGGGCGCTGCGCTTGAGCACCCGCCGCTGGCTGGGATAGTCCACGTAGACGAGCCCCCAGCGCTGGTCGTACCCCTCGTCCCACTCGAAGTTGTCAAGCATCGACCAGACGTGGAAGCTCTCCAGCGGCACCCCGTCGGTCATGGCGCGGTGCGCGGCGGCCAGGTGGTCACGCAGGAAGCTGATCCGGCCGGCGTCGTCGATGGTGTCGTCGGCGGCCAGGCTGTCGGGGGTGGGCAGGCCGTTCTCGGTGACGGTGAGCGGGATGGCGCCGTAGTCGCGGGTGACCCGGGTCAGGATGTCGTACATCCCGTCGGGGTAGATCTGCTGCCACCCGGCCTCGGAGGTCGGCCAGCGGTGTTCGGTGCCGCCGTCGGCGGTGACGTAGATGGGCGTGTAGTACTGCACGGCCAGCAGGTCGACCGACGAGGAGATCACCTCCAGGTCGCCGTCGCGGATGCCGCGGACCATCCGACTTCCGGGGCCCAGGTCGGCCAGGACGTCCTCGGGGTAGCTGCCCTTGAGCAGGGAGTCGAGGTAGAGGCGGTTCTCGTAGCCGTCGTACAGCCGGGCGGCCGCGGCCGCCTGCGGTGAGTCGTCGGCGGGGTAGCAGGGGTGCAGGTTGAGCGCGGGGCCGATCCGGGCGGTGCCGTCGGCGGCGCGCAGCGCGCGTACGGCGAGCCCGTGGGCGAGCTGGAGGTGGTGGGCGACCAGGTAGGCGGCGTCCGGGTCCTGCCGGCCGGGGGCGTGGTGGCCGATGAGGTAGCCGTTCTGCACCACGGTCTTGGGTTCGTTGATGGTGAGCCAGACCGGCACCCGGTCGCCGAGGGCGGTGAAGACCGCGTCGGCGTAGTCGGCGAAGCGCAGCGCGGTGTCGCGCGACTCCCACCCGCCGGCGTCCTGCAACGCCTGCGGCAGGTCCCAGTGGAACAGGGTGGCCATCGGGGCGATGCCCCGGTCGTGTAGGCCGTCCAGGAGGCGCCGGTAGAAGTCGAGGCCGCGCTGGTTGGGTGCTCCGGTGCCGTCGGGCTGGATCCGGGGCCAGGAGATGGAGAAGCGGTAGCTGCGCAGCCCGAGGTCGCGCATCAGGTCGAGGTCTTCGGCGTACCGGTGGTAGTGGTCGGCGGCGACGTCGCCGGTGTCGCCGTTGCGGGTGCGCCCGGGGGCGCGGCTGAACGTGTCCCAGATCGACTCGCCGCGGCCGTCCTCCTTGGCGGCGCCCTCAATCTGGTACGCGGAGGTGGCCGCGCCCCATCCGAAGTCGTCGGGGAAGCGCAGCGGGCCGGCGGGCCCGGTGGGTATCGACATGGATTCTCCTCGTGGATACGGGGCCACCGCCGAGATTCGGGAGCGCTCCCAGGATAGGTCAGGGGCGGCCCTCCCGGTCAGCCGGCCGTCCTGGCGGCCGACGATGTCGGGTTGAGGCGGGTGAGGGCCCCGGACAGCGAACGAGGCCGACCGGGCGGCGCGGTGCGCCTGTCCCGTCGGCCTCTTTTCCCATCGTGTACGGGGGTTTAGTGTGGGGACGGGGGAGGGCAACCCCCGTCCCCACCGTAACTGCACACACACGGGCGGAATTTGGGTCCTGCCGTGCGTGTCGCGCGGGAGCCGGGCCACGCGAGTGGCTCTGGTTCCACCTCCCTCCGTGTGGCGGGACGATGGCTGACGGCGGCGTCCGGGCTGGCCCGCCGTCGGCCTTCGGGCTGGTTCCCCGGGTCCGTCCAGAGGACGGTCCCGGCGATCTTCTAGTTGGAACCTTGTCGATGGAAGCGCTCCCATCGACCGATGTTGCGACTGTAACGCCCGTCACGCCTTTGTGAAAGACCCAAAACGAGATCGAAACACGGAGCTGATCCGATCCGCTCCGCGCTTGTCGTGGGAGCGCTTCCATGGCACACTGTCGATTCGACGCGACAGGAGCCAACTTCGCGTGAGCGCGGGTCCGCCGAGGGCAGCCGGCAGCACGACTTCCGGTCACGGCACCCGAATGCGGCCGACGGGACCCCCTCCCGTGCGGGCCACACCGCCGTACCCCGGCCGGGCCCGGGGGAGACCACCTTCCCGGCGCCTCGAATCCCCGCGGACCACCACCCTCGCGGGCAGGCGCCCGCCGGGACCATCCCGGCCTGGCCCGAGGAGACACCGCGCACATGAGACAACTGGCACGACGCCGCCGCGTGGCGATCATCGCCGCCATCGCGCTCGCCGTCGGCGGGGTGACCCTGCCCGCCGGCGCCGCGCAGGCCGCACCCGCCTGCGACGTGGTCTACGCGACCAACGACTGGAACAACGGCTTCACCGCGAACGTCACAATCAAGAACCTGGGCGACGCGGTCAGCAGCTGGACCCTCAAGTGGACCTTCCCGAACAGCGGCCAGCGGGTCACCCAGGGCTGGTCGGCCAGGTACAGCCAGTCCGGCAGTGAGGTCACCGCGACCAACGAGTCGTACAACGGCAACCTCGGCACCGGCGCCTCCACCACCATCGGCTTCAACGGCTCCCACACGGGCAGCAACCCGAAGCCCACCTCGTTCACCCTGAACGGGACCACCTGCAACGGCACCCCGGCCAACCAGCCGCCCACGGTCTCCCTCGGCGTGCCGACCGGGCCGTTCACCGCGCCCGCCGACGTGCCGCTGACCGCCACCGCCAGCGACCCCGACGGGACGATCAGCAAGGTCGAGTTCTACCGCAACGGCCTGCTGATCAACACCGACACCTCCGCGCCGTACGCGTACACGCAGGAGGACCTGCCGGCCGGCAGCTACACCGTCCAGGCCAAGGCGTACGACAACGCCAACGGCATCGGTGTCGCCGAGAAGTCGTTCACCGTCGGCGCCGCCACCGGCCCGACGCTTGTCGCCACCCCGTCCGCGGTGAGCGTCAACGAGGGTGGCACGACCACCTTCAACCTCAAGCTCAGCTCCGCGCCGACGGCCAACGTGCCGGTCACCCTCACCCGCACCGGCGACACCGACGTCACCGTCTCGCCGGCCACCGTCACGCTGACGCCCAGCAACTGGAACACCGGGGTCACCGTCACGGTCGCCGCGGCTGAGGACAGCGACACCGCAGGCGGCGCCGCCACCATCACCGCCTCCGCCACCGGCCTCGCCTCGCTGGCGGTCACCGCCACCGAGATCGACAACGACACCCCCGGCGGCGGCGACAACGCCTACATCAAGAAGTTCCTCGACCAGTACGGCAAGATCAAGAACTCGGGCTACTTCAGCCCCGAGGGCGTGCCCTACCACTCTGTCGAGACGCTGATCGTCGAGGCGCCGGACCACGGCCACGAGACCACCTCCGAGGCGTTCAGCTTCTGGCTGTGGCTGGAGGCCTACTACGGCCGGGTCACCCAGAACTGGGCCCCGTTCAACAACGCCTGGACGGTGATGGAGAAGTACATCATCCCGACGCACGCCGACCAGCCCACCGCGGGGTCCGCAGGAACGCCGCAGTACGCCGCGGAGTACAACCTGCCCAGCCAGTACCCCTCGGCGCTGAACCCGAACATCCCGGTCGGACAGGACCCGCTCCGCTCGGAGCTGCAGTCCACCTACGGCACCGGTGACATCTACGGCATGCACTGGCTGCTGGACGTCGACAACACCTACGGCTTCGGCCGCTGCGGCGACGGCACCACCAAGCCGGCCTACATCAACACCTTCCAGCGGGGCACCCAGGAATCGGTGTGGGAGACCGTCCCGCAGCCGTCCTGCGACACCTTCAAGCACGGCGGTCAGTACGGCTACCTCGACCTGTTCGTCAAGGACACCGGCGCCCCCGCCAAGCAGTGGAAGTACACGAACGCCCCGGACGCCGACGCCCGCGCCGTGCAGGCCGCCTACTGGGCGCTGACCTGGGCCAAGGCGCAGAACAAGCAGGCCGACGTCGCGGCCACCATCACCAAGGCCGCCAAGATGGGCGACTACCTGCGGTACGCGATGTTCGACAAGTACTTCAAGAAGATCGGCAACTGCGTCGGTGCGAGCACCTGCCCTGCCGGCAGCGGCAAGGACTCGGCGCACTACCTGCTGTCCTGGTACTACGCCTGGGGTGGCGCGTACGACGCCAGCCAGAACTGGTCCTGGCGGATCGGCTCCAGCCACAACCACTTCGGCTACCAGAACCCGTTCGCGGCCTGGGCGCTGACCAACACCCCGGAGCTCAAGCCGCAGTCGGCGACCGCGGTCGCCGACTGGACCAAGAGCTTCGAACGGCAGCTGGAGTTCTACACCTGGCTGCAGTCCGCCGAGGGCGGCATCGCCGGTGGCGCCACCAACAGCTGGGACGGCAGCTACGCCCAGCCGCCGGCCGGCACCAGCACCTTCTACGGCATGTACTACGACGTCGACCCGGTCTACAACGACCCGCCGTCGAACCAGTGGTTCGGCATGCAGGCGTGGTCGATGCAGCGGATCGCCGAGCTGTACCAGCAGACCGGCAACGCGAAGGCCAAGGCGCTGCTGGACAAGTGGGTGCCCTGGGCGATCGCCAACACCACCCTCGGCACCAACTGGTCGATCCCCTCGGACATGAAGTGGACCGGCCAGCCGACCACCTGGAACCCGAGCAGCCCGCAGCCCAACACCAACCTGCACGTCGAGGTCACGGTCAAGGGCCAGGACGTCGGCGTCACCGCCGCCTACGCCCGGACCCTGATCGCGTACGCGGCCAGGTCGGGGAACACGGCGGCCAAGGACACCGCCAAGGGTCTGCTCGACGCGCTCTCGGCCGCCAGCGACGCCAAGGGTGTCTCCACCACCGAGTCGCGGGGCGACTACCGGCGCTTCGACGACACCTACGACGCGTCCACCGGGCAGGGCCTCTACGTCCCGCCGGGCTGGACCGGAAAAATGCCAAACGGCGACGCCATCGCCGCGGGCAAGAGCTTCCTGGACATCCGTTCCTTCTACAAGAACGACCCGGACTGGCCCAAGGTGCAGGCGTACCTGAACGGCGGCCCGGAACCCACATTCAACTACCACCGCTTCTGGGCGCAGGCCGACGTCGCCATGGCGTACGCCGACTACGGCAACCTGTTCCCGAACGGCTGACAACGACCCGGGGTGGGTGGCGCCCCCGCCCACCCCGGGGGTTCGGCCGGGTCCGGGGGAACGACGGGACCCGGCCGGCGGACGGCCTGACACCCACGGTCAGGCCGGGGTGGGCCGGCCATCCGGAC
>NZ_VDFY01000052.1 GCF_006228125.1 Micromonospora orduensis | reverse complement strand
GAACCCGGAAGCTAAGCCCTCCAGCGCCGATGGTACTGCACTCGTGAGGGTGTGGGAGAGTAGGACGCCGCCGGACAATCTTTCCAGAACGGGTCACCCTCACGGGTGACCCGTTCTGCGTTTTCCGAACCCGTTTCCGTCGGCCAGACCCGCGGCACCGGTACGCCGACGAATCGGCGCCTTCAGCCGCGGGTCTGCATGCCGGCGCGCAGGTCACGCATCAGGAAGCCCGCGTCGGCGACCGAACGCCCCGGGAACATCGCCATCACGACGCTGCCGTGGTCGGCCCAGCCACACACGGCGAAGTCACCGCCCTCGCCGCTGGTGCTGCCACACTTGAGCACACCGCCCAGGTCGCCTGCGGGCGTCTCGCGCAGGCCGGTCACCGCGCCGGTCTCGTCGGACATCAGGCCGAAGAGGCTGTCCAGGTCGCGTTCCGGCTGCCACAGCAGGGTCGTACCCCCGAAGATCAGGACGGACCGCTTCTCGTCGGACGGGTCGCGGTAGACCGTCCCGAAGCTGCTGTCCAGCTCGATGTCGGCAGCGAGACCGTTGCGCAGGTAGTCGGCCGTGCTCTTCGCCCGCTCACTGTCGTCCCGGGTGAGGCCCGCCACCCGATCCGGTGAGGTCAGCTCCGTGTCCTTCTGCTGCGCCACCCGCCACCCGGCGACACCCAGCACACCGGCGCCCGCCAGACCGACCGCGAGGGCCGCCGCCCACACGATCCGGCGTCGCCGGGACCAGCCACCCGGCTGGTCGTCGGGATCGCCCCCGGTGTCGCGGGTGCTCAGCCGGATCGGCTCGTCGGTCAACTCGACTGGCTCGCGGCCGCCGTCGAGCGACCGTTCGGTGAGATGTGCGTCGGACATAGCCGACACCGTACGCGAACGGCAGGTGGCGCACGTCAGGTCCGCCGAAGCCCTCCGTAGACTTGTCCGGTGACCGAGAGACTGGATGCCCGACGCCCCGACGCCCCGACCCTTGCCGGCCAGTATCAGCCCGGTGAGGTAGAGCAGCGACGGTACGAGCAGTGGGTAGCCGCCGGGCTCTTCCGGGCCTCCGCCGACAGCGACAAGCCCCCCTTCACCATCGTCATCCCGCCGCCGAACGTCACCGGCTCACTGCACATGGGCCACGCGTTCGAGCACACGCTGATGGACGCGTTGACCCGGCGTAAGCGGATGCAGGGCTTCGAGGCGCTGTGGCTGCCCGGCATGGACCACGCGGGCATCGCCACCCAGAACCTGGTCGAGCGGCAGCTCGCCGCCGAGGGTCTGTCCCGGCACGATCTCGGCCGGGAGAAGTTCGTCGAGCGGGTCTGGCAGTGGAAGGCCGAGTCCGGTGGCGCCATTCTCGGCCAGATGCGCCGCCTCGGCGACTCCGTCGACTGGGACCGCGAGCGCTTCACCATGGACGAGGGGCTGAGCCGGGCCGTCCAGACCATCTTCAAGAAGCTCTTCGACGACGGCCTCATCTACCGGGCCAACCGGATCATCAACTGGTGTCCGCGCTGCCTCACTGCGCTCTCCGACATCGAGGTCGAGCACACCGACGACGACGGCGAGCTGATCTCGATCCGCTACAGCGACGAGGTCGTGGTGGCCACCACCCGGGCCGAGACGATGCTCGGCGACACCGCGGTGGCGGTGCACCCCGACGACGAGCGCTACCAGCACCTGATCGGCACCGAGGTCGAGCTGCCGCTGACCGGCCGCCGGATCCCGATCGTCGCCGACGCGCACGTCGACCCGTCCTTCGGCACCGGCATGGTCAAGGTGACGCCGGCCCACGACCCGAACGACTTCGAGATCGGCCAGCGGCACGACCTGCCCGCGCTGACCGTGATGGACGAGCGCGGTGTGATCACCGTGCCCGGCCCGTTCGAGGGGTTGGACCGGTTCGAGGCGCGGCCCGCGATCGTGGCCGCGCTGCGCGAGCAGGGCCGGATCGTCGCCGAGAAGCGTCCGTACGTGCACGCGGTCGGGCACTGCTCACGGTGCAAGACCACAGTCGAGCCGCGGCTGTCGTTGCAGTGGTTCGTCAACACCGCCCCGCTGGCGCAGGCCGCCGGCGACGCGGTGCGCGACGGCCGGGTGCGCATCGAGCCGGCCGAGCTGTCCAAGCGCTACTTCGCCTGGGTCGACAACATGCACGACTGGTGCATCTCCCGCCAGCTGTGGTGGGGCCACCGCATCCCCGTCTGGTACGGGCCGGAGGGTGAGATCGTCTGCGTCGGCCCCGACGAGGCGCCGCCGACCGGCGAGGGCTGGCACCAGGACGAGGACGTCCTGGACACCTGGTTCTCCAGCGGCCTGTGGCCGTTCTCCACCCTCGGCTGGCCCGAGCAGACCCCGGACCTGGCGAAGTTCTACCCGACAAGCGTGCTGGTCACCGGGTACGACATCCTGTTCTTCTGGGTCGCCCGGATGATGATGTTCGGCCTCTACGCGATGGACGGCCGGCCGCCCTTCGACGTGGTCGCCCTGCACGGCATGGTGCGCGACCAGTTCGGCAAGAAGATGTCGAAGTCGTTCGGCAACGTGGTCGACCCGCTGGACTGGATCGACAGGTACGGCGCCGACGCCACCCGGTTCACCCTGGCCCGGGGCGCGAACCCCGGTCAGGACGTCCCGGTCAGCGAGGAGTGGTGCCAGGGCTCGCGCAACTTCTGCAACAAGCTCTGGAACGCCACCCGCTTCGCCCTGATGAACGGTGCGCACACCACGGGCGACCTGCCCCCCGCCGAGCAGCTCTCCACCGTCGACAGGTGGATACTGTCCCGGCTGGCGCACGTCACCGCCGAGGTCGACGAGCAGTTCGAGGCGTACGAGTTCGCCAAGGTCTGCGACCTGCTCTACCACTTCGCCTGGGACGACGTCTGCGACTGGTACGTCGAGCTGAGCAAGCCGGTGCTCGCCGAGGGCGGTGCGCCGGCGGAGGTCAGCCGTCGGGTGCTCGGGCACGTGCTCGACCAGCTGCTGCGGCTGCTGCACCCGGTCATCCCGTTCGTCACCGAGGAGCTGTGGCTCGCGCTGACCGGCGGCGAGACGGTGCAGGCCGTCGCCTGGCCGGTGGCCGACCGCTCGCTGATCGACGACGCCGCCGAGGCCGAGATGGTCGGTGTGCAGCGGGTGGTCACCGAGATCCGCCGGTTCCGTTCCGACCAGGGGCTGCGCCCGACGCAGCGGGTGGCCGCCCGCCTGGACGGGCTGTCCGGCGCGGGCATCGCCGCCCACGAGCCGCTGATCCGCTCGCTGGTCCGGCTGGACCCGGCCGGTGACGACTTCCAGGCCAGCGCCACGCTGACCATGCCTGGCGCGGTCGGTGTCGCGTTGGACACCCGGGGGTCGATCGACGTGGCCGCCGAGCGGGCCCGGCTGACCAAGGACCGCACGGCAGCCGAGAAGGAGGTCGCGCAGGCCCGGGCGAAGCTCGACAACCCGGCCTTCATCGGCAAGGCCCCCGAGCCGGTGGTCGCGAAGATTCGTGACCGGCTCGCCACCGCCGAGGCCGACCTGGTCC
Organism: Micromonospora orduensis; assembly: GCF_006228125.1. Lineage (GTDB taxonomy): Bacteria > Actinomycetota > Actinomycetes > Mycobacteriales > Micromonosporaceae > Micromonospora > Micromonospora orduensis. The sequence continues at coordinate 2,298 of NZ_VDFY01000052.1, read as the reverse complement.
GGATCAACGCTGCTCTGGAGACACTGCCCTCGTGACCGACCGTACCGATTTCGCCGCCGTCGAGGCCGAGCTGAACGCCCGTGGCTTCACCCGCATGGTCTTCGAGCTGGACCGGATCGAGTCGCTGCTCGACCTGCTCGGCAGCCCGCAGCGGGCGTACCCGGCGATCCACCTGACCGGCACCAACGGCAAGACCTCCACCGCGCGGATGATCGACTCCCTGCTGCGGGCGTTCGGGCTGCACACCGGCAGGTACACCAGCCCGCACCTGGAGACCGTCCGGGAACGGATCAGCCTGGACGGGGAGCCGGTCAGCGAGGAGCGGTTCGCGGCGGTGTACCGGGAGGTCAAACCGCTGGCGGAGCTTGTCGACGCGCGGTCGGACGAGCCGCTGACGTACTTCGACATGACCACCGCGCTGGCGTTCGCCACGTTCGCCGACGCGCCTGTCGACATCGCGGTGGTCGAGGTGGGCCTCGGCGGCGCCGAGGACGCCACGAACGTCATCCAGGCCGGGGTCTGCGTGATCACGCCGATCGGGCTGGACCACACGGAGTGGCTCGGCGACACGCTCCAGGACATCGCGCTGGCCAAGGCCGGCATCATCCACCCGGGCGCCACAGTCATCGCGGCGGCGCAGGAGGAGGAGGCCGCGCGACCGCTGCTCGAACGCTGCGCCGAGGTGGGCGCCACCATCGCCCGGGAGGGCGCCGAGTTCGGCGTGCTGCGCCGGGCGGTCGCCGTCGGCGGGCAGGTGCTCACCCTCCAAGGCCTGGGCGGTGTCTACGAGGACGTGTTCATCCCGTTGCACGGCGCGCACCAGGCGCAGAACGCGGCGGTGGCTCTGGCCGCGGTGGAGGCGTTCCTGGGCGCCGGGACCAGGCGGCAGCTGGACGTCGAGGCGGTCCGCGAGGGCTTCGCCACGGCCAGCTCTCCCGGGCGGCTGGAGCGGGTGCGCAGTGCCCCGACCGTCCTGCTGGACGGCGCGCACAACCCGCACGGGATGGCCGCCACCGTCACCGCGTTGCAGGAGGAGTTCGCGTTCAGCAAGCTCGTCGCGGTGGTCGGTGTGCTCGCCGACAAGGACGCGTCCAGCCTGCTGGAGCTGCTGGAGCCGGTCGTCGACGTGGTGGTGGTGACCCGCAACAGCTCGCCGCGGGCCATGCCGACGGCGGAACTCGCCGCGCTGGCCGGGGAGATCTTCGGCGAGGAACGGGTGGAGTCGGCCGACGAGATGCCCGACGCGATCGAGTTGGCGGTGGCGCTCGCCGAGGAGGACGTCCCCGGCGAGCTGAGCGGCGTCGGGGTGCTGGTCACGGGATCGGTGGTGACGGTGGCCGACGCACGTCGCCTGCTGAAGCGATGACCGGCCCGGATGAGCCGCGCCGGTCCGGGCTGCGCGATCCGCAGCGGGCGGTACGCGGACTGGGCGCCGGGACTCTCGCCCTGGAGGCGCTGGTGCTGCTGCTGGCGATCCAGCCGATCCGGGTGGTCGGCGGCGACCTGAGTGGCGGCGCGATCGGTGCCGTGGTGGCGCTGGCGGTGGCCGCCATCCTGATCGCCGGCATGATGCGCCGCCCCTGGGCGTGGCACGCCGGCACCGTGCTCCAGGGCCTGCTGCTGCTGTCCGGCCTGCTGCACTGGTCGCTGTTCGCGCTGGGTGTCATCTTCGCCCTGGTGTGGGCGTACGCGGTGCACGTCCGCCGGGTCATCCTCGGCTGAGGGTCAGGCGTCGGCCCGTTCACGCCACTGGGTGAGGGCGATGCCGTGGCCGTCCGGGTCCCGGAAGGCCGCCGCCCACACCTCCAGCCTGCTGCCCCGGTTGACCACGCGGGGGGCGTACGTGAAGCGGACGCCGGACCCGCGCAGCCGCTCGTACGCCGCCTCGATGTCGTCCACCTCGAGGTTGACGTGGACGAGCCGGCGACTGATCGGTGCTGCCCCGGTGACCTCGCGCAGCACCAGCCGGGTCGTGCCGGAGGCGAGCACGGCGTTGCCCGCTCCCTGGTCGACCTCGGTGAAGCCGAGCATGTCGCGGTAGAAGCCGAGCGACCGGGACAGGTCGGTGACCAGCAGGGTCAGCCCCACCCCGCTGATCGGGCCGGCCGGGTCCGCTGTGGCACCCCCGTCGAACCCGAAGATCGCCTCGTCGAGTTCCTCGGCGGTGACGGTCCCGCTCGCCGCCGTGGTGGTGGCGGGGTCGTCCAGAGGCAGGTCGAGTGGGTCCAGTGGGTCGGTCGCGGCGGACCGCTGGGTGGGGGCCGGGTCGAACCGCTGCGCGGTGGGCGGGTCGAGGTG
>NZ_VDFY01000053.1 GCF_006228125.1 Micromonospora orduensis | reverse complement strand
ACACTCATACCATTGGCGCGAGCGTGACTCACCAAACGGTCACCACCGGTGTAGCTGAACCGCCCCTGCTGCGGCTCGGTGGCGTCCCACTTCATCTCGTTCTCGGCCACGACACTGTTGAACTCGCGGTTCAGGATGCCGACGTACGTGCCGTCGGAGAGCTTGCCCGTCGCGACGGCGGCGCCGAAGTAGCGGCCCTTCTCGGCCGCCGATGCCCCGAGGGTCGTCCCGGCACTGGCCATCGGGGCCAGCGCCATCGTCATGCCCGCGGTCAGGGCGACCGCGAGGGTCGCCGTCGCCAGCAGCGTTCTCTTGGGTCTCATGTTGTTCCTTCTCGGTGGTTGCATCGGTGGTGGTGATGTGCCACTTCACCCAGGACCGGAAGAAGTCGTTCGGTGCGGCCGAACGCTCGCTGGACCGAGGAATTCGGGACGGTCATCCTGGCCATCTCGCACTGACGCACGCGGTCCGGCGGGTTGTCGCCGGCGACTGCGGAGAGCCCTGAGGCGACGTCCACATGCCCAGGGGGACGCCGTGCTCCGAGGTGCGATCGGCGGGGCTCGCCCGGTGAGCTACCGGCGCCGTCGTCCTCTCCATCGAGAGTGAGCGATAACATGCTGTTCGTCAAGATGTAACGAACGACCCGTATCGATCCCCCGGACATGGTCGCTTTCCCGCACCGAACCTCGCTCCCCGTCGCCGGGTCGTACCGCCGGCACCTGCGTACCGGCCTTGTTATCGCTCACAGGTGAGGCGCCGGTCAGGACCTCGGGTCGGCGCGGCGGGTGGTGCTGAACCGGCGCTGGTGGGCGGCGGGACTGATCGACAACTTCCGGGCGAAGACCCGGTGGGCCCGATACGGTGACCTCCTCGACGGCCGGTGCCCGTCGCGGCCCCACAGGCACCCGGGAGCAGAGGAGGCCATCCTGATGCGCTCGACGACGTTGCTGCGGGAACGCCTGCTCCGCGCGGGGATGCGTGGGGTCGTCACAGTGGAGCCGGCGTCGGGCGGGCTCGCGGCGCTCGCCGGCACCGCCACGCGACGGGACGGGCCGCCGGTGTTCGTCAAGGCCTTCGCCGAGGCGCCGGGCGACGACGTCTTCGTCGCGGAGGCCGAAGGGCTGGCCGCGATGCGTGAACTGGGCAGGGTGGCGACTCCGGACGTGATCCTGGCCGAGCACGAACTGCTCGTGCTGTCCCTGCTGGAGCCCAGGCCGCGCAGCGAGGCCTTCTGGGAGCGGTTCGCGCACGAGTTGGCCCGCATGCACATGGGCACGATCCATCCCCGCTTCGGATGGCACCACGACAACTGGCTGGGCCGCCGCCGGCAGATCAACACCTGGAATGACGACGGCTTCGCGTTCTTCGCGCAGCATCGGCTGCTCCGGTGGCTCGGGCAGCCTCGCGTCGAGGCGGCACTGGACGCCGCAGACCGGGCCGCGCTGGAGCGGCTGTGTCACCGGCTGCCCGACCTGCTGCCGGACCGGCCGGCGTGTCTGACGCACGGCGACCTGTGGGCGCAGAACATCCTTGCCACCCCGGACGGACGGCCCGCGCTGATCGACCCGGCCGTGTCCTACACATGGGCCGAGGTCGACCTCGCCCACGTGTGGTCCACCTCGCCCCCGCCGGAGGCGCAGCGGTTCTTCGAGGTCTATGCAGAGCTGACCTCGCTGGACGGTGACTGGCGGGCTCGCATGCCTGTTGTCCAACTACGCCAGCACCTCGCCGTGCTGGCCCAGTTCGACGACGACTGGGGCGCGGCCGATCACATCCGGGCCACCCTCGCCCCGTTCCGGAAGCGGACCTGACCAGCGCTCGACGGCGGGGCGCCGCGATCCCCACGACCACCGGCCTCCGTCCGGTCACGCGCGCGGCGCGTGGGCCGGCCGCACGGGTCTGGCGGTGCGCCAGGGGCGCGTCAACCCCGGCCGATGAGGTCGAGGCCGGTCAGGTCCGCCGAGAGCGACCAGAGACGGGCCGCGTCGCCGCTGTCGGTGGGGGCGCTCCCGGCGATCCGGCAGTCCACGCAGTAGTCGCCGCCGTTCGCGGCGAGCCGCGGTGACGTGGCGGCCCACACCTGCGTCGCCGCGCCCTGCTCGGCCGTCTTGAACAGGCCCGGTCGGGGCGTCCCGTCCGCATCGATCCAGCCGGCGGCGACCATCTCCTCGACGGCGAGGTGTCGTTGCAGACCGGTGAGGATCCAGCCGGGGTCGACCGAGAAGGCGCGGACGCCGTGCGGCCTGCCGAGCAGGTCGAGGTGGCGCGCGAACAGGATGTTCGCGAGCTTCGACTGGGTGTACGCCTCCCACTTGTCGTAGCCGCTTTCGAACTGCACGTCGTCCCAGCGGATACGCCAGGTCGGGTTGCGCCCGGAGCTGACCGAGACGACACGGGCCGCGCCGGCGGTGGTGAGCGCGGGCCACAGCAGGTTCGTCAACGCGTGGTGGCCGAGGTGGTTGGTCGCGAAGTGCGCTTCCCAACCGGGCCCCACCCGGGTCAGCGGGCAGGCCATGATCCCGGCGCTCGTGATGAGGATGTCCAGGGCGCGATGCCTGCTCAGGAAGCGTTCGGCGAACGCGTGGACCGAGTCGAGGTCGGCGAGGTCGAGTTCGTCGACCTCGACCCCGGTCACACCGGTGAGCGCCTGCCGCGCGGCGTCCGGCCGCCGTGCTGGTACGACGACCTGACCGCCGGCCCGGGCGAGGGCGAGGGTCGTGGCGAGACCGAGGCCGGAGGATCCACCCGTGACGACAGCGGTCGTGCCGGTGAGGTCGATTCCGGCGAGGACGTCTCCGGCCGTGCTGTGGGCGCCGAACGGCGTGTGGGTCGTGTGACTGGTCATGCCGCGGACGCTAGGTGCTGGACCGAGGTCTAGGTCAACGGACTACGGTCGACAATGTGGCGGACCGGGACCTGAGCATCGGACAGGTGGCGCAGCGTACGGGGTTGAGCGTGCACACCCTGCGGCTCTACGAGCGAAGGGGACTGTTGGCCAGCGACGTGCGGCGCGACGCGTCCGGCAGGCGGGTCTACAGCGCCTGGGACGTCGAGTGGCTGGCGAACTGCGTGAGGTTCCGGGCCTCCGGCATGCCGCTCACGACGATCGGCCGCCTGGCCCAGCTCGTCCGCGAGGGCGACGGCAACGAGGTCGAACGGCTCCAGCTGCTGCGCGAGCATCGACACCGCGTCACCGAGCAGCTCGCGCAGCTGCGCGACTGTCTCGACCTCATAGACACCAAGGTGACCAGCTACGAACGGCACCTCGCCGCCGGCGCCACCGGGGACCCCTGGCAGCAGCAACCCCCGTCGACGCCGGACGAGCACACCCACCAGGTCGCCTGACGCGCGCGGCGCTCCCGGCGCCAGGGCCGGACCGAGAAACAACAAAGGCAAGGAGGGGAACTCCTTGCCACTTTCAACATATACCGCATACCGGGGCTTGTGGCAAGACCCCGGTTGTGACGCACAATCGTCGGCCGACGCGAAATCGGCAGACATGGGGAGATGCGTGTTCGACGTGATCATCGTCGGTGGCGGGCCGACCGGAATGATGCTGGCCAGCGAATTGCGGCTGCGGGGCGTCACCGTGCTCGTGGTGGAGAGAGAGGCGGAACCGCCGCCGTTCGTGCGGTCGCTCGGGCTGCACGTGCGCAGCATCGAGGTGATGGATCAGCGAGGCCTGTTGGAGCGTTTCCTGGAGAACGGTAAGCAGTATCCGATCACCGCCGGCGGCGTTCGAGGATTCTTCGCGGGAATCGAGAAGCCCGCTCCGGCCGGTCTGGACACCGCCCACGGGTACGTACTCGGCATCGCGCAGACGCTCACCGACCGACTGCTCGCCGAGCACGCGGCCGACGTCGGCGCCGAGATCCGGCGCGGTGGTGCGGTGGTCGGGCTGGAGCAGGACGACGACGGGGTGACCGTGCACGTCGCCGATGGAAGCCCGACGGCGTTGCGGGCCCGGTATGTCGTCGGCTGCGACGGTGGGCGCAGCACGGTTCGGAAACTGGTCGGCATCGGATTCCCCGGTGAGCCGTCGAAGATCGACACCCTGCTGGGCGAGATGGAGGTGACAGCGCCTCTGGACGAGATCACCGCGGTGATGACCGAGGTACGCAGGACCGAAAAGCGGTTCGGTGTCGGCCCCTCCGGTCGGCCGGGGGTGTTCCGGGCGGTCGTGCCGGCGGAGGGCGTGGCCGAGGACCGCTCGGTGCCGCCGACGTTCGAGGAGTTCACGCGGCAGTTGCGCAGGTACGCCGGCACCGACTTCGGCGCGCACTCCCCCCGCTGGCTGTCGCGCTTCGGCGACGCGACCCGGCAGGCCGAACGCTACCGGTCCGGCCGGGTGTTTCTGGCCGGGGACGCCGCGCACGTCCACCCGCCGATGGGCGGGCAGGGGCTCAACCTCGGGATCCAGGACGCGTTCAACCTGGGCTGGAAGCTCGCCGCGGCCGTCGACGGCTGGGCGCCGGACGACCTGCTGGACAGCTACGAGTCGGAGCGGCATCCGGTGGCCGCCGACGTGCTGGACAACACCCGCGCCCAGATGGAGCTGACGACCAACGAGCCCGGGCCGCAGGCGGTCCGGCGGCTGGTGGCGCAGCTCATGGACTTCGAGGACGTCAACCGGTTCCTCATCGAGAAGGTCACGGCGATCGGCATCCGGTACGACTTCGGGGCGGGTCACGCCCTGCTGGGGCGGCGGCTGCGCGACGTCCGGTTGAAGCACGGGCGCCTGTTCGAGCTGATGCGTACCGGCAGCGGGCTGCTGCTCGACCAGACGGGGCGGCTGTCGGTGGACGGCTGGGCGGACCGGGTCGACCACGTCGTCGACACCAGCGAGGAACTGGACGTGCCAGCGGTGCTGCTTCGGCCGGACGGGCACGTCGCGTGGATCGGCGAGGACCAGCCGACGCTCACCATCGCGTTGACGAGGTGGTTCGGCGCCGAAGGTGCCGCTGCGCCGGTCTGAGGAGCGCTTCTATCCACGCCCGTCCGGTGGCTGCTCCTTCGTCAGGTGGAGCAGCCACCCCTCGCCGGTCCGGATGAGCGCGTACCGCCGACGGCCGGTGCGGCCGTGCAACGTGAACAGCATTCTGCGGTCGGTACGGTCGTGCTCCTCCCAGGTGCCGATGTCGGCGATCGACTTGTCGGCGTCCTCGTAGGTCAGATGGTCGAGGTGGTGGTCGGGCACGGCGATCGCCAGCCTGTTGTCGCGGGGACTGGCCGGCAGACCACGTGGCACCGCCCAGGAACGCAGCACACCGTTCTCCTCGAGCCGCAGGTCGAAGTGCGGTCGTGGTTTGCGATGGTGGTGCAGGACGAAGGCAGGTGCCACGCTCGCCATTGTCGGCGATCGTCGGCCCTCGCGCCTGTCGCTTGATGCTCAAGCCGGGACGGGCGGCTGCCGCCCGGAGACATCGATGAATGGGTGTAGCCCTCGTTCGCCGGGGGCAAGAACCGTTCATGGGTGTCGCCGGCCTCCGCCTGATGCGGCTGAGGTACTGCCTGCCGGCGGCGGCGCTCGGCGCGGCCGTGGGCGCCGACCCCGCCCACGCCGACCCGCTGCCCCTGCCGACCAGCCCTCCACCGGCGCGAGCCGCCACCTCCCCGACGATCCTCACGACGCCGCTGGCCGTCCCCCTGCCGCTGCCCTCGGCCGTTCCACTGCGCCCTGCCGTTCCGCTGCCGCCGACCACCGCTCTGGTGCCGACGTCGGTCAAGCCACCCATCGCGGTACCGACCCGGCCCAGGGCACGGCCGGCGCGCTCGTCGCCCGCCGCACCCGTCCCCCCGGGCCTGTCGCTTATACACATCTGACGCTGCCGACGATAAGG
>NZ_VDFY01000055.1 GCF_006228125.1 Micromonospora orduensis | reverse complement strand
CGATCCCGCCCACCCGGGTCGGCGGGGAGATCCGGTTCCCGGACGGCCGGCTGACCGTGCCGTTGGTCAGCGCGGCCGAGGCGTACCGGCAGCTCGACCAGGGCGACCCGGAGCCGTGCCCGGGGCGGCCGAAACGACAAGGGCTTCCGAGCCCCGGCGGCCCCACCGTCGAACCAGGACCGGACGGCTGGGTCACCAGCGCGCCGCAGACCGCCTGCCTCGCGCTGACCGTCACCGGCGTGACGTTCGGGACCGTACCGGTCCACACCAGCCGGGGTGAGGCGCAGGTGCCGGCCTGGCTGTTCACCATCGAGGAGCTGGCGACCCCGGTGGCCCGACTCGCCGTCGCGTCGACGGCTGTCACGCCGGTTCCCGAGCCCGCCACGCCGCCCCGGCCTCTGCCGGACGGGCTGGTCGCCGCCCAGGACCTGGCCGCGGTCGACGGCGCGGGGCTGACCGTCCGACTCGGAGTCGGCGCCTGCGACACCGGCATCACCCCGCTGGTGTGGGAGGGGCCGGACGCCGTGGTGGTGGGTGGCGGCGTCACCCGGTCCACCGGCGTCTGCCCCGACCTGCTCAAACTCGAACCGGTCACGGTGACCCTCGCGGCGCCGCTGGGCGCCCGCCCGGTGCTGGACGTCTTCACCGGCGCCCCGCTGTCGATCGCCGCACGCTGACCGACGGGCCGGTCAGAGGATGCTGGGCACCTCGGCGCTGATCGGTACCGGCAACACGGTGGGACGGTCGGCGCGCAGCCCGGCGGTGAGCGCCGCGCCGAGCTGGTCGGGGCTCTGGACCACCTCGGTGGCGCAGCCGTAGCCGGCCGCGATGGCGGTGATGTCCAACCCCGGCAGGTCCAGCCCGGGCACCCCGGGCGTCTCCTTGAACTCGGCGAACGCCTTGAGGATCGCGTACTGCTGGTTGACCGGGACGACGACCACTACCGGCAGCGACAGGCGCGCGGCAGTCCACAGCGCCTGTACCGAGTAGTGGAACGAACCGTCGCCGATCACCGCCACCACCGGCCGACCCCGGCCGGTGTCCCGCTCGGCCAGGGCCACGCCGACCGCGGCCGGCAGGCCGTAGCCGAGACCGCCGCTGGCCATCGTGAAGTACGACGCCGGTCGGGTGACCCGCAGTCGGCGGCGTAGCGCGGCCAGGTTGGACGGTGACTCCTGCACCAGCACCCCGTCGGCCGGCCAGTGCCCGGCCAGCGCGGCGAACAGCGCGTCGGCGGACAGCGGCGTGCTGATGTCCGGCGCGGCGTGGTTGGCGCGGGCCACCGGGGGAGTCCGGTCGGCCTGCGGGAGCAGTTCCAGCAGCGCGGCCAGGGTCAGCCCGGGATCGCCGAGCAGGCTGTCCCCGACCGGGGCTCGCGCGGCCTCGTCCGGGTCGTCGGTGACGTGCAGCAGGCGGGTACCGGAGGGCAGGTGCTCGCCCGGCACGTACGGGTAGTAGCGGAACACCGGTGCGCCGACCACCAGCACCGTGTCGTGGCCGCTCAGCTTCTCGGCAAGGGGCCCGATCGCGAACGGCAGCACGCCACGGAAGTGCGGGTGGTCCTCCGGGAAGCCGGCCCGCTCCGGTGCCGGTGCCGACCAGACGGGCGCGGCCAGCCGCTCGGCCAGCGCGACGGCCTCCGACCAACTGCCGGAGCGGTCCACCCCCGGCCCGAACACCAGCACCGGGTCGCGGCTGCCGGCCAGGACCCGGGCGAACTCGTCCAGCCGCTGCGGGTCCGGCCCGAACCGGGTGGCCACCGAGCGCACCTCGGGTGTCGGCCCGGCGGGCTGGGCCCAGTCGTCCATCGGCAGCGACAGGAAGACCGGCCCGGCCGGGGGTTGCACCGCTGTCGCATACGCCCGCAGCACCGCTGCGGGGATGTCCTGCGCCCGGGCCGGCTCGTAGGCCCACTTGACGTACGGCTGGGGCAGTTCGGTGGCCCGCCGGCTGGTCAGTCGGGGTTCGAGCAGCAGCATCTCCCGGGTCTGCTGGCCGGCCGTGACGATCAGCGGGGTCTTGTTGTGCCAGGCGGTGACCAGGTTGCCCATGCCGTTGCCGGTCCCCGGGGCGGTGTGCAGGTTGACGTGCGCCGGTACGCCGGCGGCCTGGGCGTAGCCGTCGGCCATCGCGACCGCCGTCGCCTCCTGCAGGGCGTGGACGTAGTGGAAGTCGGCTGGGAAGTCCCGGAGGAACGGCTCCTCGGTCGACCCGGGGTTGCCGAAGACGGTGGTCATACCGAGGGTGCGGAGCACGTCGTACGTCGCGTCCCGGACCGTAGCCATCGTCGCCTGCCTCCGTCTCGCGCGCAGGGACGACAGCGGTCGCCCTCCCGATCATTCGAATCTATCGGGATGTGACGGACCTTTTCGGGCGTTTCCGCGGCGCGTTCGTCTCCGACGGCGGCTCAGGGCAGCGTGAAGGGCAGGGTGATGCCGTCGAGCGCCCGACCACAGGCGCAGTCCTGGGCGGCCGGGAGCGCGGCCAGGGCGTCCAGCAGCACGTCCCGCAGCCGGTCGGTGTTCGCCGCGAAGACCTGGAACACCTCGTCCTGGGTCACCGAATCACCCGCCTGGACCCCGGCATCCAGGTCGGTGACCAGGGCGATCGACGAGTAGCAGAGAGCCAGCTCCCGGGCGAGGACCGCCTCCGGGTGGCCGGTCATGTTCACGACAGTGCCCCCGATCGAGGCGAACCAGCGCGACTCGGCCCGGGTGGAGAACCGCGGACCCTCCACCACCACGACCGTGCCGCCGTCCACGGCCGCGACGGTCCGACCCGCGGCGGCGGCGAGCAGCGCGCGCCGGCCGTGCGGGCAGTACGGATCGGCGAACGGCACGTGCACGGCACCCCGGTCGTAGTAGGTCTGCGTCCGGCCGCTGGTCCGGTCGATCAACTGGTCCGGCACCACGAACGTGCCCGGTCCCAGCTCAGGGCGGAGCCCACCGACCGCGCAGGGGGCGAGCACCTGGCGTACGCCCAGGGAGCGCAGCGCCCAGAGATTGGCCCGATAGGGGATCAGGTGCGGTGGATATCGATGGTCCCGACCGTGTCGGGGCAGGAACGCAACCCGCCGACCGGCCACCTCGGCGATGGTCACCGCGTCCGACGGCGGGCCGTACGGGGTGTCCAGCTCGTGCGCGGTGCCGTCGAGGAGCGCGTACAGGCCCGAACCGCCGATCACTGCCACGTCCGCCGTCGGCGCCATCGAACCTCCGTCTCAACTGTCCGATCACCTGCTGGTCAGACCTTAGCCAGCGCCCGGGACGCAGGCTATGGTGCCAGGCATGGCGTTGACAGCGCGGTTGATCCCGATGCACCGTGCGGATCCGGTGGGTGACGGATCCCCGGTGCGGGCTCACGGTTGACGGGTGTGTGGGATGCAGGGAGAGGGCCAGGCGATCGGCGGACGAGCGATGGAGTCGATGACCGGGCGGCTGCTGGTCGCGACTCCGGCGCTCAAGGACCCGAACTTCGACCGTACGGTGGTGCTGCTGGTCGCCCACGAGCCGGGAGGCGCGCTCGGCGTGGTGCTGAACCGGGCCACCGAGGTGCCGGTCGCTGACGTGCTCGGCGACTGGAGCGACCTGGCCCGGCACCCGGCGGTGCTCTTCGAGGGCGGCCCGGTGCAGCCCGACTCGGCCATCTGTCTCGCCCGGATGCGGCACCCGATGCGTCGGGTCAAGGGGTTCCACCAGGTGTCCGGGGCGGTCGGCACGATCGACCTGTCGGTCGACCCGGAGCGGCTGCGGGAGAGCATCGGCGGCATCCGGGTGTTCGCCGGCTACTCGGGCTGGGGCAGCGGGCAGCTGGAGCAGGAGATCGACGACGGCTCCTGGTTCGTGCTGGACGCGCTGCCCGGCGACGCGTTCGTCGACCGTCCGGACGACCTGTGGCCGATGGTGCTGCGCCGGCAGGGCGGGATGATGGCGGCCATAGCCCACTTCCCCCCGGACGTGGCGCTGAACTGACCGGCGGGTGGGGGCACCCCGCGAGATGACCATGCCGGCCGGTCTGTGTATAGTTTCCCAGTGCCCGGGCGACCGGGACGACAGCAAGGGGCCGTGGCGCAGCTGGTAGCGCACCACACTGGCAGTGTGGGGGTCAGGGGTTCGAGTCCCCTCGGCTCCACCTTGCGGACGCAGGTGAACGGCCCGGTTGATGATCATCAACCGGGCCGCTTCCTGTTGTCTACCCGACCCGCGGGGTCAGGCGGGGCTGCCGGTGACGGAGGTACCGGACTTCGTCACGCGGTAGGTGATCTTCGTGCCGCTCCAGAAGTGGAACGTGAGGGTGACCGCGCCGTCGTTGACCTCGGCGAAGAACTCCGGCTTCATGATGATCGTGTTAGCGGTGTAGTCGGGTTGGAAGTTGCTCCAGAACTCCTTGTACGAGGTCCAGTTGGCCGGCCCGGCGGGGCTGCCGTCGGCGTACTTCGCCTCCATCGTGGCGAGCTGGTCACCGCGGAACTGGGTCGGGATGGTGAACGAGCTGGTCGTGCCGCTGGCCGCCGACTGGGTCGGCGGGTCGTACGAGATGACGCTGATCGGCCAGGGCACGCCCTGCGAGAAGGTCGCTTCGAGGTTCGCGTTGACGCCTGGGGCGCGGTTGCCGACCAGGCGGGTCAGCGCCGCGCTGGTCAGGGTCAGCGTGTTGCCGGACACGGTGTAGTCGGTACCGTTGGTCAGCACGGTGCTGCCCTGCCGCAGGCTCCGGAACGAGGCGCCGTTGAGGTTCAGGGTGAGGGACCTGCTGGTGACGGTGCCGCTACGGGGTACGTAGATCTGGTCCGACGACGCGGTGGCCGAGCGGGTGGTCCAGCTCGCCTTCATCAGCGCGAACAGGCCGGGGTCGCGCCACTGGAGGTCGTTGCGGTTGAGGAACGAGCCGGCGTCCCAGAGCATGGTGGTGAGCTTGCGGATCCGGGCCTGGTAGCCGACGGCCTCGACGTACTTGAGCACTTCGCCGCGCTCGATGATGCCCGGCCGGGTGTAGTCGTAGCTGAGCAGCGCCCACTCGCCGACGATCACCGGGATGCCCCGGGCGACGAAGGTGTTGGCCACCCGGTCGAATCCGTCGACCATGTCCTGTTCGACGTTGGAGTCGTAGCGGGTACCGCCGGCGATGTTGACGCTGAACGGCCACCATCCGTAGAAGTGGACGGTCGCCGCGATGTTCCTGTCGCCCAGCTGGTTGATCGTGGTCGACAGCGCGTCGAGCTGCGCCTGGTTGGAGTTGGTGTACAGGGTGGGCAGCACGAGCAGCCGGCTGGCGTTGTTTCCACCCGACTGGCGCACGAGGCGGACGAACGCGACGTTGAGGTCGCGCAGCACCTCGTCGCTCTGGGCGTCGCCGGACGTGCCGGTGAACTGCGGCTCGTTGATGCTCTCGAAGGTGAGCTTCGACGAGTGGTTGCGGAACGTGGTGGCGATCTGGGTCCACAGCGCGGTGTAGCGGTTCATCACAGTCGTCCGGTCACCGGGGTAGCCGTTGATCCACTGCCAGGAGTCGTGGTGCAGGTTGACCAGCACGTAGAGGCCCTCGGCCAGCGCCCAGTCGACCACCTGGCGGACACGGCTCAACCAGACCTGGTCGATCGTGTACGCCGGGGCGGGACCGTGGTGGTTGCTCCAGGTGATCGGGATCCGGATGCTGTTGTAGCCCTCCGACTTCACCTTCCGCAGCAGGGCCTGGGTGACGAGCGGGTTGCCCCACGCGGTCTCGTCGGGGATCGCGTCGAGGGTGTTGCCGAGATTCCAGCCGGGCTGCATCGCCGCCACCGTCGCCATGGCGTCGCCGCTCGTCACCCAGGCCCTGCTGCGGAAGGTGAAGTCGGAGGGCTACAACAG
>NZ_VDFY01000056.1 GCF_006228125.1 Micromonospora orduensis | reverse complement strand
GTCCGGCACCGGCACCGGCGGCGGCAGTGGGTCCGGCGCCGGCGGTCTCGGCGCCGGCACCGGCCCGGGGGGCGGTGCCGGCGGCACCGGCGACGGCAGCGGCGGCGCCCGTCGCGGCGGGTTCGTCTTCGACCCGAGCAGCCCCAGCGCCCCACCCGGCGTCGAGGGTCGCCGGTTTCCCGCCGTCGCCGGCCAACACTCCGAGCCGCGCGCCTGCGCCCCCTTCAACGGGGAACCGGAGCTGGCCGCCCTCGGCCCGGACGGCGACGAGCTGCGCCGCCTCATGGACGACATCGCGTTCCGGTTGCAGATGGGCGAGCCGTGCCGCTACCCGGCGAACTTCTGCCTCCAGGCCGCCGCCATGCTGCGCGGCCGCGCCGCGGCGATCAGCGTGCTGGTCGGCTCGGCCGAGCGCGAGGCGTTCACCCGTCCCGTCCCGGAGGGCAGCGGCGGGCTCGGCCCGCTGGACTTCCGGCCGGTCGCCTCACCCGCCGTGCAGTTCCTGCGCCACCTGGCCGGTGTGGTGCCCCGCCTGGACCGCCTCGCCCAACTGGTCATGGGCCGCTACAGCCAGCCCGAGCACTTCGCCCGGATCCAGGGTGGCTGGATCGACACGTCCGCCTCCTGGAACCTGCACTTCGTCCAGGCGTTCAGCCCGGCCGTCAAGGGGGCGGTGGGGCAGCTTTTCATGGTCGGCAGCCAGGCCATGCTGGTGCAGCTGCTGCTCACCTCGCGTACCGGCATCGACGCGCGGATCGCCAACTTCGACAGGTACGCGCCGATCTTCGAGCGGCTCATCGTCTCCCAGCTCACCGACTACGCGGAGCTTCAGGGGTCGCGGGAGCGGCTGCGCCGCCACGAGGCCGCCCGGTGGACCCAGCAGCACACCGACCTCGGCGGAGGCACCGTCGCCACGGTCAGCGCGGCCAACCCGGCCACCGCCTGGTACGGCGCGGCCCGCGCCATCTCCAGCGCGTTCCTCGCCGCCGAGGCCGCCCTGACCAGCCCCGGCGCGGCCGGTGAGATCGTCGAACGCGACGGCACCACGCGGATCCGCGACTCGCACGGGGTGCTCTGGACCCTCGCCGAGATCGAACAGGCGCTCGTCATCCAACGCGGCGAAGCCGAGGGCATCGACCCGCTGGTCAAACAGATCACCGACGTGCCCGACGTGCTGGCCCGCTTCGCCGGCGAGCGGTCCGCCATCCGTGACGAGCTGTGGCGGGTCCTGCAGGACATGCGGCGCCACAACACCGAGATGCTCGGCCGCGCCCGCACCGACGCGGTGTTCGCGTTCCGGTCCAGCCGGATCAGCGAGCACATCCCGTCGGCCACCATCCCCCGGGGACGCTTCGCCCTACAGGGCATCCACCTGGTCACCCACCAGCAGATCGGCGAGTTCTTCGGCGGCAACCTGTACTACGCCACAGGTGTCGACGACCTGTTCAGCACCGAGCTGGGCCGCGAGGCGCTGACCGCGTTCGGGATCATGGTGGGGATCATCGCGCTGTCCATCCTCTGCCCGCCGCTGGGCTTCGTGGTCGGGGTGGCCGTCGCCGCCGTCGACGTGGCACACGCCCACCAGCGCGAGCGCCTCTACTCCTCGATGCTCGACCCGGAGTTGGTGCTCACCCGCACCGAGGTCGAGGTCGAGCTGTTCGCCGCGTACCTCGGGATGGCCCTGTCGCTGATCCCGGAGGCCGGCACCATCGGCGGCGCGGCCGTGCGCGGCGGCCGGGTCGCCCTGCGCTTCGGTGTCCGCGCCGGGCTGCGCGCCGCCCGGGGGTACGTGGTGCGCCGGGTCACCCGGCAGATCGTCGAAGCCGCATCCCGTGACCTGCTCCAGGCGTTCCTCACCGAGATCCTGCTCAACGAGGTGCTGGAACGGGTGGTGCAGAAGCTGATGGAGCCGGTGCTGGCGTACGTGGAACGCGAGGCGATGCTCAGCGGCGCGGTAGGCGGCCCGGAGGGCGCCCGGTTCATTCTCATGGTGCTCGACTCGCAACCCGGTGGCGCCGCCGCCGGTCCGCGCGTCCCGGTGGTGCGGCCGTGACCGGGCCCCGCCGGTTCCGCGCCGGCCGGTTCCTCGACGCCGCGGCGGTGCACGCTGCCGCCGACGCCAACCCGCGGCTGCGCCGCTTCGTGCGGACCGTCGCCGCGCACAGCGAGGCCGGCGAGGTGCGCTCCCGGCGACTCCTGGAACACCTCGTTCGGCGCATGATCGACGACGTCGCCGACCTGCACCTGAACAACGCGATCAACCGGCTGGAACGCATCGCCGTGCTGCGCGACAACATCGCCGCCATCCTCGACCACGTGCTCGAAGGCGGCACCCTGCCCGAGGGGGTACGGGTGGCGACCCTCGGCGAGCACTTCGACCAGCTCAGCACCGAGATGCGCGAGTTGAGCCGACCGCGCGACGGCATCGTCGGGGACGCGCCGTTGCGGCTGGCCGACGACTCCGCCGCGTACGCCGACTCGCTGCTGCGCGAGTTCGACGCCGCCGGCGGCGGCGCGGGCGGCCGGCACGTGGAGCCCACCGACGTCGTCGGCGCCGCGTTCCAGGCCATGCCTGCGGACCGGCAGGACGCGCTGCGCCGTGCCGCCGCGCTGGAACCGACCGCGCTGTGGCATGCGGTGGCCGCCGAGTCCGGGACCGGCAAACGGGCGGCCGTCGCGGACCTGGAGACCCGCCTCGGCGGCCGGCTCACCCCGGACGAGCTGGCCCGGCTGCGGGCCGCCGTCGATGATCTCGGCAAGGCCCGCTCGCGCGGCCTGCAGATGAGCGAGGCGCGACTGGCCGAGGCTGTCGCGCGGATCGCCGACCCGGACCTGCGGGCCGTGGTGTCCAGCGGCGACGTCTGGCTCACCCAGCAGCTCGCCGTGCACAACCCGGAGGCCCTGGCGACCCTGTGGCGGCGCTTCCGCGACCGGGGCGGCCGCGCCGACGACGGCCCCGGCTTCCGCGCCTACCTTCGCCACGACATGGTCACCTACGGCCGGGGTGTGCTCGGCGAGTACAGCGCCGCGTTCTCGCTGAGCAGCATCGAGCTGTTCCTCAAGGGACCGGACGCCAACGTGAAGGTCGCCGGCACCGACCTCGTCGGCATCGGCCACGACGGCTGGGTGTGGCTGCTCGACGACAAGTCGCACCGCGCGACGAGCGTCAGCGGAGTCAGCGCGCTCACCGAGAACCTGGTCACCAACCTGCGCCGCGACGCCGCCGACTTCCGCGACGCCATCGCCCGGCTGCACCGCGACGACCCCGGCTTCACCCCCGACCCGCGGATCCTCGACGCGATCTCCCGGATGGAGGACGCCGCCGCCGAGATCGACCGGATCAACCGCCGCGGCTCGGCGTCCAGCCGGCCCGCGCGGATCAGCCGAGCGCTCGAAGAGCGGCGGCTGCGGCTGCGGGTCACCAGCGCCGCCGGCGAGGTCCGCGAGATCACCCAGGCGCTGCGCGACCTGGGCCTGGCCGTCGAACCCACCGGTACGCCGGTGCCGCTGCCACCCACCGGAGGGCGCTGAGCATGGCCATCACCAGCAGCTTCATGCGGTACGGCACGGTCCCGTCGGCGATCATCAGCGACGGGGTGCTGCCGATCCCACTCTGGGCGGTCACCGCCATCTCCCTCGCGCAGACCTACCACCTGCCGCCGATCGGCTCCACCGCGCACAAGGCCATCGTGGCCACCCACGACGACACCATCACCCTGACCGGGGTGCTCGTCGGCGCCGAACGGTACGCCTGGAAGTTCGCCCTGGAGACGATGGCCGAGGCGAGCAAACGCGGCACCGCCCTCGCGGCGTACTCCGGGGGGAAGTTCGGCGGGCTGATCCTCGTCACGTCGATGACCATCCGCACCGACATGCAGGTGCAGTCGCTGACCTTCAACGCCTCGGCCGCCCGCCGCGACGTCCTGGACACCACAATCACCCTCGTCCACGTGCCCCGTCCCAGCCTGCTCGGCAAGCTGCTCGACGTGGCCAGCATCGGAGTCGGCGCGCTCGCCGACGGGTTGGGCAACTGATGCCACAGTTCCCGATCGACCGCTACCTGCTGCCGGAGACGCCCGTCGAGGTGCCCGACGGGTTCACCGAGGTCCGGCAGAGCCTCACCGCCGGCCTGCCACACCGCGTCGAGTTGGGCGCCGGCGTGCACGCGGTGCTGATCCTGCCCACCGGACTGGCCCGGCAGTGGCTCGACACCGACCCCCTCGCGGTGGTCAGCACCTCCGCCGACGACCTGGCGCCGCGACCCGCGCCGCCGGCCACACCCCTGTCCCCGGCGCTTGTCGGACGGGTGCCGCTGCGCCTCGTCGTCCGCCAGGGCACCCGGATCCTCGGCTCGGTGCCGCTCGCCGCCGGTCTGCGCCGGGTCTGCCCCGACGGCGGCACGCCCGTCGACACCACCGGAGCCACCCCGGTCGCCGTGGAGCTGCTGGTGCTCGCCTGGCTGCTGCACGCCGGGACGGTACGCGGCTCCGGCGACTACGGCTCGTCGGTGACGCTGGCCTGGCGGCGGGCCGACCGCGCGGTGGACCACTTCGGACCACCGCCGATCAACGAGTTCGTCTGGCGTCGCCGGCCACCCGCGCAGCGCGTCGAATCCGAGCTGGGCCCCGGCAAGCTGCGCTACCGCTACCTGCTCGACAAGAAGATGCGGAGGGTGCTGCGATGACGCTCACGCCGTTCCAGAGCGGCCAGGTCCGCCAGGGCGCGGTCGGCAACGACGCCGGCTGGACCGTGACGTTCCACCGGGAGACCCCGACCGGGCTCAGCCCCGACGCCGCGCTCACCCTGTCCAGCGCCGACTACTACGCGGCAATCGACGCGGCGCTTCCCGACGGACTCGGCCCGGGGGCCTACACGATCACCGTGCAGGGGCTGATCGACGAGCACTTCGCGGCGCTGCGCACCGCCGAGGGGCAACCGCCGCTGGTGGCGAAACTGCACCTGTATTGGCGGGACGCCAACACCTCCGTCGGGGCTTTCTTCACCAACCTGGTCGGCGTCAACGCCGGCCCGAGCGCGGCCGAGCTGACCCAGGCGCTGGTCGCCGTGCTGCGGGTGACCAAGGTGCGCCGGCTCACCGGTGAACGGACGTACGACACCGAACTGACCCTCGTCGAGCAGGCGTACGCCCGGCTCGGGCAGCGGGTCGCCGAACGGTTCGAGGCGGCGACCTTCACCGCCGCGATCCGGGCCATCGCCGAACGGACCCGGGTCGACGTGACCGGCTGGGGCGCCAACCCGGACGGCACGATGACCTCCGGCGCCACCGAGGCGGCCGGCGACGAGCGGGTCGCCTTCGGCGCCGGGCTGCTCTACCGCGCCGCGCTGGAGCGTCTCGGTGGCGCCTTGCAGCAGTCACTCAACGCGTACGGGCGGGGGATGCTGCTGATCCGCGACGGCACCGTGCACGTCGGCAGGCGGCCCATCCCGTACCCCGAGGGGGAGCCGAAGCCGCTCACCCTCGCCACCGGCCTGCTGGAGTGCACCGAGAACGGCAGCCAGGACAGCGATCCGTACGCGGCCACCGAGACCGGTGGCACCGCCCCGCCGCGCCGTCGGGCGTGGACGCTCACCCTCAAGGGCCGCCCCGACCTCAAGCCCGGCGACCTGGTGCGTTTCGACCCGCCGGCCACCGACGAGGCCACCACGCTGGGCAGTGTCGGCGCGGCGCTGCTCGGCTCGTTCGCGGCGCCGTTCGCCCCGTCGACCGGTGAGCTGGGCGCGGGGGCGAAGCTGCTCTACCTCAACGCGGCCCGGCACACCCTGTCGCGTACCGCCGGTTTCGTCACGGTGGTGCAGGGCGTCGAGGTCGCCTCACCCGCGCAGGCGTGGGACAGCTGGAGTGACGCGTCCGGCGTGGGCGCCGCCGAGCCGGCGGCCCCGGCGTCCTCGCCCGGCGTAGCCGCCGCCGAGGCGGTCCGCCGGGCGGCCCGCGCCGCCCGGGGC
>NZ_VDFY01000112.1 GCF_006228125.1 Micromonospora orduensis | reverse complement strand
CCGCCCACCACGCCGCCGCCCACCACGCCGCCACCCGGCGGTACACCGCCACGTAGTCGACAAGCATCGGTCGACCCGGGACGGTCGCCGCGGTGGGCGTTCCGCTGCCGGCCACGCCGTTCGGGAACGCCCCGCCCATCGCCACGTTGAGCAGCAGGAAGTAGCCCGCGTGCGAGGTCATCTGCGACCAGGCCGGCTCACCGACGCGGCTCTGGGTGACGGTGTGGAAGAGCTGCCCGTCGACGTACCAGCGCAGTTGCTGGGGACTGATGGAGGCGTCCCACTCGAACCGGTAGGTATGGAACGCGGACTGGCAGCTCGCGCCCGGGCAGGCCCGGGACGCGCCGATGCCGTTGAACTCGTCGCAGGGCCCGCCGGGGGCGACGCCGCAGTGCAGCACCCCCCACACCGAGTTGATGCCGTTGACGTTCTCCATCACGTCGAACTCGCCGATGCCCGGCCAGTTCTGGTAGTTGCCGCGGTAGGGCGCGCCGAGCGCCCAGAAGGCCGGCCAGTAGCCGGCAGCCGCGGCACCTGTGACGTTCGGCATCTGGATGCGGCCCTCGATGGCCAGCACACCGCCGGCCGGGGCCTTGAAGTCGCTGCGCACGGTCTCGATCCGGGCGGAGGTCCAGCCGCCCCCGCCGTCGCGCAGTGGTGTGATCCGCAGGTTGCCACCGCCGTCGTGGCTGACGTTGGCGGTGCTGGCGGTGTAGGTCTGGATCTCGCCGGTGCCCCAGCTCGCCGGGCCGCCGGGGTAGTTGTGCCCGGTGTCGATGATCCAGTTCGCGGCCGACGGCAGGGTGCCGGCCGCGCCGGTGAAGTCGTCGCTCCAGACGGTGCTCCAGCCGGTGGGGGGAGGCGGAACGGCGGCCTGCGCGGTCACGGCGACGCCGGCCAGGGCGGTGGTGGTGGCGACGAGCAGGGCGGACGCCAGCAGGCGGCGTCGGACGGGCGAGGCGGTGGGGGCCGCCGGAGGTGGGGACATGGACGTGCCTCTCTGCGGGGACGGTCGAGAGAGCGCTCTCTCAGTGGTTGTACGTCTCGCCGGGACAGTTGTCAACGTCGATCTATTCGGTGTTTGCCGGAACCGCCTGCGGGCGACGGAGCACCACCTGTTCCAACGCCGACCACGCGGTCGTGGCCACCAGGTAGATCACCGCCGCGAGCGGCAGCACCAGCGCCACCAGCACCGTCGTGAACGGCAACAGCGGCAGCAGCCGACCGAGCGTGGCAGCGCCCGGCCCCTCGGTGGGCGTACCGGCCACCGTGCCGACCGCCGCCGACGCCCGACGCGCACGCCGCGACGACCACCAGGCCAACACCAGCAGCAGGGCCAGCAGAACGGCGAAGAGCGGACCGGCCGCACCGGCCAACCCGTCGCTGACGTGGTGGCCCAGCGGCACCCCGGCCAGCCGCTCGTCCAGCAGCCCCGTGCCGCCCTCACTGGTGCTGAACAGCCGGTACAGCACCAGCAGGAACGGCAACTGGAGCAGCAACGGCAGGCAGCCGGCGATCGGGTTGGCGCCCGCCGACCGGTACAGCGTGAACACCTCCCGCTGAAGCGTCGCCGGGTCGTCGGCGTACCGCCGCTGGAGCTCGCGCACCTGCGGGGCGAGCGCCGCGCGGCGCCGCTCCCCGCGCACCTGCGCGACGGTCAACGGTGAGATCAGCAACCGCACGGCGACGGTGAACAGCACGATGGCGGCGGCGGTGGCCATGCCGCCGGCCAGCGGTTCGAGCAGATCGGTGAGCCAGGACAGCGCCGCGCCGGCGGCGGCGACAGTGGCGTGCAGTGGTGCGAAGGCGAGCATGGGAAACCCCTCGGTCCGATTCCGGTGGGGTCCTCCCCCGGCGGCGTCCGCCGGGCGAAAGGACCGGTGACGGCGGGATCGGCCGCGCGGCGCGGCGCGCTACGCGACCGAGGGGAGTCCGGGTGCGCGGGGACGAGGCCGTCCGGCGGCGTCCGGGTCGATCTGACGGGGCATCCGACGCCCTCGGGAGCGGGCCCGCAGCCCGGCCCAGCGACGCGCGACGCCCACCGCCCCCGAACGGCCTGGCAGACGTGCCGCGAGCAGCGTGGTGAGCAGCACCAGGGCGGTCAGCGCGGCGCCCGCCAGCAGGTCGGTCGGACGTTCCGCGAGCAGGGTGAGCTGGGCGAACGCGGACATCCACGCGACCCAGAAGAACCCCAGCGGCACCGGCACGGGCTCAGCATAGGACCCGATGTCACGCCACCTGACCGAACCAGAGGGTGCGCCTCGCGCCCGAGGCACTACGCCGGAAGCCGGGAAGCCGGCCCGCGATGCCGACACTCGAGAAGCGACGCGCGACGCGCCGCCATCACGTTTCCCGGCATCGCCACGTTGGGTAACCGAACACCCGACCGCCGCGGACGGACCGTGGACGGCAGGAACGGACGGTGGTGTCGCGATGACGGGCCAGGTGACGGAGGCGCCCAGCGGAACGACCGCGGGGGCCGAGTTGCTCACCGTGGGTGTCGAGGAGGAGTTCCTTCTCGTCGACCCGCACACCGGAGCCGCGGTCCCCGCCGTCGACCTGGTGCTGGAGCAGGTGCCGGCGGAACTGCGCGGGCAGGTGGAGCGCGAGTTCCAGACCAGCCAGATCGAGATCGGCAGCCCGCCCGGCCTGGAACTCTCCTCGATCCGGCACTCCCTCGGCGTGCTGCGCAGCGCGCTCGCCGACGCCGCGGAGCGGGCCGGCGTACGACTGCTGGCCATCGGCACCGGTCCGGTGGACGGACCAGTTCCGCCGGTGGTGGACAAGCCCCGCTTCGACCGGATGATCGAACGGTTCCGGCTGCTCGTCCCCGGCCCCGGCAACAACGGCATGCACGTGCACGTGGGCGTCCCGGACCCGGACACCGGTGTGCAGGTGCTCAACCACGTACGGCCGTGGCTGCCGCTGTTGCACGCCGTCACCACCAACTCCCCGTTCTCCAGGGGTGAGGACACCGGTTACGCCAGTTGGCGTTCGGTGGAGTGGGAGCGCTGGCCGTCGGTGGCCCCGACGCCGTTCCTGGAGTCGCACGAGCACTACCAGCGGCTGATCCGTCAGTTGATCTCCAGCGGGGTGATGCTCGACGAGGGGATGCTCTACTGGTACGCCCGCCTGTCGGCGAAGTACCCGACCGTGGAGCTGCGGATCGGCGACGTCTGCCCGACGGTGGACGACGCGGTGCTGGTCGCCGCGCTGGTCCGGGCCCTGGTGGCCACCGCCATGTCGGACGTCGAGGCCGGCCGACCGGCGCTGCGGACCGACCACCACCTGCTGGTCGGCGCGCACTGGCGGGCCGCGCACGACGGGCTGGAGGGCGAGGGCGTCGACGTGACCACCGGGGAGCTTCGCCCGGCCTGGGAGCTGCTGGACCAGTTCGTGGAGCGGATGCGGCCGGCGTTGGAGCAGCACGGCGACTGGGCGGAGGTGACCGACCTGCTGGGTGGGCTGCGCCGCCACGGCACCGGCGCGGCCCGGCAGCGTGCGGTGTTCGCCCGCACCGGGAAGCTCACCGACGTGGTGCAGGACGTGGCACGGCAGACCCGCGGCTGAACACCTCGTGACAGGATGATCCCGTGGCGCAACGGCTGATCGTCATCGGTGGGGACGCTGCCGGCATGTCGGCGGCGTCCCAGGCCCGCCGCCGCCGTGGCCGTGATGACCTGGAGATCGTGGTCTTCGAGCGCGGTCACTTCACCTCCTACTCGGCGTGCGGCATCCCGTACTGGATCAGCGGCCTGGTTCCCGGCCCGGACGCCCTGATCGCCCGGGACCCGCAGACGTTCCGCACCACGTACGCCATGGACGTACGGATGCGCCACGAGGTCACGACCATCGATCTGGAGCGCCGCGAGGTGGTGGCCCGGGACCTGGAGGGCGGCGGCGAGGTCCGCGAGCGTTTCGACGACCTGATGTACGCCACCGGCGCGGTGCCGGTGAAGCCGCCGTGGGCGGACACCGACGCGGACGGCGTGTTCGGCATGCAGACCCTCGACGACGGGGCGGCCCTGCGCCTCTGGCTGGACGCCGAGCCGCAGCCACGCCGGGCCGTGGTGATCGGTGGCGGCTACATCGGCGTCGAGATGGCCGAGGCCATGATCCAACGTGGTCTCTCGGTGACCCTGGTCGAGTCGGGCGACCAACCGATGTCGACGGTGGACCCCGACATGGGCGAACTGGTCGCCGAGGCCATGCGGGGCCTCGGCATCACGATCCGCACCGGCCTGCCGGTGACCGGCCTAAAGCAGCGGGACGGCCGGGTGTCCGCCGTGGTCACGGCCGAGGGGCCGATTCCGGCCGACGTCGTGGTCCTGGGCCTCGGCGTACGCCCCAACGCCGCGCTCGCCGAGACGGCCGGGCTGCCGATCGGCCCGACCGGCGCGATCCGGGTGGACCGCCGGATGCGGGTGGCCGGGATGCCCGGCGTCTGGGCGGCCGGCGACTGCGTGGAGACGCTGCACCGGGTCAGCGGGCTGCCGGTGCACGTGCCGCTGGGCACGCACGCCAACAAGCAGGGCCGGGTCGCCGGGATCAACATCGGCGGCGGGTACGCCACCTTCGCCGGGGTGATCGGCACGGCGGTGACCAAGGTCTGCGACCTGGAGGTGGGCCGGACGGGCCTCCGCGAGCGTGAGGCCTCGGCGGCGGGCTTCGACTTCGTGTCGGTGATCGCCGAGTCGACCAACCGGGCCGGCTACTACCCCGGCGCCCGGCCGATGACCGTCAAGTTGATCGCCGAACGGCCCAGCGGCCGGCTGCTTGGCGCGCAGATCGTCGGCTGGTCCGAGGCGGCCAAGCGGATCGACACGCTGGCCGTGGCGCTGTGGAACGGCATGACTGTGGACGACATGACGGCGCTCGACCTGGGCTACGCTCCGCCGTACGCGCCGGTGTGGGATCCGGTGCTCATCGCTGCCCGAAAAGCGGTCGACGCGCTCGCCGCCCTCGACCGCTGACCCGCGCCTCCGTGGAGGACCACCTCGTGACGCAGACCCCCACCCGGCCGGCCGCACGCCGCCGCCCGACGATGGTCGACGTGGCCCGGCATGCCGGGGTCAGCCTGAAGACGGTGTCCCGGGTGGTCAACGACGAACCGGTGGGGCAGGAACTGGTGGGTCGTGTCCTCGCCGCCATCGCCGAGTTGGGATTCCGGCGCAACGACATCGCCCGCAACCTGCGCTCGCGGCAGCTCAACGCCACGGTGGGGCTGCTCATCGAGGAGATCGCCAACCCGTTCTACGCCACCATCGCCAGTGTGGCGGCCGAGATCGCCGCCGCGCACGGCACGATGTTGATCACCGCCTCGTCCGAGGAGGACCCGGAGCGGGAACGCGCCCTGCTCCAGGACTTCACCCAGCGCCGGGTCGACGGGCTGCTGGTGGTGCCGGCCGGCCCCGACCACTCGTTCCTGCGCCGGGAGGTCGAGCTGGGCATGCCTGTCGTGTTCCTGGACCGGCCGCCGCAGGGGTTGCAGGCGGACGCCGTCCTGCTGGACAACCGGGGCGGCAGCCAGGCCGGGGTCGGCGCGCTGCTCGCCGAGGGGCATCGCCGGGTGGGCCTCCTGCTCGGAGCGCCGAGCGTGCCCACGATGCGCGAGCGGCTGGTCGGCGCGCGGGCGGCGCTGGCGGCAGTCGGTGTCGAACCGGACGAGTCGCTGGTCCGGGACCGCCTCATCGCCCCAGAGGAGGCCGGATGGGCCGTCGCCGCGCTGCTCGACCTTCCGGACCCACCCACCGCGTTCTTCTGCGCGAACAACCGGCTCACCGTCGGCGCGCTCCAGGAGCTGCACCGGCGGGGCAGTGACGCCGCGCTGGTCGGCTTCGACGACTTCGAGCTGGCACACCTGATGCCCCGGCCGCTTACCGTCGTCGCCTACGACACACGTGAGCTGGCGAGAGTCGCCACCGAACGCCTCTTTCAGCGGATAGCCGGCGACGACGACAGCCCCCCGTCGACCAGTGTCCTGCCCACCCACCTGC
>NZ_VDFY01000275.1 GCF_006228125.1 Micromonospora orduensis | reverse complement strand
CCCCCGCGCGCCCGGAACGGCAGGTGTCCCCCGCACCCGTCTCGCCGGCCGCGACACCCGGATGGGACCGACCGGTCTCGGCCGCACCGGTCTCCCCCGCGTCGGCGGACCACGGGCACCGGCCGGCCGAGCACATCCCACCCGCACGCCCGGACCGGGACCGGCCGGTCTCGGCGGCCCCCGTCTCGCCGGCGGCCGACGGACCCGTCTCCGGTCCGCCGGCCGCCCGCCTCCGGCTGGAGTTCCTGCCCGCGCCGGTGGATCCACCGCCGCCCGACGAGCAGCCGCAGACGCCTCCGCAGCCCCAGTCGCCGTCGCCGTCACCGTCGGCCGAGCGTCGGACGTCGTCCGGCCCGGCGCCGACGGCCTCGGCCCAGCCGACCGCGCCGCCGCGCTATCCCGGTTCGAGCCCGGCGAACCGCCCGGCCGACGACGAACGGCGGAGCGCGGAGCGGGCACCCGACGCGCCGCCGTTCGGCGACCCGGCCCCGCTCGCCTGGCAGAAGCCGGATCGGGCCACGCCCCCGGCGCCCCCCGAGGCTGCCGCGCCTTCGACTGACGCCGAGCCGGCGCTCCCGATCGCCCCTGGCGTGCCACGTCGCTACGTCCCTCCGCCGCCCTCGGAACCGTCGGTACCGCCCGCCACCGAGCCGGCCGAGGCGCCGGTGCGGGGGCCGGACGCCTGGTTCAGCCCCGCCCCGACGGCGGAGTCCGACCCGGACGGTACGACGGCGGACCAGCCGTCGACAGCGGGACGGACGGCCCTCGACGAGCCGAGCGACGCGGCGCCACGGACCGGAGAACGGCCCGAGCGGTCGACACCGCCCGCCGAGCCGTCCGCCAGCGCGGCGACCGCCCGACGAGACGACCCGACCATCCAGCCGGCCGCACACCCGGTCTCCGCGCCACCGGCGGTCCCGGTCTCCGCGCCGCCCATCTCGGCACCACCGGCGGCCTCGGATTCGGCACCGCCGGTGCGCCCGGTCTCCGCGCCGCCCGTCTCGGGCCCGCCGGCGCGGCCCGTCTCCGCACCACCAGCGGCCCAGGACTCCGCACCGCCGGCACGCCCCGTCTCCGCGCCGCCCGTCTCCGCGCCTCCCGACGCGGCATCGTCGGCCGGGCCGGTCTCCGCGCCGCCGGCCGCAGATGGGGACGGCGCTCGCTGGGCCCGGGATCCCTGGGGTGACGGTGTCGCCGAGGACGGGGAACCCGCGTACGGTTCGGCGGCGTTCGACCCGGTGTCCGGCCCACCGGCACGCCCGGTCTCCGGGGCGCCGACTGTCACGCCGTCCGACCCGCGCAGCGAGCCCGGCGCCGAGCGTCCCGGCTTCGCCTTCGACGTTCTCAGCGGATGGACGGATGTCGCCGACCCCGAGGCAGCGGCCCAGCCACCCGCGCCGCCGGTGTCGGACGAGCACGACCCGGCGGTGGAGGTGACCTCCGCGCGGCCCGACGAGGATCCCGAGCGGCCCGACCCGGCAGCCCCGGTGTCCGCGCCGCCCGTGTCCGGGCCGCCCGCCCCGACGATGCCCGTGTCCGGACCGCCCGTGTCCGCGCCACCCGCATTCGGCGTACCCGTGTCGGGTGTGCCGGCCGCGGCCGTTCCGGGGCCGCGGACCGGATCCCCCGCCGAGAGCGCACCGGTGTCCGCGCCACCGGACCCGCCGGAGCCCGCCCGCCCGTCGCTCGCCGACGAGGGCGACCCGGAGCAGGTCCTGGGGGCGTACCGCTGGCGGCTGGACCCGGTCACCCTGCGGGAGGAGTTGACCGAGCCGGACGATCTGCGGGCCATCCGGCGGCGGTTGACCGGGAAGTTGGGCTCGGCCGTCGACAACCGGGCGCGGGCGCGGCTGCTCAGCCTGCGGGCGGTGGCCTCCCGGATCCTCGGCGAACTGGACGACGCGCTGGCCGACGGCCGGCTCGCCCTCACGTACGCCGAGGCCACCGGCGAGCTGCGGCGGACCGCGCTGGCCCAGGCCCGGCTGGCCCACGTGCTGCGCTGGCGCGGCGACTTCGCCGAGGCCGACCTGTTGTTCGCCCGGGCGAACTCGATCGAACTGCCCGACCGGTTGCGGGCGGCGCTGCACGAGCACGCCGGACGGTCCTGCTACGACCAGGGGCGGCTGATGGAGGCCTGCCACCACTTCGAGCGGGCACTCGACCTGCGCGGCGCCGGCGACGCCGAACTGCTGGACCGGATCCGGGTGGCCCTGGACGCGGTCACGGCCCGCGCGTCGGCGGACGGCTTCGGGCCGTACCCGCGGAGTCGGGACGACATCCTCGACCGCGACCGACCCCCGGTGCCGGGCCAGGACGGAGCCCTGTGGGGGTACACCGACGCGGACGGTGACCTGGTCATCCCCGCCCGGTACGCGGAGGTGCAGCCGTTCCACGACGGGCTGGCCTGGGTACGCCGTCCCGACACCGACCGGTGGTCGCTGATCAACCTGCTCGGTACGACGGTGATCCCGCCGTCGTACCGGATGGCGCGTCCGTTCAGCGACGGCCTGGCGTGGGTGGTAGGCGAGGGCGGCTGGACGGCCATCGACGCCACCGGCTCGGTGCAGGTGCCGCCGAACTTCGCCGACGTGCGCCCGTTCCGCAAGGGCGTGGCGGCGGTACGGCGGGAGGGGTGGGGTGCCGTCGACCGGACCGGTCGGATCGTGGTGCCCACCCGCTACCACGGTTTCCACACCGAGCTGGCCGGTGGGGAGCAGATCGACGGGTTCACCGACGAGGGTCTCGCCGTCGTCGACGTGGCGGGTCGGCGCGGTGTGGTGGACCGCACCGGGGCGGTGCTGGTGCCGCCCGCGTACCCGATGCTTGTCATCCACCCCGTGGCGTTCCTCGTCGAGGGTCCCGGCGGGCGGTGGGGCGCGCTGGACCGGCGCGCCGAGCCGCTGATCGACCCGGTGCACCCCGATCGCGCGGCGGTGCTCGACGAGATCGACAGGTTGCTCGCCGACGCGAATCCGGTGCTTTGAGCGCCGGTCGGCGGTGTTCACCGGGCAGGGCTAGGGTCGGGGAATGGAATTCCGACACCTGGGCCGTTCCGGCCTGATGGTCAGCGAGATCTCGTACGGCAACTGGATCACCCACGGTTCGCAGGTCGAGGAGGACGCCGCGTTCGCCTGCGTGCGGGCCGCCCTGGACGCGGGAATCACGACCTTCGACACCGCGGACGTGTACGCCGGCACCCGAGCAGAGGACGTGCTCGGCCGGGCGCTGGAGAACGAACGCCGGGAGGGCCTGGAGATCTTCACCAAGGTCTACTGGCCGACCGGGCCGGGCCGCAACGACCGTGGCCTGTCCCGCAAGCACATCATGGAGTCGATCAACGGCTCGCTGCGCCGGCTGCGTACCGACTACGTGGACCTCTACCAGGCCCACCGGTACGACTACAGCACGCCGCTGGAGGAGACGATGGAGGCGTTCGCCGACGTCGTGCACTCCGGTAAGGCGCACTACATCGGGGTCTCCGAGTGGACCGCCGAGCAGCTGCGCGCCGCGCACCCGCTCGCCCGGGAGCTGCACATCCCGCTGGTCTCCAACCAGCCGCAATATTCGATGCTGTGGCGGGTCATCGAGACCGAGGTGGTGCCGGCCAGCGAGGAGCTGGGCATCGGGCAGATCGTCTGGTCGCCGATGGCGCAGGGCGTGCTCTCCGGCAAGTACCTGCCGGGCCAGCCGCCGCCGGCCGGTTCCCGTGCCACCGACGAGAAGTCCGGCGCGGGTTTCATCTCCCGGTTCATGAACGACGACGTGCTGACCCGGGTGCAGCAGCTCAAGCCCATCGCCGAGCAGGCCGGGCTGAGCATGGCCCAGCTCGCCGTGGCGTGGGTCCTGCAGAACCCGAACGTCTCCTCGGCGATCATCGGCGCGTCCCGTCCCGAGCAGGTGCACGACAACGTGAAGGCGGCCGGGGTGAAGCTCGACGCCGAACTGCTCAAGCGGATCGACGAGATCGTCGAGCCGGTCACCGAACGGGACCCGGCGAAGACCGAGTCTCCCGCGCAGCGTCCCTGACGCCGCTCCGGTCCGGTCGGCGCGTCACCTGTCGCGCCGACCGGGCCGGGTCAGCTCAGCTCTGCCAGAAGCGGATCAGGTCCAGGCCGGTGGCGTAGAGCCACGACGGCAGGCCGAGCAGGTCACCGACCGCGAAGACCGCGTCGAAGAACCAGCCTCCGATGCGCGGGTTCCACAGCAGCGCGAAGAGCAGGATGAAGCCGTACGGGGCGAACAGGTCGTACATCCGCCGCCACTGCGGGTTGAGCCACGGTTGGATCATGTTGCCGCCGTCCAGGCCGGGCACCGGCAGCAGGTTGAGCACGCTCGCGGTGAGCTGGAGGAACGCCAGCAGCGCCACCCCGGCCCAGAACTCCACCGGGCCACCCGAGGACGCACCGAGTCGTACCGCCAGCACCAGCAGCAGCGTGAACAGCACGTTTGTCGCCGGGCCGGCGAGGCTGACCAGGGTGTGCCGCAGCCGCCCCCCGATCGCGTGCCGGTCCACCCACACCGCGCCGCCGGGCAGGCCGATGCCGCCGAGCAGCACCACCACCACCGGCAGCACGATCGACAGCAGCGGGTGGGTGTACTTGAACGGGTTGAGCGTCAGGTAGCCGCGGTGGGCGATGTCCCGGTCACCGGCCCGGTAGGCGACCACCGCGTGGGCGTACTCGTGCAGGCAGAGCGAGACCAGCCAGCCGGAGACCACGAACAGGAACACGTTGAAGCGGACGTTGCCGTACCCGTTCCAGGTGAGCACGCCGCTGACCGCGAGGAGCGCGACCAGGCCGAGGAAGACCGGGCTGGGCCGGAACGCCGCCTTCGGCACGCCGAGCACCAGCCCGTCGGTGCCCGGCCGGTCGTAGCTCATCACTCGGCCGTGGGCAGCAGGCTCATCCGGTAATCCACCCGGTCGTCCTCGACGAGCGCGACCGAGGTGACGCCGGACGCCGCGAGCTCCCGCCAGGTCTGACCGATCCAGGATTCGGCGTCGGCCTGGCTGCCGAACGACTCCGCAGGTCCCTCGACCGTCTGACCGTCCGTTCCCTCGTACCGCCAGCTCCACGCCATGCCGCGTCTCCCCTCGCCGCTGAAGTCCCCGTGGGACGAACCCCCGCCAGCGTAGTCGGCCCCGCGCCCGACGGCCGCTCGCTCGCCTCCGCCCGCGACCCGTGGGTTGATCAATCCCCGTCGGCGCCGGTCGGTACGGTGGCTCGGTGCTGACTCGGGGAGTGCTGCTGGGCGACCGTTACCGGCTGGGTGAGCGGGTGGCGACGGGCGGGATGGGCGCGGTCTGGCGTGGCACCGACGTGCTGCTGGAACGCGAGGTGGCGGTGAAGGTGCTGCTGCCGGCGCTGGTGGCCGACGCCGAGTTCACCGCCCGGTTCCGGGCCGAGGCGCGGATGCTGGCGGCGCTGCGACACCCCGGTGTGGTCGCGGTGCACGACGTCGGGCAGGCCGGGCTCGCCGACGGCAGCCGGGTCGACTACCTGGTGATGGAGTACGTCGAGGGCGAGCCGCTGTCGGCGAAGGTACGCGCGGCGGGTCGACTGGACGCGGCCACCACCATGTCGATGCTGGCCCAGGCCGCCGACGCGCTGCACACCGCCCACCTCGCCGGCATCGTGCACCGGGACGTGAAGCCGGGCAACCTGCTGGTCAAGGCCGACGGCAGGGTGGTGCTCGTCGACTTCGGCATCGCCCGGTCCCGGAGCATGGCCGGGTTGACCGCCGCGAACATGGTGCTCGGCACCGCCGCGTACATGTCCCCCGAGCAGGCCACCGGGCAGCCGGTCGCCGCGGCCACCGACGTGTACGCGCTCGGCGCGGTGGCGTACTTCTGCCTCGCCGGGCAGCCGCCGTTCGACGGCGACAACCCGCTCGCGGTGGCCCTGCGGCACGCCCAGGACGAGCCGGCGCCGCTGCCGCCGGACACCCCGCCGGCGGTGGCGGCTGTCGTTGCGCGGGCGATGGCCAAACGGCCGGCGGACCGGTTCGCCAGCGCCGCCGGCGGGGTGTCC
>NZ_VDFY01000057.1 GCF_006228125.1 Micromonospora orduensis | reverse complement strand
GGTGGTGGGGGGTGGGTGTGCGGGATCTCCGGTACAAGATGATCATGGCGTTGAACGCCGCCGATCTGGGCGACCCCATCTGCGAGCAGGTGGCCGACATCTGCGCCGAGATCGCCGAGCAGCACTGCGCCGAGTTCGGCCACACGCCCGCGCTGCGTACCGGTGAGATCGCCGAGCTGGCCACCGGCGAGCCGGCGCTGACCTGGGCGCCGTCCACCCCCGACTCCGGGCAGCGTGCCTGGTGACCGCCCCCGCTCCGGCGGTCGACGTACGCCGTGCCGAGGTCCGGTTCGCCACCCGGATCTCGTGGCTGGACTCCAAGCACTCCTTCTCGTTCTCCAGGCACTACGACCCGGCGAACACCCACCACGGACTGCTGCTGGTCAACAACGACGACGTGGTCCGGCCGGGCGCAGGCTTCGAGACCCACCCGCACCAGGACATGGAGATCGTGACCTGGGTGCTGCGGGGCTCGCTGGTGCACCAGGACTCAACCGGCCACTCGGGGGTGATCTACCCGGGGCTGGCGCAGCGGATGAGCGCCGGCACCGGCATCCTGCACTCGGAGAAGAACGACGCCTGGCGGCTCAACAACCAGGAGCCGCACAGCGACCCGGTGCACTTCGTGCAGATGTGGGTGCTCCCCGACGAGGAGGGCGTCGACCCCGGCTACGAGCAGTTGGAGATCGAGGACGAGCTGCTCCGCGGCGGCCTGGTGCCGATCGCCTCCGGCATGGAGCGTTACGACGGCGCGTCCGCGATCCGCATCCGCAACCG
Organism: Micromonospora orduensis; assembly: GCF_006228125.1. Lineage (GTDB taxonomy): Bacteria > Actinomycetota > Actinomycetes > Mycobacteriales > Micromonosporaceae > Micromonospora > Micromonospora orduensis. The sequence continues at coordinate 5,307 of NZ_VDFY01000057.1, read as the reverse complement.
GTACGCGACCCTGCACGCCGCCCGGCTCGCCCCCGGCGACGAGGTCACCATCCCGGACGCGCCCTTCGTGCACCTGTACGTGCCCGACGGCACGGTGACCCTGGAGGGCAGTGGCCCGCTCGGCACCGGCGACGCGGCCCGCCTCACCATGACCGGCGGTCGGCGGGTCACCGCCGATGAACCAGCCGAGATCCTCGTCTGGGAGATGCACGCCACAGTCGCCTGACGCCCGGCGTCTCCCCATGATCACGCTCGAACATGGATGTAGTGGCCTCCCGTTGTCGGGAAGCCACTACATCCTGGATCGAGCACGATCTTGCCGTGGCGCCGTGGCGCCGTGGCGCCGTGGCGCCGTCAGGCGGGGGATTCGGTGCGGTCGCCGGCCCAGGTGGTGTGGAACGAGCCCTCGCGGTCGACGCGCTGGTAGGTGTGCGCGCCGAAGTTGTCCCGCAGGCCCTGGATCAGCGCGGCGGGCAGCCGCTCCGCGCGCAGCGCGTCGAAGTACGCCAGCGACGACGAGAACGCGGGCGTCGGCACCCCGGCCCGCGCCGCGTCGGCCACGACCCGCCGCCAGCTCGGCACGCCGGCACCGACCGCCTCGGCGAAGTACGGCGCCACCAGCAGCGTCGGCAGGTCCGGCTGCTCGTCGTACGCCTCGCGGATGCGGTTCAGGAAGCGGGCGCGGATGATGCAGCCGCCCCGCCAGATCGTCGCCGTGCCGCCGAGGTCGATGTCCCAGTCGTACTCCTGACTGCCGGCGCGGATGTGGTCGAAGCCCTGCGCGTACGCGACGATCTTGGAGGCGAGCAGCGCCCGGCGGACGTCCTCGACGAACGCGTCCCGGTCGGCGACCTGCCACTTCTCACCGGCGTCCGGGAACGCCCGGCGTGCCGCCTCGCGCTGGTCGACGTGCCCGGAGAGCGAGCGGGCGAAGGTCGCCTCGGCGATCCCGGTGATCGGGATGCCCAGGTCCAGAGCGCTCTGCACGGTCCACCGGCCGGTGCCCTTCTGCTCGGCACGGTCCTGCACGATGTCCACGAACGCCCGGCCGGTCGCCGCGTCGGTGTGCGCGAGCACGTCGGCGGTGATCTCGATGAGGAACGACTCCAGCTCGCCGTTGTTCCAGTCCCGGAAGATCTCCGCGATCTCGGCCGGCGTCGCGTCCAGGCCGGCCCGCAGCAGGTCGTACGCCTCGGCGATGAGCTGCATGTCGGCGTACTCGATGCCGTTGTGCACCATCTTGACGAAGTGCCCGGCGCCGTCCGGCCCGACGTGCATGCAGCACGGCACACCGTCCACATGCGCGGCGATCTTCTCGAACATCGGCCCGAGCTTGGCGTACGACTCGTCGGAGCCGCCCGGCATGATGCTCGGCCCGCGCAGCGCGCCCTCCTCGCCGCCGGAGACGCCGGTGCCGCTGAAGTGCAGACCCTGCGCGCGCAGCGCCTCCTCGCGACGACGCGTGTCGGCGAAGTGGGCGTTGCCGCAGTCGACGATGATGTCGCCCTCCTCCAGCAGCGGCACCAACTCGTCGATCACCGCGTCGGTGGGCGCGCCGGCCTTGACCATCACGATCACCGCGCGCGGCCGTTCCAGCGACGCCACGAAGTCGGCAATCGTCTCGCCGGGCACGAACGTGCCCTCGTCGCCGTGCTCGGCGATCAGGCTGCGGGTGCGCTCCGGTGATCGGTTGTGCACCGCCACCGTGAAGCCGTTTCGGGCCAGGTTGCGGGCCAGGTTGCGGCCCATCACCGCCAGCCCCGTCACACCGATCTGCGCCGTCGCCTGCTCAGCCATCCGTGCCGCCACCTTTCACCGCCGCTATTGACCTGAACCTATCGCGGTACGCGCCAGTACGTACCGGGTGATCCACATTGCGATACTCCGGGTGGCCGCCGTGCTGCCGACAGTGGCGTCGGTCAGCCCTCGGCGAGGCGGGCTTCGATCCGGGCGACCTTCCCGGTGAGCGCATCGGTGACCCCGGGCCGGACGTCGGCCTTGAGCACCACACTCACCCGGGGCACCCGCGCGGAGACCACGTCGACCGCCCGCTTCACCACGGCCATCACCTCGTCCCACTCGCCCTCGACGGTGGTGAACATGGCGTCGGTCCGGTTGGGCAGGCCGGACTCCCGGACCACCCGCACCGCCTCGGCGACCAGGTCGCCCACGGAGTCGTCACCGCCCAGCGGGGTGATCGAGAAAGCGATCAGCATGCGCCGATCGTGCCAGTAAATCGGGTGCGCGTCCCGCCGGGCGGTGGTTACCGTACGGGCATGCGCAACTGACGCCCCACTCTCCGAGCCGGTCCGCCGCCCCGCGTCGCGGTCCGTGCGCTCCCGGGCGTCCGTATCCACTCCGCCATCCCGGCGATGCCGGCCCCGGTGAGCTGTCCTTCCCCATTCGACCGTCGCGCCGCGGCGGTCACCAGCCGATCCGACCGACCGCCGGAACGCGGGCCGGCCGTGACGGTCGGCACCGAAGGAGGCCCGGATGCCTGCCAGGCGCAACCGGAAGAAATCCCGTACAGCCGCACCCACGTCCGCCGGCACAGACCCGGCGGCCGGCCATGACGCGCTCCTACCGACCCGCCCCGACTTCGATCTCGCGGTCGAACCGGCGCTCCTGGTCGAGCTGGCACTTCCGGCGGAGGTGGGTGAGCCGGCAGTGCTGGTCGAGCCGGCGCTGCCGGCGGTGCTGAGTCAGCCGGCGCTGCCGGCAGCGCTGAGTCAGCCGGCGACGCCGGCGGTGTCGCCGGGTGAGCTGGTGCCGCCGTTCGACGTGCCGGCAGCAGTCGACGCGCCGGTGGTGGCAGACCTGCCGAAGGTCGCCGGGCGACCGAAGGCACCGACCGCCGGACCGCCGCAGGGTGGCGGGACACGCTCGGCCGGGGGGCGTGGTCACCAAGCCGGCCAGAGCCGCCGCTACGCCTTCCGCCGCAGCTGACCCGACCCGGCACCCACCCGGCGCGCTGTCCCGACGCTGTGGGCGGTGAGGCAGCACCATCGCCGATGGTGCTGCCTCACCGCCCGACGAAGCAGCACCATCGGCGATGGTGTGCGGATCATGCCGGCCCGGCGGCGCTTACAGACGCCGGTCGGCGCGCTGTGGGGAGAGAAGGGGTCAGGGTCAGCCGATCAGAGGGCGGAAGGCGCCGGTGAGGATGCTCGTGGTCAGGGCCGCGCCGGCCAGGGCGACCGACCCGGCGATCAGGAGGGCGTCGGCGCGGGTGAACGGCTGGCGGCGGGCGACCGTGCGTGGTGTGCCGGCGTCGAAGCCCCGCGCGTCCATCGCCACCGCGAGCCGTGTGCCGCGACGGATCGCCCCGACCAGCAGCGCGAACGCGGTGGAGGTGAACAGCCGTAGCTTCGCCACCGGGTTGCGTCCGGCGTCGACGCCCCGCGCCCGTCGCGCCATGCTGATCATCTGCCATTCCTGACCGAGCAGCGGCACCAGCCGGAACGCGGCCAGCGCACCGATGGCGAACCGCGCCGGCGCCTTCGCGTTCTGGATCAGCGCGTCGGCCAGGTCGGTGGGGTCGGTGGTGGCGAAGACGATCACACCGGGCAGGGCCACCGCGAACACCCGCAGCACCAGGCCGAGCGCGGTGAGCAGCACACCGGTGCTCACCAGCACCGGCCCCGCGTCCAGCAGGACCCGGCCGGACCGGTCGGCGGCGAACAGCACAAGGGTGACCAGGATGCCGGCGGCGCTGAGCAGCAGCGGCAGGGCCCGCCGGGCCAGCACCCGGTAGCGGATGCCGAACAGCGGCAGCAGGGCGAGTTCGCACGCGATGGCGATGGCCGGGGCCACCGGGTCCAGGGTGGCCAGCAGGATGAACGAGAAGATCAGCGCGGCGGCCACCTTCGCCACCGGGTTGCGGCGGGCCAGGGGAGCGTCGGGCGCGGCGACCGGCTCGATGCTGATCATCGGTCGCCGTCCGGGGTGGGGTGCAGCGTGACGGTGCGGTCGGCGAGCGCGGTGACGAAATCCGCGTCGTGGGTGACGGTGACCACGCCGTGCCCGGCGTCGCGCAGGTCGGCGAAGAGATCCACCAGCTCCTGCCAGGTCCGCCGGTCCTGGCCGAAGGTGGGTTCGTCGCAGATCAGCAGGCGGGGCGCGGTGGCCAGGGCGGTCGCGACGCTCAGCCGCCGCGCCTCCCCACCGGAGAGGGTGTACGGGTTGGCTGCCGCGAGCCGCACCAGCCGCAGCCGGTCCAGCAGTTCGGTGACGGTGTCCCTGACGGCTGTCTCGGGTTGGCCGGTGCGGCGCGGGCCGAGGGCCAGCTCGTCGAAGACGCTGCCGGTCACGAACTGGTGCTCCGGGTCCTGGAAGACCGACCCGATCCGCCGGGCCAGCGCGGGCGCGCGCCAGCGGTGCGGGGGAGTGCGGTGATCCGATCCGGCCAGCTCGCCGGACGCGGCGACCCGGCCGGTGCCCGGCTTCAGCAGCCCGCCGAGCAGCAGGGCCAGCGTCGACTTGCCGGCGCCGTTCGGTCCCCGCACGGCGAGTGCCTCGCCGGCGCGTACCGCCAGGTCGGTGGGGCCCAGCCGGGGTGGCAGGCCGAGCCGTTCGGCGGTGAGCAGCACCTCCCCGGGGGCGGCGGTGGCCGGCCGGGGCGTGACGGGGTGACCGGGCACCCAGACGCCCTCGGCGGCGAGGGCGGCGCCGTGCGCGGCGAAGACCGCCTCGGGTGGCCCGTCGGCGCGGACCCCGCCGCCGGGTTCCAGGACGACCACCCGGTCGACAAGCGGCAACGCCTCGGCGACCCGGTGCTCGACAAGGATCAGCGTGGTGTCGGCGTCCAGCGCGCCGGCCACCGCCTGCCGGACCAGTGTGGCGCCGGCCGGGTCGAGGTTGGCGGTCGGCTCGTCGAGCAGCAGCAGGCCGGGTCGCAGGGCCAGCGCGCCGGCCAGGGCCAGGCGCTGCTGCTCACCGCCGGAGAGCGCGGCCGTGTTGCGGTCCCGGCGGTACGGGAATCCGACCCGGCGCAGCGCCTCGTCGACGCGGGGCCAGATCTCGTCGGTGGGTACGCCCCGGTTCTCCAGCCCGAACGCCACGTCGTCGCCGCTGCGGGCCATCACCAGTTGCGTCTCCGGGTCCTGGAAGACGATGCCGACGCGTTCCCGAGCCTTGCGGGGGTCGAGGCCGTCGATCTCGACGGTGCCCTCCTGCTCGCCGGAATCGTCGGGCAGCAGTCCGGCAAGCGCGCTGAGCAGCGTGCTCTTGCCCGCACCGGAGGGCCCGAGCAGCAGGACCCGTTCCCCGTCCTCGACCCGCAGGTCAACGCCCCGCAGAGCCCAGGCC
>NZ_VDFY01000059.1 GCF_006228125.1 Micromonospora orduensis | reverse complement strand
CCCCGCCCCCCCACCGGCGACGGACCGGCGGACCGAATCTGGCTGAAGTCGGTGACCGTCGCCGGTTTCCGCGGTGTCGGCCCGGAGCGGACCCTCCAGGTCGACCCGGGCCCGGGCCTCACAGTGGTCGTGGGCCGCAACGGCTCCGGCAAGTCCAGCTTCGCCGAGGCCGTCGAGCTCGCCCTCACCGGTGACAGCGCCCGGTGGGCCGACAAGACCAGCGTGTGGCGTACGGGATGGCGCAACCTGCACAACCCGGACCCGTGCTGGGTCGACGTGGAGCTGCGGGTCGACGGGGTGGCCACGCCGACCCGGGTGAACCGGGCGTGGCCGGTCGGAGCCGAGCTGGCCGACGCCGAGGTGACGGTCACCAGCGCCCGGGGTCGGCACGCCGGCCTCTCCGAGCTGGGTCTGGCCCGTCCGCTGGAGCTGTACCGGCCGTTCCTCACCGCCGCCGAGCTGGGCAGGCTCGCCGCCGGCACGCAGAGTCAGCTCTTCGACGCCCTCTTCGCGATCCTCGGCCTGGACGCGCTCGCCGACGCCGATCAGCGTCTGTTGCGCGCCGCCCGGCCGCACGACGCCATCATCAAGGAGGTACGTGCACAGCGCGCCGCCCTGGTCGACGCGCTCAGCGGTATCGCTGATGACCGCGCCCGGCGGACCGCCGCGCTGCTGCGGGGTCGGGGTGCGGTCGACCTCGGTGCGGTGACGGCGGTCCTCGACGAGCCGGACGAGGCGACCACCGACCGGGACGTGCTGCTCTGCCGGGAACTCGCCGCCCTCGCCCCGCCGCCGGTCGACGAGGTGACCCGGCTGGCCGGTCAGCTGCGGGCGGCGGCGGCAGAGGCGCTGCGCTACGACGGTGGCCGGTCCCGGGCCGCGCTGCGCAGCGCCGAACTGCTCCGCCTCGCCCTCGAACACCATGAGGACGAGGGCGACGGGTCGTGCCCGGTCTGCGCCACCGGCACCCTGGACGGTGGGTGGCGTGCCGCCGCCGCGCAGTCGCTCACCGAACTCCGGCAGCGCAGCGTCGCCGCCCAGACGGCGACGACCCGGCTCACGGCACTCTTGCGGCAGACGCACCACCTGATCGACGACCTCACGGTGCCCGAGGGCCCCGGGTCGGAGCCGACGGTCGGGGCGCTGCGTGACGCCGTGGCCGCGCTGCGGCGCGTACCCGGGGAGCCGGCTGAACTGGCCGACCACCTGGCGGCGCGGTATCCGGCGGTGGTGACGGCGGCGGACGCGGCGCGCGCGTACGCCGAGGGGTTTCTTCGGCAGCGCGACACCGGCTGGCGGGCGGCGGCGGCCGAGGTGCGCGAGTGGGTGGCCGCGGCCGGCGGGTTGCCGGCCCGGGAGGCGACGCTTACCCGGTTGAAGGCCGCGCGTGCGTGGCTGAAGGACGCCGGTACGGAGATTCGCAGCGAGCGGGTCGCGCCGTTCGCCGGGCACTCGCGGCGGATCTGGGCGCAGCTGCGGCAGGAGAGCAACGTCGAGCTGGGGTCGATGACGTTGGAAGGCGCGAACACCCGGCGGCGGGTGGTCTTCCCGGTCAGCGTGGACGGCGCCAGCAACGGTACCGCGCTGGGTGTGATGAGTCAGGGTGAGATGCAGGCGCTGGGGCTGGCCACCTTCCTGCCCCGCAGCTGTGCTCCGGAGAGCCCGTTCCGGTTCATCGTGGTCGACGACCCGGTGCAGAGCATGGATCCGTCGAAGGTGGACGGTCTCGCGCGGGTGCTCGCCGAGCTGGCTGAGCAGCGGCAGGTGGTCGTCTTCACCCACGACACCCGGCTGCCGGACGCGGTTCGCCGGCTCGACCTGGGCAAGGCGCGGATCATCGAGGTGACCCGGGCGGAGCGCTCGGTGGTGACGCTGCGGCCCAGCTCCGACCCGGTGACCCGCTACCTGGACGACGCGTACGCGCTGGCACGCAACGAGGAGATCCCAGTGGAGGTGCGCGTGCCGGTGGTGGCGGAGCTGTGCCGTTCGGCGGTGGAGGCGGCATGCCATCAGGCGGTCTGGCGCACCCGGGTCGCGCGGGGTGTCCCGCACGCCGACATCGAGGCGGCCATCCAGACGGCGTCTCGACGGCTCGCCACCATCGTCGCGTTGGCGTTGTTCGACGACCCCGATCGGGGCGGTGACGTGCGCAACGAACTCCTCCGCCGGCACGGACGACGGGCGGCGAACGCGTACCAGGCGTGTCGGGAAGGCGTGCACGGGGCGTATCTGGCGGACCTGCCCGCCCTGGTCGCGGACGCACGCCTCCTCGCGGTGGCGCTGTCGTGAGCGCGCCGACGCCACAGCGCTGCCTGGCGGCGGCCGACCAGCTGCTGCGCGGGTCCGGTCTGCTCGGTGCCACGGCGGTGTCCGCCGGCTGGTGGCCGCGGGCCTGCGCCTGCCTGATCCGGCTCGCCCTCGAAGGCGGCGTCGACGCCTACTGGCGGCGGGTGAAGCCGACCGTGGCGGCGTGCCGGCAGGGCCGCGCGAAGCAGTTGATGCTGCGAGGGCGGCTCGGTCCGGGCACCGAAACCGCCCGCCGGGTGGCGTTTGCCTGGGCGACGCTCTCCGCCGCCACCCACCACCACTGCTACGAGCTGGCTCCGACGGCGGCGGAGCTGCGTCGCCTGCACACCGAGGTGAGCACCCTGCTCGCGCAGTTACAGCTAACCACCAGCACCACGAGCTGACCCCTATCGATGACTCAACCAGCCAAGAGGAACAACGCCTTGTCCTACCAGCCTGGATACGACCCGACCCGCCCGCAGCCGCCGATCTCGGCCGCTCCGGTCAGTCCCTACCCGCCGATCCACTACCACCCGCTGCTGCCCCAGGTGGTGGTGCAGGCACCGCCCTCGTCCAGCACCGCCACCGCGTCGATGGTCCTCGGCATCCTCGGCATCCTCGGTGGCTGGTGCCTGTTCGGGCTGCCCTGCGTCCTCGCGGTCATCCTCGGCCACGTCGGCCTGCACGAGACTCGGAACGGCACGAGGTCCGGGCGGGGCATGGCCGTGACGGGTCTGATCCTCGGCTACGTCTTCGTCGGTCCGATGATCGCGCTGACGGTCCTGGTCTTCTTCGGCGGTCTGATTGGCGCGGCAACTCCAACCCCAACAGCAGGTCCGTGAACACCGCAGCCGCCATCGGTGATTGCGGTATCGAGACCAGCTCCCCACGAAGCACAATCTGATCAGTCACTCGCATGTAGACACTGCGCGCGATGAGGTACCGCTCCGGATGAGCCGCGGTCACCACGTTCGCACCTACTGTAATGCTCTCGCTGTCGATCATGAAGGATGTGGAATGGTGCTTCAGGCCGAGGGATCCGAGAACGAATCCTCCACACCCATCGATAACGATGCCCCGGACACGACGGTGTCGCCTGAAGATGAACCCACCGTCAGCCTGGTCGAGATCGAGCCGGGAGTGGCCGTTCTCTTCGCGGACCAGGTGCCCGCCGGCTTCGAACTGATCCCTCTCAAGATGATGAGTGCTCGAACAAGCCAAGGACTGACCGACAAGCTCGCGATGGCCTCGGGCATCGGCAATGTGGCGGCGCAGGGCGCACAGGGCGCGACCGCCGTGCAGGGGCTGGTGCGTCTGTCGCCCCAGACTCTGCAAGCGCTCAAGACGGCGCGACCGATGACGTCGGGCGGCTGGAACCTGGGCGCGCTCGTCACGAGCAAGGGAAAAATCGCCGCCTCGGTCCGCTGGGCACCTGTCACGGGGGCGCAGACCGCATCCATACTCACCGCTCTCGGGCCCGCCGCCGCGCTCCTGGCGCTGCAGGTACAGCTGGCGTCGATCTCACGTCGTATCGACGAGAACGTCCAACTCACCCGTGACGTTCTTCGCGCCCTGCACGAGGATCAGTGGGCGGCGCTGCTCGGCCTGCATGAGACGACGGTGCGGGCGGTACGCGAGTCGCAGGCTGCCGGCACCGTCAACGATCACATCTTCGCCTCCATCGCGACCAAGGACGCTGACCTCCGCAAGCAGCGGCACCTCTTCATGTCGCTCGTCCACGGGCATATCACGGCGCTCGACAGTGATGGGCAGAACCGTCGCACCTACGTCCTGAGGAACGTCGAGCAGATCCTCGCCGACGCGCACGGCATGCTCATGGCGGAGTGGTCCTGGTATCGCTACCAGGTGTTGCGCGCGGGCCACATCAGCCGCGACGAGGCGAATGCGGACGAGAACGAACGACTGTTGGCCGAGTTGGTCGCCGAGACCCAGCGCGAACACACTCAAGCCATGGACGACGTGGCGAACTTGCTCATCGGCCTGGAGCGCCAGTGCCGTCTGATCGCCGAATTGCCGGCCGAGCGCAGTCTGCCGTTCACCACCAAGCGTCAGAACATCCGAGACACCGTGGCCATGGCCGAGGCGCTGGCCGAGCGGGTGGCGGTCCTTCGCGACCAAGTACACACTCAACCCGCTCCGCTGGATCCGCCGCTCACGGTGTTCGCCGAGACTGTGCCGGATGAGGTGCTGCGGATCCTCCGTTGGATCGTGCCTGGCGAGGAGTCACTACTGGCCATCGCCGATGTCAATCTCGACCGTCTCGTCGGCGAGGATGCCTACCTCGGCGTGACACCCACCCGTCTCTTCATCTCGGCGCAGAGCGCGGTGCGCAAACAAGGCACCATCGAGCGCGAGTTTCCCCTCTCGGACGTTCGCTACGTGCGGTTCCGCGAACGCGACAAGCGAGGCCCGGTTCTGGACGTCATCACCACGGACGAGAACATCAGGCTCACTTTCGACGACTGGGCTGGCAAGGGGCGAGGGCTGGACGACAGCCGCCGGCTCGCCAATCTCCTGGCCGCAGCGATGGATCTGCCCGAATCGGAGCGGCGTACCGACCCGCTGCTAGGCGCCTCAAAGGAACGGGCGATCAGCCGGTAACCGCAAGGAGTTCAGCATCGAGCCGCCGTTGGCGCGCAGCTCGTACGGGTAGGGTCCAATCATGACGATCCCCCACCTGACGGCCGCCGACGGCACCGCCCTGCCGGCGATCGGGCTGGGCACGTACCGGCTGAACGGTTCGGCGGGAGTCGACGCGATCGGTCAGGCGATCCGGGCGGGTTACCGGCTGATCGACTCCGCGGTGAACTACGAGAACGAGGGCGCGGTGGGTCGGGCCGTACGGGCGGCCGGCGGCGTCCGCGACGAGCTGGTGGTGACGTCGAAGCTGCCGGGGCGGCACCACCGTTTCGACGAGGCGATGACCACCATCGAGGAGAGCGTGTTCCGCACCGGCCTCGACCGGATCGACCTCTACCTGATCCACTGGCCGAACCCGAATGTCGACCTGTACGTGCAGGCGTGGCGGGCGTTGGTCGAGGCGCGCGAGCGTGGCCTGGTCCGGCACATCGGCCTGTCGAACTTCCTGCCTGAGCACATCGACCGGCTGGTGGCCGAGACCGGCGTCGCCCCGGTGGTCAACCAGATCGAGGTGCATCCGTACTTCCCGCAGCAGGACGCGATCGACTACCACCGTGAGCACGGGATCCTCGTGCAGGGCTGGAGTCCGCTCGGGCACGGCAACGACCTGCAACAGCACCCGACGGTGGTGGAGATCGCGTCCGCCCACGGCATCAGCCCGGCGCAGACCATCCTCGCCTGGCACGTGGCCCGCCAGGTGATCCCGCTGCCCAAGGCAGCCTCCCCGCAGCGGCAGGTCGAGAACCTGAACGTCTTCGGCATCCCGCTCACCGATGCCGAGGTGGAGGCCATCACCGCGTTGGGCCGCCCGGACGGGCGGCTCGCGGACCAGGACCCGGCGGTGTACGAGGAGTTCTGAGCCGGGCGGGCGCGGTGTGGAGGATACGAAGCGTGAGTACGTCCGAGCGGAGACTGCGACGAGCGTTATGACTGGGAGTCATGGATATACCTGTGAGTCATAACGCTCACTGACACATCCGCCCCGAGAGGGCCGCGCACACCCGCCCTGGGCTGGCGCGGGCGGAGTCGTCGCGGCACCCGGACCGGCAGCGGCGGTCGGGACGGTGGACAGGCCGTGCTCGCGCGTCTGCGGGGGCGTCGGCGGGACCACGTGGTCGAAGAACCCGCCGGGACTGCACCCGGTTCGGTTGACTCCTGACCTGTGAGGATCTGTTCCTCGCTGGAAGGATGTCTGTCATGCCGAAAGCGTTCCCCCTGGAGTTCCGCCGCGACGTCGTCGCGGTCGCCCGTAAGGG
>NZ_VDFY01000060.1 GCF_006228125.1 Micromonospora orduensis | reverse complement strand
AGATGTGTATAAGAGGTACGGGTGGGGAGGTCGGCTCGTCGGCGACCGCCGGGTCCCGCTCCGGCTCCGCGCCCGGGGTGCTCCCGTCGGCCGGCCGTGCTCCCGGCTGGGGCTCCGGCATCGCGGCAATCTCCTCTCGCGCCGGTCCGAGGTTAGTACCGCGCCGCCACCACCGCGATCGGGCGTGCGCGCGGTCACCGCCGGACGAGCGCGTACCCTTGGGCATCATGAGTGCCCCGTCCACGACGCCGCGCGCGGCCGCGACCAATTCCGTCTGGCCCCGGCTGGAGCCGCTGCTCCCTCAGGTTTCCAAGCCCATCCAGTACGTCGGCGGCGAGTTGGGCGCGGTGGTCAAGGACTGGGACGCCGCGACCGTGCGCTGGGCGCTGATGTATCCCGACGCGTACGAGGTGGGCCTGCCCAACCAGGGCGTGCAGATCCTCTACGAGGTGCTCAACGAGCTGCCCGACACCCTCGCCGAGCGGACGTACGCGGTCTGGCCGGACCTGGAGAGCCTGATGCGCACGCACGGCGTGCCGCAGTTCACCGTCGACGCGCACCGGTCGGTCCGCGAGTTCGACGTGTTCGGCATCTCGTTCTCCACCGAGCTGGGTTACACGAACATGCTCACCGCGATCGACCTGGCCGGCATCCCGATGCTGGCCGTCGACCGCACCGACGCCGACCCGGTGATCGTGGCCGGTGGGCACGCCGCGTTCAACCCGGAGCCGATCGCCGACTTCATCGACGCCGCCGTGCTCGGTGACGGCGAGGAGGCGGTCCTGGAGATCACCGCGATCGTCCGGGACTGGAAGGTCGAGGGCTGCCCCGGAGGCCGCGACGAGCTGCTGCTGCGGCTGGCCCGCACCGAGAGCGTGTACGTGCCGCGCTTCTACGACGTCGACTACCTCCCCGACGGGCGCATCCAGCGGGTCGTGCCGAACCGGGCGGACGTGCCGTTCCGGGTGCACAAGCGCACGACGATGGACCTGGACGCCTGGCCGTACCCGAAGAAGCCCCTCGTGCCGCTGGCCGAGACGGTGCACGAGCGGTACGCGGTGGAGATCTTCCGGGGCTGCACCCGGGGTTGCCGGTTCTGCCAGGCCGGCATGATCACCCGGCCGGTGCGGGAGCGGTCGATCACCACCGTCGGGCAGATGGTGCGCGAGGGGCTGGAGTTCTCCGGCTTCTCCGAGGTGGGCCTGCTGTCGCTCTCCTCGGCGGACCACTCCGAGATCGGTGACATGTGCTCGGGCCTGGCCCAGCAGTACGAGGGCACGAACGTCTCGCTGTCGCTGCCGTCGACCCGGGTGGACGCCTTCAACATCGACCTCGCCCAGGAGCTGTCCCGCAACGGGCGGCGTACCGGCCTGACCTTCGCCCCGGAGGGCGGGTCGGAGCGGATCCGCAAGGTCATCAACAAGATGGTGTCGAAGGAAGACCTCATTCGCACCGTCGTCACGGCGTACAGCAACGGCTGGCGGCAGGTGAAGCTGTACTTCATGTGCGGCCTGCCCACCGAGACCGACGAGGACGTCCTCGAGATCGCCGACATGGCCCACGAGGTGATCAAGGCGGGTCGGGCCGCAACCGGCTCCAAGGACATCCGCTGCACCGTCTCCATCGGCGGGTTCGTGCCGAAGCCGCACACCCCGTTCCAGTGGGCGCCGATGGAGCGTCCGGAGGTCATCGACCACCGGCTCAAGATCCTCAAGCAGGCGATCAACTCGGACCGCTCGCTGGGCCGGGCCATCGGTTACCGCTACCACGACGGCGAGCCGTCGCTTATCGAAGGGCTGCTCTCCCGGGGCGACCGCCGGGTCGGCTCGGTGATCCGCAAGGTGTGGGAGAACGGCGGCCGGTTCGACGGCTGGAGCGAGCACTTCTCGTACCAGCGCTGGGTGGACGCGGCGGCCGAGACGCTGCCGACGTTCGGGGTGGACCTCGACTGGTACACCACCCGCCAGCGCGACGAGTTGGAGGTCCTGCCCTGGGACCACCTCGACTCGGGCCTGGACAAGGACTGGCTCTGGCAGGACTGGCAGGATTCGCTAAGCGAGTTCGAGCAGGACGACTGCCGGTGGACGCCCTGCTTCGACTGCGGCGTCTGCCCCTCGATGGACACCGAGATCCAGATCGGCCCGACCGGCCGCAAGCTGCTCCCGCTCACTCCGCTGGGCGGCAACGGCATGAAGGTGCCGGTGGCCGGCAACCCCGCCTGACCGCCCTCGCAGGGCAGCGCCGGGTGCGCTGAGCCGCTACCCTCCATATCCGACACGTCACCCACCGGGTCCAGGCCCGGTGGGTGACCGGCGTTGGCGCGGGAGGCATGGTGTCCGAATTCTCCATGAACACCGGCAAGCTCGGCGAACTCGCCTCGGAGATGTCGGGGACGGCGGAGTCGCTGCGGTCTGGTGTGCTCCCCACAATCGAATACCTGCGGCTGCCCTCCGGGGCCGCGCCGGCGTTCGACGCGGGGTTCTCCGCCGCGTACGACGAGATGCACGAGACGACCACGCAGGCCGTGTCGGCGCTCGCCGCCGCGCTCGGCGAGGTCGCGCAGGGGCTCGGCCGGGTCGTCCAGCACTACCAGACGATGGAGCAGCGGCACGGCCAGTCGTTCGATACCGCTCTGGACTGAGCAGAGGCCCGGTTCTTCTTCAACGGCACACGGGGGTGAGCTGTGACGGACAACGTGGTGTCCGGCGCCGACACGGCCAGCACGATCGGCCTGGAGGCGGTCATCATCGGCCTGGGCGGGACGCTCGCCGTGGCCGCCGAGCCGTCCGGCGCGGGGGCCCTGGCGATGGCCTTCGTCAGCCCGGTCGCCGTCATGAACATCCGTAGCTGGGCGCCGTTCCAGGAGGCCGACGACAAGTGGACCGGCCTCGCCGAGGAGTTCTCCGCCCTGGCCGGCCGGCTGTCCCGACTCCACGGCGAGGTCGACGGGCTGTGGAAGGGCGGCGGCGCCGAGGTCTTCAAGAACTTCCTGACCACCAAGGTGGTCGAGCCGCTGGACGCGCTCAAGGAACTGGCCATCACGACGTCGTCGGGGTGCAACACCGTCGCCGACGGGCTCGAGACGCTCTTCTGGGCCTGGTCGGTGGGCACCGGCCTCGCGATCGTCGGCTGCATCGCCGCCAACACCGCAGGCCCGGCCGGCCCCGCCTTCAAGTGGGCGGTCATCGGCAGTTGGGCCGCGTTCGTGACCGCCATCATCACCGCCATCGTCGGGCTCATGCAGGCCATGCGGGGCGCGAACAGCGCGATCGGCACGGCCGTGGCCCAGCTCAAGCGGGGGTTCGAGCTGACCGGGGACAAGGTCGACGCCGAGAGTGCCCGGATCGGGGACCGCTACCGGGAGATCGTCAGCGACCCGGAGAGCTGGAACAAGGAGATCGTGGTACCGGGCAACTGAGTCCAACGAACGGAGCAGTGATGAGTGATGCCTACCGCAGGGCCGTCGACTCCGTCCGGGAGGTGACCCGCACCGAGGCGTACGAACCCGCCCTGCGTCGCGCCGAGGAGGCCACCCGGGACCTCGTCGCGATGGTCGCCGAGACCCGCGACCGGACGTACGAGGGGACCGACGAGACAGGGACTATCGTCGCCGTCGTCGACGGGGCGGGCGAGGTGACCGACGTACGGATCAGCGCGCGGGCCGTGCGGGACCTGCCCGCCAACCTCCTGGGCCCGCACTGCCGCCAGGCGGTGACCGCGGCCCGGCTCTCCATGGCGCAGACCATCCGGGCCGGTCTCGACGACGTCGTGACGGATCCGGTCGACTGGGACGCCGGCGCGCGGGATCCGCTGACCGTGTGGCGCGACGCGACGAGGGGGCTCCGATGAGGAGGGTCGACATCGCACAGTTGGTCACGGAGGTGACCGCGCTGCTGGAGACGGCCACCAGCGAGACCGGGCAGCTGGCCCGGGAGGAGTTCGTCGGTACCGCCGCGGACGGCATGGTCACCGCCACCGTGTCCGGCGCGAAGGAGCTGCTGGACGTCTCCGTCGCCGCGCGGGCCCCCCGTACGGTGGACAACATCACGCTCGGCGAAGCGGTCGTGGAGGCTGTCCGCGCCGCCGAGGCGCTCGCCGACGAGCGTCGGGCGGAGATCATGTCCGGCCTGCGGCTGGGAGGTGTCGACGTCGACACCTTCCTCGCCGATCCGATGTCGCTGGTGCCCCATGGGAGGGACGGACGATGAGCCCCGACAAGGCCCGTGTGCTGGTGGTGATGCTCTCGGTGATCGCCGTGATCCTCGTGGGTCTGGTGGTCCTGCAGGTCGTCCAGGTGATGCGGGACGAGGCGGCCTGGAGTGGCGTGGCCGTCCTGCTGGCTCCGTTGGCCCTGGTGGGGATCGGTATCGCGCTGCTCGTCCCGCAACTGCGTCGCTGACATCGACAGTGGTGGTTACGATCAGCGACGGCTGGGGCTGCCCCGACGTGGCCGCACTCGATACGCTGCGTCTGACATGGACCGGCCCGGTGGGTCGGGAACGGGGAGGAATCGCATGGGGGACATTCCGCCGCCGAACACCGGCGATCTGCACGTCAGCGTCGAGGACCTGGACGCGGCGGCCACCTACATCGAGCGTCTGAAGCAGTACGTCGACGACACCATCAGCTACGAGATGGAGCGCGTCAAGGAGCGGATGAAGGGCGACAGCAACAACGCCCAGACCGTTCCGAACGGCACCCCCTTCGGTGCCTTCGAGGACGCCCGCATGCAGTGGCAGGCGCTGACGAAGTCCACTGCCAACATGGAGGCGCACCTGACGACGCTGTCGCAGAAGCTCGCCGCGCTGAAGAAGGGCACCGAGGACATCGCCAAGGCGTTCCGCGACACGGAGGCCCGCAACGCCGCCAACGGCAAGGAGATCGAACGCCTCCTGGACTCGGCGGCGCCGCCGCCCACGGCCAGCGGCGCACCCACCTACCCGTACACGGCCTGAGGGGGACGACATGGCTGGAGGAACCTGGGAGCGGTGCGTCCGCGAGGTGACGCTCTCCGCGGACCCGGACACGGTCGGTTCGGTAGGGGTGGGCTGGAACAACCTCTCCACCGGTCTGGGCTATCTGCGCGACGCGCTGGTCGGCCGGTCGTTCGTCGGTCCGATCGCGACCGGCCAGGAGCGCCCGCACGTCGGCGGGCTGCCGGCCATGCTCGCCGGTTGGAAGGGCAGCGGCGGTGACGCGTACCGCGAGCACCTCGGCGAGATCGGCAAGCAGATCGAGGAGCTGATCACCGACGCGAGCAACGTCAGCGGCGCGTTGACGCGGATCGAGGGGGACATCCGCAAGGCGGTCTCCACGATCCCGATCCCGCTGATGGACGACTTCGGCTGGAACGAGTGGAGCCTGCCCAACGGCACCGAGCTCGACGACTCCCGCGACGGCGAGAGCACGTCGGGGTTCCTGGCCGCGCTCCGGCAGGACTACCAGAGCAAACCGGCGTCGTACGCCGACGGCGCGTTCCGCGACAAGGCCGACGACCTGGAGGCGACCATGAAGGTCGACGGTCAGGCCGGTGACCAGAAGCGGGGCGGCTGGTGGGACACCAAGTCCCACCTGGACAACTGGTACCGGGACAACCAGCAGGCCGCCAACACGGCGATGTCGCCGCTGCCCAAGGCGGTGTACACCGAGCGTCCGAAGCTGGTCGTGCAGGACCCGGGGGGCAACACGGACACCTACCGACCCGACGACCGGGTGCCGCCGACGGGCCGCCCCGGCACCGGTGACATCGGCGGCAACGGCAACGTCGGTGTCGGCGGCAGTCCGGACATCGGCAGCCGGCCGCCCGGCATCGGCGACACCGGCGGCGGCCCCACGTCCAGCGTGGGCCCGTTCTCCCCGCCGACGACCGGTGGTCCCGGCGGCTCGCCGACCGGGAACGACCCGTTCAATCCGCCGTCCACCGGCTACCCGGGTGGCGACGAGGACTACAGCAGTGGCCTGGCCGGCGCCTCGCCGGGTGGCCTCGGCAGCGGGTACGGCGGTGGCGGCCGGCGGTATCGGGGCCGGCGGTGGCGGCCTGGGCGGCGGCGGGTGGCCGCTGCCGCGCGCCGCGACCGCCGTGGTCGACGTCGACCTGGCCGATCTCCTCGCCGGTGGCGGGGGATCGCACGGGTGC
>NZ_VDFY01000061.1 GCF_006228125.1 Micromonospora orduensis | reverse complement strand
GGGCAGGTGCTGGCGGCGGTCCTGGGCGACCACGCCGGCGGGTGGCCGCTGCCGCGCGCCGCGACCGCCGTGGTCGACGTCGACTACGTGCTGGCCGCCGGTGGGCTGCTCGCCGAGGAGCACCGGGCGGCCGCGGGGGCGCTGCTGCGTCACCACCTGCGGACGCATTGAGACGCGCCGACCCGACACGCCGTGTCGCAACACACGACAGGCCCAGGTGGGTTGACAGGAGACGGGGTGCAGCACGTACCGTCTTTGAGTCCTACCACGGGAAGCGGCTGTTGTTCGCTTCGTCCCTTCGTCCGCTGGCCGAGCGACATGTTTCAGCGTCATCGTCGCGGCGGCCAGGTCCAGCGGGCGGGGGTCGGCGGGGCGGCGCGAACCGGTCGCGGTTACCGGTGTACGGGCAGGGTGAGGTGCACGGCCAGTAGACAACGGCCCGGCGGGGGCAGCCAGTCCGCGTCCGGTCGGTCCGAAGGTCGGCGTGCCGCATCCTCGCCGCACCGGCCGGGGAGGGCCTGGGAGCATCGGGGCGCGGCGCGAGCCGCGCCCCGATTTCATGTCCGTCGGGTGGTCCGTCCCCGACAGCCCGATGCGGTCGTCACGACCGCTGGCCAGGTAGCCTTCGCCCCGTGATCGAGGGGACGCTGCGGTGACGACGCTGGACCGGGACGAGACTCACGCGCCGGTGGTGGCGCCCAGCCCGGCTGCCACCGGGCGGCCGCTGCCGCTGCGGGTGGCCGCGCCGATGGCCGTGGCCGCCGGGCTGGCCCTGCTGGTGGCGTTCCCGCCGTACGGGGTGTGGCCGCTCGCGCCGGTGGGCGTGGCGTTGCTGGCCGCCGCGGCGCACCGGCGGCGGCTGCGCGCCGGCGCCGGACTGGGCTTCCTGACCGGTGTGGCGCTGTTCGCGCCGCTGCTGGCCTGGACGAACCTGCACACCGGCTACCTGCCGTGGGTGCTGCTGTCGCTGCTGCAGGCCGGCTACCTGGCGCTGCTCGGCATGGCCACGGCCTGGGTGTCGCCGCTGGCCGACCGCACCCGCTGGGCGTGGCCGGCGCTGACCGGCCTGCTGTGGGTGGGGCAGGAGGCGCTGCGCGACCGGACCCCGTTCGGCGGGTTCCCGTGGGGGCGGCTGGCGTTCAGCCAGGACTCGTCGCCGCTGCTGCGCTTCGCCGCGCTGGGCGGCGCGCCGCTTGTCACGTTCGCGGTGGCCCTGCTCGGTGGGCTGCTGGTCACCGCCGCGTGGCGGGGCTGGGACGCCGCCCGGGGCACACGGCGCGACGACGCTCCGGCGCGGCGGTGGACGCCGGTGGCCGCACCGGCTGTCGCGGCGGTCGCGCTGGGCGCGGCGGGTCTGCTCGTGCCGGTCGCCGCCGCCGGGTCGGGCGACACGGTCACCGTGGCGATCGTGCAGGGTAACGTGCCGCGCCTCGGCCTGGACTTCAACGCCCAACGACAGGCCGTGCTCAACAACCACGTCGACGCCACCATCGAGCTGGCCGCGCGGGTCACCGCCGGGCAGCAGCGCCGGCCCGACCTGGTGGTGTGGCCGGAGAACTCCAGCGACATCGACCCGCTGCGCAATCCCACCGCCGGGTCACGGATCTCGCAGGCCGCCGACGCCATCGCCGCGCCGATCCTCGTCGGCGCGGTCCTGCAGGGCCCCGGCGCCGGGGAGGTCCGCAACGTGGGCATCCTGTGGCGGCCCGGCGCCGGCGCGGATCTGGACCAGCTGTACGCCAAACGCCATCCGGTGCCGTTCGCCGAGTACGTGCCGCTGCGCGACGTGGCCCGCATGGTCAGCGACAAGGTCGACCTGGTCCGGTCCGACTTCGTGGCCGGCAGCACCCCGGGTGTGGTACGCGCCGGCCCGACGGTGCTCGGCGACGTGATCTGCTTCGAGGTCGCCTACGACGAGGTGGTCCGCGACACCGTCACCGGCGGCGCGCAGCTGCTCGTCGTGCAGACCAACAACGCCACCTTCGACGTGGCCGAGGCCCGCCAGCAGCTGGCCATGGTGCGGCTGCGGGCAGTGGAGCACGGCCGGCCGGCGTTGATGGCCTCCACGGTCGGAGTGTCCGGGTTCGTCGCCCCGGACGGGCGGGTAAGCGATGCCACCGGGTTCAACACCCGGGAGGTCGTGGTGCGGCAGCTGCGGCTCGACAGCGGTCGCACCGTCGCCACCCGCCTCGGCTGGTGGCCGGAGATGGCGCTCGCCGGGCTGGCCGCGGCGGCCCTGGTCGGTGCGGCGGTGCTGCGCCGGCGGCAGCGGATCATGCCCGGATAGCAGCAGCCGGTACGCCGGCGGAAGCGGAGGAACCGTGATCCAGGCGACCGATATGATCCGGCGTCCGGACGAGGTGCCCGGCGTGGGCCGGGTGCTTGTGGTGATCCCCACCTACAACGAGGCCGACAACGTCGCCGCGATCGTGGGACGGGTCCGCCGGGCCGCCCCGGCCGTGCAGATCCTCATCGCCGACGACAACAGCCCCGACGGCACCGGCGCGATCGCCGACGACCTCGCCGCCGGCGACGCGCACGTGCAGGTGCTGCACCGCGAGGGCAAGCAGGGCCTCGGCGCGGCGTACCTGGCCGGGTTCGGGTGGGCGCGCGAGCGCGGCTACGACGCGGTCGTGGAGATGGACGCCGACGGCTCACACGCCCCGGAGGACCTGCCGGCGCTGCTGACGGCGGCCCGCGACGCCGACGTGGTGATCGGGTCGCGGTGGACCAGTGGGGCGCGGGTGGTGAACTGGCCGCTGCGGCGGCTGCTGCTGTCGCGCTGCGGCAACCTGTACGCGCGCCTCGCCCTGGGCATGCCGGTGTCCGACGCGACAGGCGGCTACCGGGTGTACCGGCTCAGCGCGTTGGACGCCATAGACCTGGCGTCGGTGTGCTCGCAGGGCTATTCGTTCCAGGTGGAGCTGTCCCGGCTGGCGCACCGCGCCGGTGTGCGGATCGTGGAGGTGCCGATCACGTTCGCCGAACGCGAGCGGGGGGACAGCAAGATGAGCCCCCGCATCGTGGCCGAGGCGCTGTGGCGGATCACCACCTGGGGGGTGCAGGACCGGCGTCAGGCGGTACGCCGTGGCCTCAACGGCACCCCCACCGGTCAGGTGCGGTGGCCGTGAGCGCGGCCGTGTCATGCTGGACGGACGGGACACGCCCATGGTGTCGCGGGAATGGCGATGAGGTGAGATGCGCCGAGGACTGAGGTTCGTGCCGTTGGCCCTGCTGCTGACGGTGGTGCTGGAGTTGGCGGTGTTCGTCGCGGTGGGGCGGGCGCTGGGGTTCGGCGCGGCGGTGCTGCTGGTGTTCGCGGCGTCGCTGCTGGGGCTGGTGCTGCTGCGCCGCGAGGGGATGCGCGCCTGGCGGGGGTTCCGCTCGGCCGCCACCGCCGGGCAGCCACCGGGGCGGCAGGTGACCGACGGCCTCGTCGGGCTGGCCGGCGCGCTGCTGCTGGCGGTGCCCGGTCTGGTCAGCGGGCTGGTCGGGTTGCTGCTGCTGGTGCCGCCGCTGCGACGGTTGGCCCGTTCCGGGGTGCAACGCACCGCCGAGAGGCGGGTGTCGTCGATGGTCGCCGGTGACCTGTTCGGGCCGCGTACGGTGCGGGTGCGCCAGGGCGCGCCGCAGCCGACGCCGCAGCCGACGCCGCAGCCGGAGCAGCCGGTGGTCGTCGACGGTGGCCGGGCCATCGAGGGGGAGATCATCGAGCCCGGGCGCCACTGAACGGACGCACACACGACGGCGCCCCCGGGGAGAACCCCGGGGGCGCCGTGTCGTGCGGTGTGCGGCTCAGGCGCGGCCGCGGCGGGTACGAACCTCCTGGAGCCGTTCGGCGAGGATGTCCTCGAGCTCGGCGATCGAGCGCCGCTCCAGCAGCATGTCCCAGTGGGTACGCGGCGGCTTGGCCTTCTTCTGCTCCGGCTCGCTGCCGTCGACGAGTCGGGCGACGCTGCCGTCGAACTTGCATTCCCAGGTCGTCGGGACCTCGGCGTCGACGGCGAACGGCACCTCGAACTGGTGGCCCTTGGCACAGAGGTACTCGCGGGTCTGACGCGGCGCGAGCTCCGTGTTGCGGTCGGATTCGTAGCTGACCGCGCCCAGGCGGCTTCCGCGCAGCATACGCTCGCCCATGATCGACTTCCCCTCGTTCGTGGTGCTGGTCTTCTGGGTGTAACGGTGCGTTCCCGTCTCGCCATTCCCGCCGCAGGGCGTGAGGCGCCCACGGGTGGGCCGCGACCAAGGGTAGCCGGCCGGGGTGCCCACCCGGGCAGGTGATCCCCGGGCGGGTCGTGATGGTGGAGTGTTTCGGCTGCCACCGGGGATGTTAACGGCCCGATCGCTGTGGAGGTTGCGATGACCCAGGACGTCCCGGTCGAGCGTCGAGCGGCCAGCGAGCGGACGTTCTTCGGGCACCCCCGGGCCCTGGCGACGCTCTTTCTCACCGAGATGTGGGAGCGGTTCAGCTTCTACGGGATGCGGGCCATCCTCGTGCTGTATCTCACCGCCGAGGTAGCCGACGACGGGTTGGGCCTGGGCGAGGCCAGCGCCAACGCGGTCTACGGCACGTACAACGCGATGGTGTACCTGTTGGCGTTGCCCGGCGGGTGGGTCGCCGACCGGTTGATCGGCGCCCGGCGCAGCGTGCTGTGGGGCGGGGTGGTGATCGCCGCCGGGCACTACGTGATGGCGGTGCCGGTGCGCTGGAGCGTGTTCGCCGGCATGACGCTCATCGTGCTGGGCACCGGTCTGCTCAAACCGAACATCTCCACCATGGTGGGCGGCCTGTACGACCGGGACTCCCCGCGCCGCGACGCCGGCTTCTCGATCTTCTACATGGGCATCAACCTCGGCGCGTTCATCGCCCCGCTGATCACCGGCTACCTCGGTGAGAAGATCAACTGGCATCTGGGGTTCGCGGTGGCCGCCGTCGGCATGACCTTCGGCGTGATCCAGTACGTGCTGGGCCGGCGCAACCTGGGCGACGCCGGCGACCGGCCGGCCGATCCGCTGCTGGGCGCCGACCGCCGCCGGGCGCTGACCCGCGCCGGGCTGGCCGTGGTGGCGCTCGTCGTGCTCGTCGCCGTCCTTGCGCTGGTCGGGCTGTTCACCGTCAACACGGTGGTGAACCTGCTCACCGGGGTCACCGTGCTCGTCGCCATCGGCTACTTCGCCCGGATCATGACCGACCGGGAACTCAGCGCCACCGAACGGTCTCGGATGAAGGCGTACCTGTGGCTGTTCGTCTTCGCCGCCGCGTTCTGGCTGATCTACGACCAGGCCGGGTCGGTGTTGAACATCTTCGCCGCCGAGCGCACCGACCGGGACGTCGCCGGCTTCACCTTCCCCGCGTCGTGGTTGCAGTCGGTCAACCCGATCCTGATCATCATCGGCGCGCCGCTGTTCGCGCTGCTGTGGCTGCGCGTCGGCAACCGGGTGTCCACGCCTGTGAAGTTCGCCGTCGGTCTGGTGCTCAACGGCCTGTCGTTCGTGCTGATGGCCGCCGCCGCGCAGGCCGCCGTCGGCGGTGAGCGGGTGTCGCCGTGGTGGCTCGTCGCCGTGTACGCCATCCAGGTCGCCGGTGAGCTGTCGCTGAGCCCGGTCGGGCTGTCCGCCACCACCAAGCTCGCGCCGGTGAAGTACGCCAGTCAGATGCTCGGGCTGTGGTTCCTGGCCACCGCCGTCGGCGACGCGATCGGTGGCCAGGTGGCCCGCCTCGCCGAGACCTGGTCCGAGCCCACCTACTTCCTCACCTTCGGGCTGGCGTCGGTGGCGTTCGGGGTGGGCGCGGTGATGTTCGCCCGACACATCCGCGCGCTGATGGCGGGCATCCAGTGAACCCGGGAGCGCTCAGCCGTTCGCGTCGTGGGGGGCGGCGGCGCCGAGGCGGGACAGCGCCAGCGCCAGGTCGCTGACCTGGTCGCCGAGCTGCGCCACCCGCCGCTGGGCCACGTCCCGGTCGGTCTCGGCGGCGTCCAGTCGTACCGTCAGGGTGGTGACCCGGCCCTCGGCGGTGGCCGCGGCGTCGCGGGCGGCGCCGAGTTCGGCGGCGAGCGTGTCGCGGTGCGCGGCGGTGGCGGCCAGTTCCGCGCGTACCCGCACGGCCAGTTCGGTGGCCTCCTGCCGGGCGTGCTCGGCCTGTTCGGCGGCGACAAGCGCGCGGTCGCGGGCCCGGTCGGCCTGCTCGCGGGCCCGGGCCGCGTCGGCGGCCTCGGTGCGGGTCCGCGCGGCGTCGGCCCGGGCCTGGTCGATCTGGCGGCGCACGTCCTGC
>NZ_VDFY01000143.1 GCF_006228125.1 Micromonospora orduensis | reverse complement strand
CTCCCGCTCCCCCTCTCCCGGTGATCAAGAGGTTTGCGTCACCACGACGGCGGTTCCTGACGCAAACCTCTTGATCAACCAGGTGGGCGTTCAGGGGGTGGAACGCGTCGAGCGCGGCACCCCGACGGGGGTGCCGCGCTCGACGGGCAGAGCCGACCGGGGTCGACTCAGACGTTGAAGCCGAGGGAACGGAGCTGGTCCCGACCCTCGTCAGTGATCTTGTCCGGGCCCCACGGCGGAAGCCACACCCAGTTGATCCGGATGTCGTTGACCAGACCGCCGCCGGGGCCGGTCGTCAGCGCCTGCCGGGCCTGGTCCTCGATGACGTCGGTCAGCGGGCAGGCCGCCGAGGTGAGCGTCATGTCCAGGGTGGCGATGTTCTCGTCGTCCACGTGCACGCCGTACACCAGGCCGAGGTCGACCACGTTGATGCCCAGCTCCGGGTCGACGACGTCCTTCATCGCCTCCTCGATGTCGGCGATCATGGCCTTGCTGACGCCGGCCGTCGGGGTGGCGGCATCGCCGGCACCCGCCGTCGCGGCACTGTCGGTCGTCACGGCGTCGGTCTGCGGCGCCGCGGTGGCGTCACCGGCCTCCGGCGTCGCCGCGGTAGCGGTGTTCTCGCTGCTCATGCCTTCACCTCCGGGCTCACGCCCACACCGGCGCGTGCCGCCGCGTCCTTGAACGCCATCCACGGCAGCAGCGCGCACTTGACCCGGGCGGGGTAGCGGGCGACACCCGCGAAAGCAACCCCGTCACCGAGTACGTCCTCGTCCGGCGTGACCTGGCCACGTCCGGACATCAACTCCACGAACGCCTCGTGCACCTCGAATGCTTCCCCGGCGCCCCGACCGCGCAGCAACTCGTGCAGGACGCTCGCCGAGGCCTGGCTGATCGAACAGCCCATCCCGTCGTACGAGATGTCGTGCAGCACGGCGCCGTCGGTGGCCACCCGGACGGTGACCTCGTCGCCGCAGGTCGGGTTGACGTGGTGCGCCTCCGCGACCTGGTCGCCCGGGTCGTCGGCGTCGCGCAGGCCACGCCCGTGCGGGTGCTTGTAGTGGTCCAGGATGATCTCCTGGTAGAGCTGGTCGAGCTGCACCATCAGTCGAACACCTTCCGCACCTGCTCCAGACCGGCCACCAGAGCGTCGATCTCCTCGGTGGTGGTGTAGAGGTAGAACGAGGCCCGGGTCATGGCCGGGACGCCGAACCGGCTGCACACCGGCTTGGCACAGTGGTGACCCACCCGTACCTGCACGCCGAGCGAGTCGAGCACCTGACCCACGTCGTGCGGGTGGACGTCCCCCAGCGCGAACGAGATGGTGCCGCCCCGACCCACCGGCACCGTCGGGCCGAAGATCCGCAGGTCGGGCACCGAGCCGAGGGCGTCAAGGGCGTACGCCGTCAACTCCTTCTCGTGCCACTGGATCGACTGCATGCCGATCCCGGTGAGGTAGTCCACCGCCGCGCCGAGCGCGACCGCCTCGGCGATCGGCGGAGTGCCCGCCTCGAACCGGGCCGGCGGCGCCGCGAACGTCGACCCGGCCATGGTGACCGTCTCGATCATCGAACCGCCACCGAACACCGGCGGCATGGCCGCGAGCAGCTCACCCCGGCCCCAGAGCACCCCGATGCCGGTCGGGCCGCACATCTTGTGCCCGGTGAACACGATGTAGTCGGCGTCCAGGTCGACCACGTCGATGGGCAGGTGCGGCACCGACTGCGAGCAGTCCAGCAGCAGCAGAGCGCCCACCTCGCGGACCCGCGCCGTGATCCGGGCGGTCGCGTTGACGGTGCCGAGGATGTTCGACATGTGCACCAGCGAGACGATCTTCGTCCGTTCGGTGACCAGGTCCTCCAGGCCCGACTCGTCAAGCCGTCCCTGCTCGGTGACTCCGAACCAGCGCAGGGTCGCGCCGGTACGCTCGCACAGCAGCTGCCACGGGACGATGTTCGAGTGGTGCTCCATCTCGGAGATCACCACCTCGTCGCCCGGCCCCAGCCGGAACCGGGGGTCACCGTCGGGCCGCAGCGAGGCGTTGGAGAAGGCGTACGCCACGATGTTGATCGCCTCGGTGGAGTTCTTCGTGAACACCACCTCGTCCACGCTCGGCGCGTTGATGAACGCGGCGACCTTCGCCCGCGCCCCCTCGTACGCCTCGGTGGCCTCGGTGCCCAGGGTGTGCACCGAGCGCGACACGTTCGCGTTGTGCCGCGCGTAGTGCTCGGCGAGCACGTCGAGCACCATGCGCGGCTTGTGCGAGGTGTTGGCGCTGTCGAGGTAGACCAGCGGGTGCCCGTTGATCTCCCGATCGAGGATCGGGAAGTCGGCGCGCACCCGGGCCACGTCGAAACGCGGCACGTCGTCGTACTGCGGCATCCCCGACGGGATCGCGATGCTGGTCATCTCGACGGCGCCTCTCTCGCTCAGGCCTTGGCCGTGCCGGCCCCGGCGGCGTACCGCTCGTAGCCCTCGGCCTCGAGCTTGTCGGCCAGCTCCGGGCCGCCCTGCTCGACGATCCGGCCGGCCACGAAGACGTGCACGAAGTCCGGCTTGATGTAGCGCAGGATCCGCGTGTAGTGGGTGATCAGCAGCACGCCGGTGTCGCCGGTGTCGCGGACCCGGTTGACGCCCTCGCTGACCACGCGCAGGGCGTCCACGTCGAGGCCCGAGTCGGTCTCGTCGAGGACCGCGATCTTCGGCTTGAGCAGCTCCAGCTGGACGATCTCGTGCCGCTTCTTCTCACCGCCGGAGAAGCCCTCGTTGACGTTGCGCTGGGCGAACGCCGGGTCCATCTGGAGGCGCTCCATGGCGCCGCGCAGCTCGCCACCCCAGGTGCGCAGCTTCGGGGCCTCGCCGTCGATGGCGGTCTTGGCGGTCCGCAGGAAGTTCGCCACCGAGACGCCGGGCACCTCGACCGGGTACTGCATGGCCAGGAAGAGACCGGCGCGGGCGCGCTCGTCGACAGTCATGGCCAGCACGTCCTGGCCGTCGAGGGTCACCGAGCCGCCGGTGATCTCGTACTTGGGGTGACCGGCGATCGAGTACGCCAGGGTGGACTTGCCGGAACCGTTCGGGCCCATGATCGCGTGGGTCTCGCCGGAACGGATGGTCAGGTCGACGCCGGCCAGGATCGGCTTGAGCTCACCCTCGGGCAGCTTGACCGACACCTTCAGGTCGCGGATCTCCAGGGTGCTCATTATCGGGTCACTCCATTACTCGGCGTCAGGCTGACGTAGATGTCGCCGTCGCGGACTTCGACGGGATAGACGGGTACGGGTTGGGTGGCGGGCAGCCCGGTCGGCTCGCCGGTGCGCAGGTCGAAGCGCGAGGCGTGCAGCCAGCACTCCAACGTGCAGCCGTCGACGTCACCCTCAGAGAGGGCGACCGCGGCGTGTGAGCACTCGTCGTAGGCGGCGTAGAAGTTGCCGTCCGTGCCGTGCACCAGGGCGATCGGCGTGCCGTCGACGTCCGCGCTGATCACGCTGCCCTTCGGGACGTCCTCGGTGGAGCAGATCCGGATCATCAGGCGCCCGCCTTGGCCAGCCGGGCCTCGATCGCGTCGCCCAGGCGCTCGCGCAGCTCCTCCACCGGGATCTTGTTGATCAGTTCGGCGAAGAAGCCCCGGACCACCAGGCGGCGGGCCTCACCCTCCGGGATACCCCGGGCCATCAGGTAGAACAACTGCTCGTCGTCGAAGCGGCCGGTCGCGCTGGCGTGGCCGGCGCCGGCGATCTCGCCGGTCTCGATCTCCAGATTGGGTACGGAGTCCGCCCGCGCGCCGTCGCTGAGCAGCAGGTTCCGGTTGATCTCGTACGTGTCGGTGCCGGTCGCCTCGGCCTGGATCAGCACGTCGCCCACCCAGACGGTGTGCGCGTCGTCGCCCTGCAGAGCGCCCCGGTAGCCGACGTAGCTGCGGCAGTCCGGCACGTTGTGGTCGACCAGCTGCCGGTGCTCCAGGTGCTGGCCGGAGTCGGCGAAGTAGACGCCGTACAGCTCGGCCTCGCCGCCCCGGCCCGTGTACTCCACCGAGGTGAACTGCCGGACCAGGTCGCCGCCGAGGGTGACCTGGATGTGGATGACCTTGGCGTCCCGACCCAGCTTGATCTTGAGGTGCTGCGCCTGGACCGCGTCGTCGGCCCAGTCGGCCACCGTGACCAGGGTCAGCGTCGCGCCGTCGGCCACGGTGACCTCGACGTTGTCGGCCAGGGTGGCCGACCCGACGTGCTCCAGCACCAGGGTCACCTCGGCGAAGCGACCCACCTCGACGAAGGTGTGACCGAACGCCGGCTGACCGGCGCCGTCGCCGACCACGCGCAGGCGCACCGGAGCACCCAGCACCGCGTCCGGGTCGACCCGCACCAGCAGGGCGTCGGCGGCGGCGCCGTAGGCCAGCGCGCTGACCCGGTCGACCGGAGTGAGCACACTGCCGATCCGCTTGTCGTCACGGCCGACCCGTCCGACGGCCACGCCCTCGGGCAGGTCGCCGTACTCGTGCCGGACGGCGCCGGTCGCGGCCGGCGCCTCGCCCGACGACTCGCCGACCAGGCCGCGGAGGCGCTTGAGCGGGGTGAAACGCCACTCCTCCTCCAGGCCGGTGAGGGCCGGGAAGTCGGCGACGTCGAACGAGCGGAGCGCCTGCGACTTGGTGCTGGGCGGCGGCGCGGAAGCCTGGGTAGTCATTTCTTCCTTGGTCTGTTCTCTGCTGCGACGACGGTGTCAGGTCGGCCGGACGGGACGGACGGCGTCAGCCGACCGCGCCCTCCATCTGGAGCTCGATCAGCCGGTTCAGCTCCAGGGCGTACTCCATCGGAAGTTCCTTGGCGATCGGCTCGATGAAGCCACGCACGATCATGGCCATCGCCTCGTCCTCGCTCAGACCACGGCTCATCAGGTAGAAGAGCTGGTCGTCGCTGATCTTGGAGACGGTCGCCTCGTGCCCCATCGACACGTCGTCCTCGCGGATGTCGACGTACGGGTAGGTGTCCGAGCGGGAGATCGTGTCGACAAGCAGCGCGTCGCACTTGACCGTGCTGCGGCTGTGGTGCGAACCCTCCAGCACCTGCACGAGACCCCGGTACGAGGTGCGGCCGCCGCCCCGGGCGATCGACTTCGACACGATCGTCGAGGACGTGTGCGGCGCGGCGTGCACCATCTTGGCGCCCGCGTCCTGGTGCTGGCCCTCGCCGGCCATCGCCACCGAGAGCACCTCGCCCTTGGCGTGCTCGCCGGTCATGTAGACCGCCGGGTACTTCATGGTGACCTTGGAGCCGATGTTGCCGTCGACCCACTCCATGGTCGCGCCCTCGTGGCAGACGGCGCGCTTGGTCACCAGGTTGTAGACGTTGTTCGACCAGTTCTGGATGGTCGTGTACCGGCAGCGCGCGTTCTTCTTCACGATGATCTCCACGACCGCGCTGTGCAGCGAGTCGGAGGAGTACAGCGGCGCGGTGCAGCCCTCGACGTAGTGCACGTACGCACCCTCGTCGACGATGATCAGCGTCCGCTCGAACTGGCCCATGTTCTCCGTGTTGATCCGGAAGTAGGCCTGCAGCGGGATCTCCACGTGCACGCCCTTCGGCACGTAGATGAACGAGCCACCGGACCACACGGAGGTGTTGAGCGCGGCGAACTTGTTGTCACCGACCGGAATCACCGTGCCGAAGTACTCCTTGAAGACGTCCTCGTGCTCGCGCAGCGCCGTGTCGGTGTCCAGGAAGAGGACGCCCTGCTCCTCAAGGTCCTCACGGATCTTGTGGTAGACGACCTCCGACTCGTACTGCGCCGCGACACCGGCGACCAGGCGCTGCTTCTCCGCCTCCGGGATGCCCAGCCGGTCGTAGGTGTTCTTGATGTCCTCGGGCAGGTCCTCCCAGCTGGTGGCCTGCTTCTCGGTGGACCGCACGAAGTACTTGATGTTGTCGAAGTCGATCCCGGTGAGGTCCGCGCCCCAGGCCGGCATCGGCTTACGGCCGAACAGCCGCAGGCCCTTCAGGCGCAGGTCGAGCATCCAGGCCGGCTCGTTCTTCTTGGCCGAGATGTCCCGCACCACCGCCTCGTTGATGCCGCGCTGGGCGACCGCCCCGGCGGCGTCCGGGTCGGACCAGCCGTACTCGTAGCGACCCAGGGCGGCGAGCTGCTCTTCCTGGGTCAGGGGCTGGACGATCTGCTCGGTCATCTATCTGTCCTCACAGTGGTTACGGGATTACCGGACTGGGCGCGGGTCGGCTGGGTCGGAATGTGCGTGGTGCACACCCCGTCGCCGTGCGCGATGGTGGCCAGGCGCTGCACGTGGGTGCCGACCAGACGGGAGATCACCGCGGTCTCGGCCTCGCACAGCTGGGGAAACTCGGCGGCCACGTGCGCCACCGGGCAGTGGTGCTGGCAGAGCTGCCCGCCGGAGGCGATCGTGGTCGCGTTGGCAGCGTATCCCTCGGCGGTGAGCGCTCCAGCGAGTGCCTCCGCCCGCGCGAGGGGGTCGTCGCCGGCGTCCTCCATGGCGGCCCGGCAGCGCGACTCCAGGGCGGACACCTGCTCGGTGGCGAACGCCTCGACGGCGTCCGAACCACCGCTGCGGGCGATCCACCGCAGCGCGGCGGTGGCCATGTTGTCGTAGTGGTGTGTGCCACAGCGGACCCGGGCGGCCTCGGTCAGCAGGAACACCTTCGCCGGGCGCCCCCGACCACGACTGCCCTGCACGGTCTGCTCCCGGGCGAAGACGTCACCGTCGGCGAGCATCGCGTCCAGGTGCCGGCGGATCGCCGCCGGGCTCAGGCCGAGCGCCTGCCCGAGCTGCGCGGCGGTGGTGGCGCCCCGCTCCAGCAGCAGCTGGGTGACCCGGTCCCGGGTGGAGACCTCGGCCGCAGCGGCGCCGGAGAACCCGGTCGACGTGGTCACGGCGTGCGCGGACGCGGAAGCACCGACGGCCGGGACGGCCGCCGACCGCTGCCCGGAGAGCGCCGCCGCGTTTTTCACAACGCCAACGTTACGTAATTACCCTGAGGGTCGCAAACCCGGGCCCCGGTGATCCGAACCACCGACCCGACGGAGTCGGACGAACCTCGATCACTACGGTGCGTAGGATTTGCGCCGTGAACCGAATCGTCCGTCCGGTCTCCGGCACCCTGCTGAGCCGCCTCGCGCTCGCCTCGATCATCGCGAACGTGGGCATCGTCGTCACCGGCGGGGCCGTCCGGTTGACCGCGTCGGGCCTCGGCTGCCCCACCTGGCCCCGGTGCACCGACGATTCGTACGTCACCACCCCCGAGATGGGCATCTACGGGGTGATCGAGTTCGGCAACCGGATGCTGACCTTCGCGGTGGGCCTCATCGCGCTGGCCACCGTGCTGGCCGTACTGGCCCACCGGCCCCGCCGACCCGGGCTCCTCGCGCTGGCCGTCGCCGTCTTCCTCGGCATCCCCGCGCAGGCGGTGGTCGG
The DNA here is from genome assembly GCF_006228125.1 of Micromonospora orduensis. Lineage (GTDB taxonomy): Bacteria > Actinomycetota > Actinomycetes > Mycobacteriales > Micromonosporaceae > Micromonospora > Micromonospora orduensis. Next base: position 53,629 of record NZ_VDFY01000143.1, on the reverse strand, counting down.
TGGCATCACCGTGCTGACCAACCTCAACCCGTGGGTGGTCGGGCTGCACTTCCTCGCCTCGATGGCGGTGATCGCCGCCGCGTACGCCCTCTGGCGGCGGATCGACGAGCCGGACGGCCCCACGGTGGCCGTGGTGCCCACGCCGCTGCGCGCGCTGGCCCGGATCACCACAGGCGTCAGCGTCGCGGTACTGGTGATCGGCACCTGGGTCACCGGCAGCGGCCCGCACGCCGGCGACCAGGGCGCGGCCCGCAACGGGCTCGACCCGGAGTCGATCTCGCAGGTGCACGCCGACGGGGTCTTCCTGCTGATCGGCCTCTCGGTGGCGTTGATCTTCGCATTCCGGGCGGTCGGCGCGCGGCGGGCCACCCGGGCCGCGATCGTCCTGGTCGCCGTCGAGCTGAGCCAGGGTGTCATCGGCTTCGTGCAGTACTTCACCCACGTGCCCGCGCTCCTGGTCGGCGCGCACATGCTCGGCTCCTGCGTGGTGCTGCTCGCCACCCTCTCGGTGCAGTGGTCGACCCGGGAACGCCGCCCGGCCGCCTCGGCGCCGCAGACCACCGCGACCGAGGCCGAAGCCGTCCCGGTCACCGCCTGACACCCCCGCGCCGATCTTGCACGTCCACTCAATCTGCACAACTTCGGGGATGTTGCTGCTTCCGGGGCGCGGGAGACAGCAGCATCCCCGATATTGCGCGGATCTTGGGGGCTACGCCCAGGGCCAGGCGGCGGGGTGGGAGGTCAGGCGCGGCGGGCCAGGTGGGTGGTGATCGCTGTGGCGAGGCGGTCGGGGGCGCCGTCGGCGTACCCGATGAACAGCGACGGCTCGGTCAGCTCCAGCTCGACCAGGACGGGGTCGCCGTCCGGGCCGGGGATCAGGTCGACCCGGGCGTAGAGCAGTTGCCGCGTGCCGCCGGGCACGGTGGCGAGGGTGCGTTCGGCGACCGCCAGCTGGTCCGGTCGCGCGGTGCGGGCGGTGATCTCCTCGGCCTTGTAGAGCCCGTCCGGGCCGAGGTCCGGCCCGGTCAGCATCGGCCCCTTGCGGATGGCGTGGCTGAACGCGAGCCCGTCCGGGCCGGCCAGGAAGAGCAGCGCCGTCTCGCCCTCGGTGTCGACGGCCTCCAGGTACGGCTGGACCATTGTCGCCCGACCGGCGGTGGACAGCCGGCGTACGTGCGCCACGGCCAGGTCGCGGTGCTCCGGGTCGGCCAGGTCGTACCGGCCGGTGTCCTGGCTGCCCGCGCTGACCGCTGGCTTGATCACGTACTCGCCGGTGTCAGCGGGCGGCTGCCAGCTCTCCCCCGGCTCGACCCAGGAGGTCGGCACGGTGGGCACGCCTGCCGCGGTCAGCTCGGCGAGGTACCGCTTGTCGGTGTTCCAGTGGACCACGTCGGCCGGGTTGACAAGCGCCGGGACGGTGGCCGCCCAGGTGACGAACTCGTCGCGGCGCAGCGCGTAGTCCCACGGCGAGCGGAGCACGACCAGGTCGTACGAGGACCAGTCGACGTCGGGGTCGTCCCAGACGGGGGCCTCGACGGTGACGCCCCGGGCGGCGAGCGGGGCGAGGACGAGCCGGTCGTCCGGGTCCAGCTCGGTCAGCTCGGTGCAGGTGACGAGAGCGACCCGGGGTTTCCCCCGGGTCGACTGGTGGTGGTCGGTCAATTCAACTGTCTATCTCAGCGGGCCATCGTGCGCCGGGCCATCGACCGCCAGAGGTCGTTGCTCGGACGCATCTGGTCCATCAGTTCACGCTCCCAGGCGTTCTCGACGGTGACTCCCGCCCTGGCGCACGCCTCCCGGGCGGTGACGGTGTCGTCGGCGAACTGGTCGCCCCACTCACCGTCGGAACCCACGAGGACGATCCGCGCGCCACGCTTGCCGACGTACTCGATGACCGCCTTCGCTCCGCCGTGTCCGGCGGCGAACGCCTTGAGGCCGGCGACCAGGCCGTGCGGGGCCTGCTCACCAACGGTCTGCTCGTCCGTCAGCGTCGTATCGGAACCATCTGCCATGACGCGAAGCCTAAGCAGAGTTCCACTCGCACGGGCGAGAAGCATGAAGCTTTTGTGATGCCAATTACCTACAGGTTTAAGGAAGAACACAGGTTTGCTGCCCGGTTTTTTCCCGACTTACAGGTGCAAAACGCGCTGGCAAACCAGTACCGAGCCGCCACAGGTTGAGCCCATCCGACTCATGCGAAAGTTACCCCGATGTGACGTTAAACCCGGACAACCCATCCATGATGATGATTAGTCGAGTCAGCGGAACGGGCCGGTCGAGCCGGCTCCGGTCAGATCAGCGCGTCGAGCGCGACGGCCACGAACACGATCGTCAGGTACGTGGTCGACCAGTGGAACAGGCGCATCGGCTTGACGGCCTCGCCGCGCGTCGCGCGACGGCACAGCCGGTGCGCCTCGACGATGAAGATGGCGCCCACCACAAGCGTCGGCACGCCGTAGATCGCGCTCAGGCCCAGCGGCCAGACCGCCAGGGAGGTCAGCACGGTGAGCCAGGCGAAGATCAGGATCTCGGCGTTCACCCGGCGGGTGGAGGCCACCACCGGCAGCATCGGGATCCCGGCCCGCGCGTAGTCGTCCTTGTACTTCATGGCGAGCGGGTAGAAGTGCGGCATCTGCCAGAAGAAGACCACCGCGAACAGCCCCCACGCGGCCGGCGCCAGACCACCGGTCACCGCCGCCCAGCCGATGAGCACCGGAGCGGCCCCGCAGGCGCCACCCCAGAACGTGTTCGTCGGGGTGGAGCGCTTGAGCCACAGCGTGTAGACGACGTCGTAGTAGACGATCGCGGCGAGGGTGAGCGCGGCGGCGAGCAGGTTGGTGAACGCCGCCATCAGCACGATCGAGACCGCCGCCAGCACCAGACCGAAGACCAGGGCGCTGCGCGGTGACACCGTGTGCGCCGGCAGCGGCCGGCGCTTCGTCCGCCGCATCAGCTGATCGATGTCCCGGTCGATGTAGCAGTTGAGCACGCTGGCCGCGCCCGCGGCGAGCGAGCCACCGATGAGCACCACGGCCATCAGCCACAGCGACGGCAGGCCACCCTCGGCGAGCATCATCGCCGGCACGGTGGTGACCAGCAGCAACTCGACGATGCGCGGCTTGGTGAGCGCCACGTACGCCGAGACGATCGCGCGTACGTCCCGCCGCGCCACCGGGCCGTCGGCCGCCCGCGCCGGGGGCTGCCCGGCGGGATTGCTCGCGGGGCGCTCGGTGATCATGCTCACGGATTGCCACCTTCCGGCATCGCCACGGGGAGATCGGTCGGCCCAACCCGTTCGGGGGCCGCACACCGACCCACACACTACGCGTTGTCGTTTTGGCTGCCCGGCCGACCCGACAACGGTGCGGGCCGTCACACCACCGGGTTGAACGACTCGAGCCTTCGTCCCGTACCGCACACCATGCAGAGATCCGTGGGCGGACGTTTAGGGCCGCTCGATAGGGTCACCAGTGAGGGTTCCGCCCATCTGCCGAGGAGCACAACCATCGTGGCTGCCAACCGACCCGAGCACTCCGAACTCAACTGGTCCGACCTCGATCGCCGGGCTGTCGACACCGTCCGCGTCCTGGCCATGGATGCCGTGGAGAAATCCGGCAACGGCCACCCGGGTACCGCGATGAGCCTGGCGCCCGCGGCGTACCTCCTGTTCAACCGGGTCATGCGGCACAACCCGGCCGACCCGAACTGGCCCGGTCGGGACCGGTTCGTGCTGTCCGCCGGGCACTCCAGCCTGACGCTCTACATCCAGCTGTTCCTGTCCGGGTACCCGCTGAGCCTGTCCGACCTGAAGTCGCTGCGGCAGTGGGGCTCGCTCACGCCGGGTCACCCCGAGCACGGGCACACGCCGGGCGTGGAGACCACCACCGGCCCGCTCGGGCAGGGCCTGGGCAACGCGGTAGGCATGGCCATGGCGGCCCGCCGGGAGCGCGGCCTGTTCGACCCGGAGGCCGAGCCGGGCGCGTCGGTCTTCGACCACGACATCTGGTGCATCGTCTCCGACGGCGACATCGAGGAGGGCATCAGCCACGAGGCCAGCGCCCTCGCCGGGCACCAGCAGCTGGGCAACCTCACGGTGATCTACGACGACAACGAGATCTCGATCGAGGACGACACCCGCATCGCCAAGAGCGAGGACGTGGCGGCCCGCTACGAGGCGTACGGCTGGCACGTGCAGACCGTCGACTGGCGCAGCGGCGACGCCGACCAGGGTGACTACCACGAGGACGCCGAGGCGCTGCACCGCGCGCTGCTCGCCGCCAAGGCGGAGACCGGTCGTCCCTCCTTCATCGCGTTGCGCACCATCATCGGCTGGCCCGCGCCCAACAAGCAGAACACCGGCAAGATCCACGGCTCGGCGTTGGGCGCCGACGAGGTGAAGGCCACCAAGCGGATCCTCGGCTTCGACCCCGAGCAGACCTTCGAGGTGGACGAGGAGGTGCTCGGCCACGCCCGCGCGGTGATGGGCCGCGGTTCCGACGCCGAGCAGGAGTGGACCAGCGCGTTCGACGCCTGGAAGAAAGCCAACCCGGAGCGCGCCGCGCTCTACGAGCGGATGGCCGGCCGCGTGCTTCCCGACGGCTGGACCAACGCGCTGCCGGTCTTCCCCGCCGACGCCAAGGGCATGGCCACCCGGGCCGCGTCCGGCAAGGTGCTGGAGGCGCTCGCGCCGGTGCTGCCGGAGCTGTGGGGTGGCTCGGCCGACCTGGCCGAGAGCAACAACACCACGATGAAGGGCGAGCCGTCGTTCATCCCGGCCGCGCACGCCACCAAGGACTTCCCCGGTCACGAGTACGGCCGCACGCTGCACTTCGGCATCCGTGAGCACGCCATGGGAGCGATCCTCAACGGCATCGCGCTGCACGGGGGCACCCGCCCGTACGGCGGCACGTTCCTCGTGTTCAGCGACTACATGCGTCCGTCGGTGCGGCTGGCCGCGCTGATGAAGCTGCCGGTGACGTACGTCTGGACGCACGACTCGATCGGCCTGGGCGAGGACGGCCCGACCCACCAGCCGGTGGAGCACCTGACCGCGCTGCGCGCCATCCCGGGCCTGGACGTGGTCCGCCCGGCCGACGCCAACGAGACGGCATGGGCGTGGCGGCAGGCGCTGGAGCACACCGACCGGCCCACCGCGCTGGCGCTGAGCCGCCAGCCGCTGCCGACCCTGGACCGGGACGTCCTGGGCGACGTGGCCGGCGTGGCCAAGGGCGGTTACGTGCTGGCCGAGGCGTCCAACGGCAAGCCGCAGGTGATCATCGTCGGCACCGGCTCCGAGGTGCAGCTCTGCCTGACCGCCCGGGAGCGGTTGGAGGCCGACGGCACGCCGACCCGGGTGGTCTCGATGCCCTGCCAGGAGTGGTTCTACGAGCAGGACGAGGCGTACCGGGAGTCGGTGCTCCCACGCGGGGTAAAGGCAAGGGTGAGCGTGGAGGCGGGCATCGCGATGTCCTGGCGCGGGATCGTCGGCGACCTCGGCGAGAGCGTGAGCCTGGAGCACTACGGAGCGAGCGCCCCGCACACCGTGCTCTTCGAGCAGTTCGGGTTCACCCCCGACCGGATCGTGGCGGCGGCACACGCCTCGCTGGCCCGGGTGGGCGACATCACCGGTTTCACGACCGGCAACTGAGGGAGCGTGGACGGCATGACCGACAAGCTGAATGAGCTCACCGCCGCGGGTGTGGCGGTCTGGCTCGACGATCTCTCCCGGGTGCGTCTGAGCTCCGGCGGGCTGGACCAGCTGCGCCGCGAGAAGCACGTGGCCGGGGTCACCACCAACCCGACGATCTTCGCCAAGGCGTTGAGCGACGCCGACGAGTACAACTGGCAGCTGCGCGACCTGGCCATCCGTGGCGTGGACGTGGAAGAGGCCGTACGGATGCTCACCACGTACGACGTGCGGTGGGCGTGCGACGTGATGCGCCCGTCGTACGACGGCAGCGACGGTGTCGACGGTCGGGTCTCCATCGAGGTGGACCCCCGGCTGGCCCATGACAGCGACAAGACCGTGGCCGAGGCCAAGGCGCTGTGGTGGCTGGTCGACCGGCCCAACCTCTACATCAAGATCCCGGCCACCGAGGCGGGCCTGCCGGCGATCACCGCGACGCTGGCCGAGGGGATCAGCGTCAACGTGACGCTGATCTTCGGTCTGGACCGCTACTCGGCGGTCATGGAGGCGTTCCTGGCCGGCCTGGAGCAGGCCAAGGCCAACGGCCACGACCTGTCCACCATCGGTTCGGTCGCGTCGTTCTTCGTCTCCCGCGTCGACTCCGAGGTCGACAAGCGGCTTGAGAAGATCGGCTCGGACGAGGCCAAGGCGCTGAAGGGCAAGGCGGCCATCGCCAACGCCCAGCTGGCGTACGAGCGCTACTCCAAGGTGTTCTCCTCCGACCGCTGGAAGGCGCTCGCCGCCGCCGGAGCGCACCCGCAGCGGCCGCTGTGGGCGTCGACCTCGACGAAGAACCCGGACTACCGCGACGTCATCTACGTGGAGGAGCTGATCGCTCCCGGCACGGTCAACACCATGCCGGAGTCGGTCATCCACGCGTACGCCGATCATGGCGAGACCCGCGGCGACACCGTCACCGGGGCCTACGACGCGGCCCGGAAGGTCTTCGCGGACCTGGAGTCGGTCGGGGTGGACATGGACGACGTGATCGTCACCCTGGAACGCGAGGGCGTGGAGAAGTTCGAGGCCAGCTGGCAGGAGCTGCTCGACGGCGTCCGCAAGTCGCTGGAGGCGGCGGCGAAGGGCACGGGCGCTCCGAACAAGGCCGCCAAGGGCAACGCGAAGGCCGCCGAGCAGGCTGGTGGTAACGCATGAGCGACCTCCTCGCAGGGCCGGCGGAGGCCGCCGCCGGGCTCGTCGTGCACGGCGCGGACGCGGTCGACAAGTCCGCACCCGCCTCGACCCGGGACGCGCTGGTCAAGGCCGGCGTCCCGGGCAAGCTGGCCGCGAAGGACCCGGGCCTGTGGGGTCCGGACGCCGAGGCCGAGGCGAAGGTCCGGCTCGGCTGGGTGGACACCCACCGGCGCAGCCGGGAGCTGCTGGTGCAGCTCGCCGAGCTGACCACCGAGCTGGCCGACCTGGACCACGTGGTGCTCGCCGGCATGGGCGGCTCGTCGCTGGCCCCCGAGGTGATCACCCGGACCCTCGGCCGGCCGCTGACCGTGCTGGACACCACCGACCCCGGCCAGGTCCGCGCGGCCCTGGGTGACCGGCTGGAGCGCACCGTCGTGGTGGTGGCCAGCAAGTCCGGCTCGACGGTGGAGACCGACAGTCACCGGCGCGCGTACTGGCAGGCGTTCCTGGACGCCGGGATGACCGAGGCGGAGGCCGGCCGGCACTTCGTCATCGTCACCGACCCGGGCTCGCCGCTGGAGACGACCGCTACCGAGATGGGCGCGTTCACCGTGCTGGCCGACCCGAACGTGGGCGGTCGGTACTCGGCGCTGACCGCGTTCGGCCTGGTGCCGTCGGCGCTGGCCGGTGTCGAGGTGTCCGAGCTGATCGACCAGGCCGACGCGCTGGCCGCGTCGCTCGCCGGTGACCGGGACAATCCGGCGTTGGCGCTGGGCGCCGCGCTGGGCGCCGCCGCCACGCTGGCCCGGGACAAGGTCGCGCTGATCTCCGACGGCACCGGCATCGACGGGCTGGGCGACTGGGCCGAGCAGCTGATCGCCGAGTCGACAGGCAAGGCCGGCGTGGGCATCCTGCCGGTGGTGGTGGAGTCCCCGAGCAGCCCCGGCGCCACCGGGTCGGACGTGCTGACCGTCACCTACGGCGGCGCGCTGGCCCCCGGCGACGTGCCCGGTGGCGGCACCGCCCCGGACGTGGCGGTCAACGGCCCGCTCGGCGCGCAGTTCCTCGCCTGGGAGTACGCCACGGCGGTGGCCGGTGTGGTGCTCGGCATCGACCCGTTCAACCAGCCGAACGTCACCGAGTCCAAGGAGAACACCAACAAGATCCTGGCCTCGGGTCTGCCGGCGGAGACGCCGTCGTTCACCGAGGGCGCGATCGAGGTGTACGCGCCGCAGGGCGCGCCCGGCGACCTGGCGGGTGTGCTGCGGTGGCTGCTCGACGGGCTGGGCGACGACGGCTACCTGGCGGTCATGGCGTACCTCGACCGGTTCGCCGACGCGGACACGGCCCGGCTGCGTCCGCTGCTGGCCGAGGCGGCCGGCCGGCCCGTCACCTTCGGGTGGGGGCCGCGGTTCCTGCACTCGACCGGCCAGTACCACAAGGGTGGGCCGCAGGTCGGCAGCTACCTCCAGGTGACCGGCGCGGTCGCCGAGGACCTGGACGTGCCAGGCAAGCCGTACACGTTCGGTGAGTTGCAGGCGGCGCAGGCCGCCGGCGACCGGCAGGCCCTCGCGGGGCGGGAACGGCCCGTGCTGCGACTGCACCTGACCGACCGGGCGGCCGGCGTCGCCCAACTGCTCGACGCGGCCGGTCAGCTGCGCACGTGAGGATGGACGACGTGACCCAAGGCGTGAACCCGCTACGCGACCCGCAGGACCGCCGGCTGCCCCGGATCCCGGAGCCCTGCGCTCTGGTGATCTTCGGGGTGACCGGCGACCTGGCCCGCAAGAAGTTGCTCCCCGCGGTCTACGACCTGGCCAACCGGGGCCTGCTGCCGCCCGGTTTCGTGGTGCTCGGCTTCGCGCGCCGCGACTGGGGTGACGGCGACTTCGAGACCCTCGCCTGCGAGGCGGCCCGCAAGCACGCCCGTACCCCGTGGCGGGACGAGGTGTGGGCGCGTCTGGCCGGCAACATCAAGTTCGTCGGCGGGTCGTTCGACGACGACGCGGCGTTCGACACCCTCGCCTCGACGCTGGACGACCTGCGCCAGACCCACGGCATCACCGGCAACGCGGCGTTCTACTTCTCGATCCCCCCGGCCGCGTTCCCCGTCGTGCTCAAGCAGCTGGCCCGCACCGGGATGGCCGACAACGAGAAGTCCGGCGGTTGGCGCCGGGTGGTGGTGGAGAAGCCGTTCGGCAACGACCTGCCGTCGGCGAAGGCGCTCAACGACCTGGTCGACGACGTCTTCACCCGGCAGGACGTGTTCCGCATCGACCACTACCTGGGCAAGGAGACGGTCCAGAACATCCTCGCCCTGCGGTTCGCCAACAACCTGTTCGAGCCACTGTGGAACTCCAAGTACGTCGACTCGGTGCAGATCACCATGGCCGAGGACGTCGGCATCGGCACCCGGGCCGGCTTCTACGACACCGTCGGGACCGCCCGCGACGTCCTGCAGAACCACCTCCTCCAGCTCCTCGCCCTGGTGGCCATGGAGGAACCGACCAGCTTCGACGCCGACGAGATCCGCGCCGAGAAGCTCAAGGTGCTCAAGGCCATCACCCTGCCCAGGGACGTCGCCCGGGACACCGTCCGCGGCCAGTACCTGCCCGGCTGGGTCGGCGGCGAACGCGCGGTCGGTTACCGGGATGAGCAGGGGGTACCCCCCGACTCCACCACCGAGACGTACGTGGCGGTGCGGCTGGGCATCCAGAACCGTCGCTGGGCCGAGGTGCCGTTCTACATCCGGGCCGGCAAGCGGCTGCCCCGGCGGGTCACCGAGGTCGCCATCATGTTCAAGAAGGCGCCGCACCTGCCGTTCAACGACGCCGACATGGAGTCGCTGGGCAACAACCAGCTGGTCATCCGGGTGCAGCCGGACGAGGGCGTGGTGCTCAAGTTCGGCTCGAAGGTGCCGGGCACCACGATGGAGGTCCGCGACATCGCGATGGACTTCCAGTACGGCGAGGCGTTCACCGAGTCCAGCCCGGAGGCGTACGAACGTCTGGTGCTGGACGTGCTGATCGGCGACCGCACCCTGTTCCCCGACGCGGCCGAGGTCGAGCAGAGCTGGCAGGTGATCGACCCGTTGGAGCACGCCTGGGCGGGCACCACGCCGGAGCCGTACCGTGCCGGCGAGTGGGGGCCGCGGGCGGCCGACGAGATGCTGGCCCGCGAGGGCCGCGCTTGGAGAAGAGCATGATCGGGTTGTGGGACACCACCGGCAACGAGGTGGTCAAGGCGCTCGCCGCCGAGCGGCGCAGCGCCGGTGGCGTGGCCAGCGGCATGGCGCTCACCCTCATCGTCGTGGTGGACGAGAAGCGGGTCCGCGAGGCGGAGGCGGCGGCCACCATCGCCGCCGCCGCCCACCCGTGCCGGCTGGTGGTGGTGGTCCGCTCGGACATCGAGCGGGACCGCAACCGGCTGGACGCGGAGATCGTGGTCGGTGGTCGGCTCGGCCCGTGCGAGGCGGTGGTCACCCGGATGTACGGGCGGCTGGCCCTGCACGCCGAGTCGGTGGTGATGCCGCTGCTCGTTCCGGACGTGCCGGTGGTCACCTGGTGGCACGGCGAACCGCCGGCGGAGATCGCCACCGACTTCCTCGGTGTGGTCGCCGACCGGAGGATCACCGACTCGGCGCAGGCCGCCGACCCGCAGGAGGCGCTGCGGCAGCGGGCCCGGGACTACGCCCCGGGTGACACCGACCTGGCGTGGACCCGGATCACCCCGTGGCGGACCCTCGTAGCGGGGGCGTTCGACACCACCGAGGCGAAGGTCACCGAGGCGACCGTCGTCGCGCCGCCCAGCGACCCGACGGCGACGCTGATGGTCGGCTGGCTGTCCAGCCGGCTGGGCATCACCCCGCGCCGGGTGGACGACACCGAGTTCCCCCGGATGCGGGAGGTGCAGTTGACCTGCGCCAACGGTGACCAGCTGACGTTGACCCGGGAGGACAGCCTCGCCGTCTTCCGCCGGACCGGTCAGGACGACCGAACCCTGCCGCTGGTCCGTCGCCCGCTCGGCGACGAACTGGCCGAGGAACTGCGCCGTCTGGACGCCGACCAGGTGTACGCGGAGGCGCTCGGCGCGACCGTCGGGCTACGCGGCCTGGAGCAGCGTCCACCGCAGCGGGTGCACGTCTGGAAGGACCCGGCCACCGCGCAGCGCGCCGAGGCCGGGGTCACCGCGCACGCCGGTACGAGCGGCGAGAGCTGAGCCGCCCCGGGGCAGGGCCGGGCACCGCCCCGGCTCTGCCCCGGCACCCTCGGGGGCGCCCCGCCCCACACCTCCTCCCGGGCGTACGTCCGGGCACTACGACGCGACAGCGACCGCTCAGCGGTCGGGAAGGCACAACCCATGAGTGAGGCGAGTGTCGCCGTCCACGCCGACGCCGACCTGCTGGCGCAGGCCGTGGCGGCCCGGCTGCTTGTGAAACTGCTCGACGCGCAGGCCGACCGTGGTGAGGCGTCGGTGGTCCTGACCGGCGGCCGGGTCGCCGCGGCCGTGTACCGGGCGGTCGCGACGCTGCCGGCCCGCGACGCGGTGGACTGGTCCCGCGTCGACGTGTGGTGGGGCGACGAACGGTTCCTGCCCGCCGGCGACCCGGAGCGCAACGAGACCCAGGCACGGGCCGCCCTGCTGGACGTGGTGCCGTTGAACCCGGACCGGGTACACCCCATGCCGGCCTCCGACGGCCCGGCCGGCAACGACCCCGAGGCGGCCGCCGCCGCGTACGCCGAGGAGCTGGCGCGCGCCGCCCGACCCGGGCACGCCGCGCTGCCGCACTTCGACGTGCTGATGCTGGGCGTCGGCGAGGACGGCCACGTCGCGTCGGTCTTCCCCGGGCATCCGGTGCACTACGACACCCGTCCGGTCAGCGCGGTGCGGGGCAGCCCGAAGCCCCCGCCGGTGCGGACCACCCTCACCCTCGCCGCGATCAACACGGCCGAGGAGGTCTGGTTGGTCGCCGGCGGCGCCGACAAGGCCCGCGCGGTGGGCATGGCGCTTGCCGGCGCCGGGCCGGTGCAGCTGCCGGCGGCGGGCGTGCACGGCGTGGACCGTACCCGCTGGCTGCTGGACCGGGCCGCGGCAGCCGACGTGCCCGCCCGGCTCCGCAGCCTGCGCTGACGGCCGGCTACTCGCCTCGGCGGCGGCGCAGCGCGGCCAACGCCTCGTTCAACAGCGCCTCCCCCTCCTCGGCGGTGCGCCGCTCCTTCACGTACGCCAGATGGCTCTTGTACGGTTCGGCGCGGACCCGGCCGGGCGGGTTCTGCTCGTCCTGGCCGGCGGGCAGCCCGCACCGGGGACAGTCCCACAGCGGCGGCGGCGCGACGTCCGCGGCGATCCGGATGCTGGTCCGATGGTCGTTGCGGCACCAGTAGGTGACGTCCTGTCGGGGGGCGGGTTGGTGTCGCTCGTCCGGGCGGACGGGCGACGACCCGACCCGGGCGCCGCGGATGACGTTGCCACTAGGCACGGCTGCTCGCTCCTGTCGTCGGAGGGGACCCGCCATCTTCGGGGGTGGACGGCGGGCGACGCGGTGCAGCGGAGAAAAGCCTGCGCGCGGCCCGTCGAGTGACGGACCGCGCGCAGATTGTACGACTTTACGAGCCTGCTCAGGCGCCGCTGTTCATCTGGAGGCGGAGCCAGAGGCCGAGCCCGACGATGGCGGCGAACCAGACGACGCCCACCAGAACGGTGTAACGATCCAGGTTCTTCTCCGCCACCGAGGAGCCGGCGAGGCTGGAGCTGACGCCACCGCCGAACATGCTCGACAGTCCGCCGCCCTTACCGCGGTGCAGCAGGATCAGCAGGGTGAGCAGAACGCTCGTGATGACCAGCAACACGATCAACGTGTATGCGAACCAGATCGGCATGGCTGGGGGCAGTCCTCTCGTAGCGATCCTCGCCCGGACAGGTCGGGCACGATGGCACCGGCCGGTGGACGGGCGGTGTCAAGGATAGCGAGCGATCAGCGGGCGATGTGCTCGGGGAACCGGCAGATCTGCGCGAATTCCTCCGCGTCCAGGCTGGCGCCGCCCACCAGGCCGCCGTCCACGTCCGGCTGCGCCATGATCGAGGCGACGTTCGACGCCTTGACCGAGCCGCCGTACAGGATACGGACCGCGTCGGCGGTCTCGGCGTCGAAGCGCTCCGCCAACCGCTTCCGGACCGCGCCGCAGACCTCCTGGGCGTCCTCCGGCGTCGCGGTCTTGCCGGTGCCGATCGCCCAGACCGGCTCGTACGCGATGACGACCTGCCGCACCTGCTCGGCGGTGAGCCCGGCGAGGCCCCCGTCGAGCTGGTCGGCGCAGTGCGCCACGTGGGTGCCCTGCTCGCGCACGTCCAGCCCCTCCCCCACGCAGAGGATCGGGGTCAGGCCGTGCGTGAGCGCCGCCTTCACCTTCGCGTTGACCAGCGCGTCGTCCTCGTGGTGGTAGGCCCGCCGCTCGGAGTGCCCGACCACCACGTACGTGCAGCCGAGCTTGGCGAGCATCACGCCGGAGATGTCCCCGGTGTACGCGCCCGCCGTGTGCGGGGATAGGTCCTGCCCGCCGTAGCCGATCAGCAGCTTGTCGCCGTCCACCGCCGTCTGCACGGTGCGCAGGGCGGTGAAGGGGGGCAGCACGACCGTCTCGACCTCGGTGAGCTGCTTCTCGGTGAGGCTCGCGGCCAGCTTCTGCACCAGCAGGTTGGCCTCGAGGTGGTTGAGGTTCATCTTCCAGTTGCCGGCCATCAACGGCCGGCGGGTCGTGCTCGCCATGCTCAGTTCTCCAGGGCCGCGATGCCGGGGAGGGTCTTGCCCTCGAGGTATTCCAGGGAGGCGCCGCCGCCGGTGGAGATGTGACCGAACGCCTTCTCGTCCAGGCCGAGGAGCCGGATCGCGGCCGCCGAGTCACCGCCGCCGACCACGCTGAACGCGTCGGAGTGGGCGATGGCCTCGGCGACGCCCCGGGTGCCCGCGGCGAAGGGCGGCATCTCGAACACGCCCATCGGCCCGTTCCAGAAGATCGTCCGCGCGTTCCCGGGATCTCCACATGCGGAGGTGGTCAGGGCGGCGGCGAAGCCGGCGACCGTTTCCGGGCCGATGTCCAGCCCGACCCGGTGGCTCGGGATGCCGTCGGCCCGGAAGACGTCGTGATCGGCGTCCGGGGAGAAGGCGGTCGCGGCCACCACGTCGACCGGCAGCATGATCTTGCCCTCGGAGCGCTCCAGGAGGTTGCGGCAGGTCTCCACCATCTCCTCCTCCAGCAGCGAGGTGCCCACCTCGTGGCCCTGGGCCTTGAGGAAGGTGAAGCACATCCCGCCGCCGATGAGCAGCCGGTCGACAGTCGGCAGCAGCGCCTCGATCACCGCCAGCTTGTCGGAGACCTTGGAACCGCCGAGCACCACCACGTACGGCCGCTCCGGGCCGCCGGTGAGCTTCGAGAGCACCTCGACCTCACGCAGCACCAGCCGGCCGGCCACGTGCGGCAGCCGGGCCGGCACGTCGTACACGCTGGCGTGCTTGCGGTGCACGGCGCCGAACGCGTCGTCCACGTACGCGTCGCCGAACGCGGCGAGCTGGTCGGCGAAGGCGCCCCGCTCGGCCTCGTCCTTGCTGGTCTCCCCCGCGTTGAAGCGCAGGTTCTCCAGCAGTGCGACCTGACCGTCGGCCAGGCCGGCGACTGTGGAGCGGGCCGAGTCACCCACGGTGTCGTCGGCGAAGTGCACCGGCGCGCCGAGCAGCTCACCGAGCCGCCCCGCGACCGGACGGAGGCTGAACTGCGGGTCCGGCGTGCCCTTCGGGCGGCCCAGGTGCGAGCAGACGACCACCTTCGCGCCGGCCTCGACCAGCGCGCCGAGCGTCGGCAGCACCGCGCGGATGCGGCCATCATCGCTGATGGCACCGGTCTGCTTGTCGAGCGGGACGTTCAGGTCGGCGCGCACCAGCACGCGCCGACCCGACACCCCCTCGGCGAGCAGGTCGTCGAGGGTCCGGATGCTCACAGCGAGGAACCCACCAGCTTGACGAGGTCCACCAGGCGGTTGGAGTAGCCCCACTCGTTGTCGTACCAGCCGACGACCTTGACCTGGTTGCCGACGACCTTGGTCAGCGGCGCGTCGAAGATGCACGACGCCGGGTCGGTGACGATGTCGGTGGAGACGATCGGGTCCTCGTTGTAGACCAGGATGCCCTTGAGCGGGCCGTCCGCGGCGGCCTTCAGCGCGGCGTTGACCTCGTCCACGGTGGTCTCACGGCCCACGTTGACGGTGAGGTCGGTGACCGAGCCGGTCGGGATCGGCACCCGCAGCGCGTACCCGTCGAGCTTGCCCTTGAGGTCCGGCAGGACCAGGCCGATCGCCTTGGCGGCGCCGGTGGAGGTCGGCACGATGTTCAGCGCGGCGGCGCGGGCCCGACGCAGGTCCGAGTGCGGCGCGTCCTGCAGGTTCTGGTCCTGGGTGTACGCGTGGATCGTCGTCATCAGACCGTGCTGGATGCCGAACGTGTCGTGCAGGACCTTCGCCATCGGGGCGAGGCAGTTGGTGGTGCACGAGGCGTTGGAGATGATGGTGTGCTTCGCCGGGTCGTAGGTGTCGTGGTTGACACCCATGACGACGGTGACGTCCTCGTTCTTCGCCGGGGCGGAGATGATGACCTTCTTGGCACCGCCGTCGACGTGCGCCTTCGCCTTGGTGGCGTCGGTGAAGAAGCCGGTCGACTCGATGACGACGTCGGCGCCGACCTCGCCCCACGGCAGCTTCGACGGGTCCTTCTCGGCGTACGCCTTGATGGTCTTGCCGCCGACGGTGATCTCGTCGGCGGTGGCCTTCACCTCGTACGGCAGGCGACCGAGGATGCTGTCGTACTTGAGCAGGTGGGCGAGCGTGCCGTTGTCGGTCAGGTCGTTCACCGCCACGACCTCGATGTCGGCGTCGGACGCCAGCACTGCCCGGAAGAAGTTACGGCCGATTCGGCCAAAGCCGTTGATGCCAACCCGGATGGTCACAGGTCCCATCTCCTCGCGTTCTGGTCCGCCGGCTTCAGACAACGGGCCGGCGGGAATGGTGTGCGCCGACCGTTTGGAGCCGGCCGTCGACGGTTCATCTCGGCCACCCCGCCGCGCGGTCTGAGGACCTGACCGCCCGAGGCGGTGGGCACGACGAGAGGTGCCGGGTGTCGGCCCCCTTGCCGTACTCAGCGACCTTATCCGAGCGTGCGAGACCACGCTGCGCCGGGTCGTGCTCCCGGGCGCACCGTGCGGCCCCACCGTCCTATCAGACCACGAGCATGTCGGGCGTGACGGCTGCTTCCGTATCCGGGATGCCGAGGTCGCGGGCCCGCTTGTCGGCCAGCGCCAGGAGCCGGCGGATCCGCCCGGCGATGGCGTCCTTGGTCAGCGGAGGGTCGGCGAGCGCGCCCAACTCCTCCAGGGACGCCTGCCGGTGCTCCAGGCGCAGCCGCCCGGCGTCGGTCAGGTGGTTGGGCGCCTCGTCGGCGAGGATCTCCAGTGCGCGGGTCACCCGCGCGGCGGCGGCCACCGCCGCACGCGCCGAGCGGCGCAGGTTCGCGTCGTCGAAGTTCGCCAGCCGGTTGGCGGTGGCCCGCACCTCGCGGCGCACCCGCCGCTCCTCCCACGCCAGCACGCTGGAGTGCGCGCCGATGCGGGTGAGCAGCGCCGCAATGGCGTCACCGTCCTTGACGACCACCCGGTCCACCCCGCGTACCTCGCGGTTCTTCGCGGTGATGCCGATGCGGCGTGCCGCGCCGACCAGCGCCAGCGCCGACTCCGGACCCGGGCAGGTGATCTCCAGTGCGCTGGAGCGGCCGGGCTCGGTGAGCGAGCCGTGCGCCATGAACGCGCCCCGCCACGCGGACACCGCGCAGCAGACGTTCGCGGCCACGACGTGCGGGGGCAGCCCCCGCACCGGGCGTCCGCGCACGTCCAGCAGGCCGGTCTGCCGGGCGAGGGCCTCGCCGTCCTTGACCACCCGGACGATGAAGTGGCTGCCCTTGCGCAGGCCGCCGGAGGCCAGCACGTGGATCTCGCTGGGGTAGCCGTAGACCTCGGCGATCTCCCGCCGCAGCCGGCGGGCCACCGCCCCGGTGTCCAGCTCAGCCTCCACCACCACGCGGCCGGAGACGATGTGCAGCCCACCGGCGAAGCGCAGCAGCGCAGCCATCTCCGCCCGCCGACAGCAGGGCTTGGGCACGTCGACCCGACTCAGCTCGTCCTTGACCGCAGCCGTCATCGCCATTGTGCGTCCCCTCACGGACCTGTTCCGGCGTGTCGCCGGAGATTACGTACGTGTCTAACGATCGGCACCCAGGACAGGCACCAGCGCGGCGCCCAGGGCAGCCGGATCATGGCGGGGAGTGCCGTCGGTGACGGCGACGGGGGCGAGGACCAGGCGGGCACCCAGCGATTCTGCCGCACGTTCGACCGGTTCGGGGTCACCCACCGCCTTGGCGTCGGCCAGCACAAGATCCACCTTGAGCTCGGGAAGGTACCAGCGCAGCGCCGCGAGATGATCGGCGACGGAGAGTCCGAGCGTCTCCTTCTCGGCGGCGAGGTTCAGGGTGACCAGCCGCCGGGCCGGGCTGGACACGATCGCGTCGGCGAGCTGCGGCACCAGCAGGTGCGGAAGCACGCTCGTGTACCAACTGCCCGGTCCGAAGATCAACCAGTCCGCCGCGCCGATCGCCGCGAGGGCCTCCGCGCAGGCCGCCGGCGCGGCCGGGGTGAGCCGCAGCGACTCGACCCGCCCGGTGGTGACCGCCACCTGGTGCTGGCCGCGTACGGTGCGCACCTCGTCGGGGGCGGCCGGGTCCGCCCCGCGCACCCGGGCCTCGATGCCCACCGGCTGGCGGGACATCGGCAGCACCCGGCCGACCGCGCCGAGCATCGCCCCGGCGTGTTCCAGCGCCGCCACCGGGTCGCCGAGCAGCTCCATGAGGCCGCAGAGCACCAGGTTGCCCACCGCGTGCCCGGCCAGCCCGTCCGCGCGGGCCGCCGCCGGGTCCGCGTCGGTCTCCCCGAGTGGGGGTACGTCGTTCGCGGGTGCGTCGTTCGCGGGAACGGCGGCGAAGCGGTGCTGGAACAGCCCGGCGCTGCGCCGGGTCGCCGGGTGGTCACCGGCCAGCGCGACCAGGGCCTGCCGCAGGTCGCCCGGGGGCAGACCACCCCGCTCGGCGCGCAGCCGACCACTGGACCCACCGTCGTCGCCGACCGTCACCACCGCGGTGATGTCCAGGTCGAGTTCGGGAGCGCAGTGGCGAAGCGCCCGCAGCGACGCGGACAGCCCGTGCCCGCCACCGAACGCCACCACCCGACGCGCCGTCATTCCCGCCCCAGGTCACGGTGCTGCGCGTTGGCCGCCAACCCGGACTGGCGCAGCCGCCCGGCCAGCTCCTCGGCGATGGCCACGCTTCGGTGCTTGCCGCCGGTGCAGCCCACGGCGACCGTCAGGTACCGCTTGCCCTCCCGCTCGAAGCCCGTGGTGGTCGCGTTGACCAGGTCGGCGTACGAGGCGACGAAGGCGTCCGCGCCCTCCTGACCCAGCACGTACGCGCTGACCGCCTCCTCCCGCCCGGTGTGCTCCCGCAGCTCCGGCACCCAGTACGGATTGGGCAGGAACCGGGCGTCCAGCACGAAGTCGGCGTCCGGCGGCAGGCCGTACTTGAACCCGAACGACAGCACGGTCACCCGCAGCCGGCGGGCGTCCTCGCCGCCGAACAGCTCCTCGATGCGCCGCCGGAGCTGGTTGACGTTCAGGTGACTGGTGTCGATGATCACGTCGGCCTGGTCGCGGGCCTCCTCCAGCAGCCCGCGTTCCACGGCGATGCCGTCGGCCAGCCGCCCCTCGCCCTGCAACGGGTGCGACCGGCGCACACTCTCGAACCGCCGGATCAGCACCTCGTCGTCGGCGTCGACGAAGACCACCCGGGGCGAGAAGCCGCGCTCCTTGAGCTCGCGGATCGCCCCGGCCAGGTCCGTGGAGAAGGCCCGCGACCGCACGTCCAGCACCATGGCCGTACGCCGGGCAGCTCCCCCGGCCTTGAACGCCAACTCGGCCATGTCCAGCATCAACGCCTGCGGCAGGTTGTCCACCACGTAGTAGCCGACGTTCTCCAACGCGCGGGCCACGGTGCTGCGGCCGCCACCGGAGAGCCCCGTGACCACCACCAGCGTGGTCTCCGACTCGGCCGTCGCCTGCCCGTCGGCGCCCGTCGGGGCGTCGACCCGGTCTGCGGCTGTGCGCGCCTCGCTCACCCGTACGTCCCCCCAAGCCCGTGGCGCCGCGGCCGCCATCGGCCGCGATTGGTCAATCAGCGACTCTATCCCGCCGCGCGGCGGGGAGCCGGGCACCCGGCACGGGTCACGCGGCGCGCCCGCGGCTCGGGTGCGCCGGGCGTGCGGTGTCGGGGTGGGCTCGTAGACTCCGCGGATGGCTTCCCCCACCGATCTGCGGACCGAGGACGCGCTGCCGGTGCTGCGCCGGGTGTTCGGGTACGACGCCTTCCGCGGCTTCCAGCAGGAGGTGATCGACCATGTGGTCGGCGGTGGGGACGCACTGGTGCTGATGCCCACCGGTGGCGGCAAGTCGCTGTGCTACCAGATCCCGGCCCTCGTCCGCGACGGCGTCGCGGTCGTGGTGTCCCCGCTGATCGCGCTCATGCAGGACCAGGTCGACGCGCTCACCGCGGTCGGCGTCCGCGCCGGGTTCCTCAACTCGACCCAGACCCTCGACGCCCGACGCCGGGTCGAGGCCGCGTTCGTCGCCGGCGAACTGGACCTGCTCTACCTGGCCCCGGAGGCCCTCGGCGTCCGCTCCACCCTCGCCCTGCTGGACCGGGGTCGCATCTCCCTGTTCGCGATCGACGAGGCGCACTGCGTGTCCCAGTGGGGGCACGACTTCCGCCCCGACTACCTAGCGCTGTCGATGCTGCACGAGCGCTGGCCGCAGGTCCCCCGGATCGCCCTGACCGCTACCGCGACGAGCGCCACCCGCACCGAGATCGCCACCCGCCTCAAGCTCGACGACGCACGGCACTTCGTGGCCAGCTTCGACCGGCCCAACATCCAGTACCGGATCGTGCCCAAGCGGGAGCCCCGCAAGCAACTGCTGGCCCTGCTCCGCGACGAGCACCCCGGCGACGCCGGCATCGTCTACTGCCTGTCCCGCGCCTCGGTGGACAAGACCGCCGAGTTCCTCGTCGCCAACGGCATCGCCGCCCTGCCGTACCACGCCGGCCTGGACGCGGCCACCCGCGCCGCCAACCAGCAACGCTTCCTGCGCGAGGACGGCCTGGTCATGGTGGCCACCATCGCCTTCGGCATGGGCATCGACAAGCCCGACGTCCGCTTCGTCGCCCACCTCGACCTGCCCAAGTCGGTGGAGGGCTACTACCAGGAGACCGGCCGCGCCGGCCGCGACGGGCTGCCGTCCACGGCCTGGCTGGCGTACGGGCTCCAGGACGTCGTCCAGCAACGCAAGATGATCGAGACGTCCGACGGTGACGTCGCGCACCGCCGCAACCTCGCCGCGCACCTGGACGCGATGCTCGCCCTCTGCGAGACGGTGCGCTGTCGCCGCGTCCAACTGCTCGAATACTTCGGCGAGACGACGACGCCCGCCTGCGGCAACTGCGACACCTGCCTCACCCCACCGGAGTCCTGGGACGGCACTGTCGCCGCCCAGAAGCTGCTCTCCACAGTCTTCCGCCTCGACCGCGAACGCAACCAGCGGTTCGGCGCCGGGCACTGCATCGACATCCTGCTCGGCAGACAGACCGACAAGATCCGCCAGTACGGTCACGACGCGCTTACCGTCTTCGGCATCGGCGCCGAGTTGAGCGAGGCCGAATGGCGGGGCGTGGTCCGGCAACTGCTCGCCGAAGGACTGCTCGCCGTGGAGGGCGACTACGGCACCCTCGCCCTGACCGAGGCGAGCGCCGACGTGCTGGGCCGCCGCCGTACCGTCACCATGCGCCGCGAACCGGAGAGGCCGGCATCGAGCCGCTCGTCGAAACCCCGCGGCTCGGCCACCGTCGTCGCCGAACTGGCCCCGGCCGCCGTACCGGTCTTCGAGCGTCTGCGCGCCTGGCGGGCGACCACCGCCAAGGAACAGGGCGTCCCCGCGTACGTGATCTTCCACGACGCCACGCTCCGGCAGATCGCCAGCGACGCGCCGGGCACCCTCGCCGAGCTGTCCCGGGTCAGTGGTGTCGGCGAGAACAAACTCGCCAAGTACGGCGAGCAGATCCTGGCCGTCCTCGCCGGCGAATGACCTGGATGTGTTGAAGGGCCGGACCCCTGTGGTGGGGTCCGGCCCTTCAGTGTTCGGTGGTGTGGGTCAGCTGGTGGAGTAGCCGCGGGTGGCGATCCAGTCCGCGAGGTGCTCGACGCTGATCCAGTAGGAGGCGGTGTCGGGGTTGGCCGAGTCGGCGATCTTCACCGTCTGGCCGTTGTCGCGGTACCCGACGACGCTGATGTAGTGCCCGCCCTCGAAGGAGTGGACGTTGCCGTCGACGTCGGTGCTGGTGCCGGCGATGTTCGCGACCACGGCCCGACCGTCGTCGACGGTCTTGACGATGTCGGCGCGCAGCTTGTCGGTCTGCTTACCGTCCGCGGTGGGGGTGGAGATCTCCACGGAGTGGTAGGCGTCGCTCTTACCGGTCTCCTTGTTCAGCACCGGGGTGATGTCGTTGATCGAGTTGGTGCCGGCCTCGGTGGTGCCCATCTCCTTGGCCATGTCATCAACGTTGATGTTCTTACCCTGCACACTCAGGGCGTTACGGGTCGCGGCCGGGCCGCAGTAGTAGAAGTTCGGCTGCGCCTCGTAACGCACACCCAACTCCCGCTCACCGCTCTGACGGTCAGCCTGCGTCTGCGAAGCCGGCTTGGCGTCCGACATCGCGTACGCGGCGGTCACCGGACCGGCGATGGCACCACCGGCGAACGCGAGCCCAGCAGCGGTCAGAGCGGTCTTACGCATCAGATCGGTACGCATGATGGCGTGCTCCTCTGCATATCGGGGGATACCGCACCACCGCAAAAGGGGGGATCACGGCGGCGGCGCGGATGTTCGGGGGAAAAGTTCTGCACCCGGCAGCCCCTGCGAGGGGGCCGGCATCGGGAGACTGTGCAACGGCCGGCGGCGGCGGATCATTCCACCGCGCTGTCAGCCTCGTGGGGCTCGGCCGTGCGGGGGATGTAACCAACCCGGCCGGCGGCGCATTCCACCGACTCGGTTCAAGCCGCGTGCCAGGTATAACGACCCCGCCCGGCCCCCGATTCCGCCACCGGAGTGGCCCCGCCCACGGCACAAACCGCACACCGCCGGACACACCCACAGCCAGACGCAGCCCGAATCCGACACGGCGCCCATTCGAACCCGGCCCGATCCGAACACGTCCCACCCGGTCTCAGCTCGATGCGACACGTCCCCCCCTCGGCCTCGGACGGATCCGGACATCTCCGCCCGGACCCCACCACACGACACGACCTCCAAGATCCACACAGCGTCGGGGAAACTGCTGCCTTGCTGCCGCCTGAGGCAGCAACTTCCCTGAAGCTGCGCCCACCCGGGCGGGGATGGCGGGGCCGGAGCAGACGGCAGTAGCGGGTGGCTCGAGAGCGGCCCAGGGCCGAATGCGACATACAAGCACGATCATGCGAGACCATGCGCCACCTCGCGCGACCACGAAGCGCGTCCACGGCGGCTCCGCCGCTGCACGCGCCAGATCACGCTGAAACCCGGAAACAGGCCGATCACGAGGCCACCACGACAAGGGTCGAGCAGGAGAGGGCGGCGTTTACGTGCCGGGGGTGGCCCCCGCGCCTTCGTCGGCGCGATCGCCCTTGTCGAGGGCGGCCAGGATCGCCTCGGCGGTGCGACGGCCCAGGCCGGGCACCTCGGTGATCTCGTCCACGGTGGCGGCGGACAGCCGCTTGAGCGACCCGAAGTGCCGCAGCAGCGCCTTGCGCCGCACCTCGCCCAGGCCGGGTACGTGGTCCAGTGCCGATTCGGTCATCCGCTTGGAGCGGCGTTGCCGGTGGAAGGTGATGGCGAAGCGGTGCGCCTCATCGCGGACCCGTTGCAGCAGGTAGAGCCCTTCGGAGGTGCGGGGCAGGATGACCGGGAACTCGTCGTCGGGGAGCCACACCTCCTCCAGCCGCTTGGCCAGTCCGCACAGCGCCACGTCGTCGATGCCCAGGTCGGCGAGGGCCTGGGCGGCGGCCGCGACCTGCGGTGCGCCGCCGTCGACGACCACCAACTGCGGGGGGTACGCGAATTTGCGCGGCCGCCCGGTGGTCGGGTCGATGAGGATGCCCACCTGCGGATCGACGGCGCCTCCCGGGGCGGCCGGGTCGTCGGCCGACTCCACCCCCACCTCGCCCGTCTCGGCCCGCGAGTCCAGGTAGCGGGCGAAGCGGCGGCGCAGCACCTCGGACATCGCGGAGAGGTCGTCGGTGGCGCCTCGGACGATGAACCGCCGGTACTCACTCTTGCGGGGCAGCCCGTCCTCGAAGACCACCATGCTGGCCACGACGTCGGTGCCCTGGATCTGGGAGATGTCGAAGCACTCGATGCGCAGCGGCGAGGTGCGCATGCCCAGCGCCTCGCTGATCTCGTCCAGGGCCTTGCCCCGGGTGGTCAGGTCACCGGACCGCTTGAGTTTGTGCCGGGCCAGCGCGTCCTTGGCGTTGCGCTCGACCGTCTCCATGAGTGAGCGCTTGTCGCCGCGCTGCGGCACCCGCAGCGACACCCGGCTGCCCCGGTGGGTGCTGAGCCATTCCGCGAGGGCGTCGGCGTCGGCGGGCAGCTCGGGCACCAGCAGCTCGCGGGGCACGTCGCCCTCGCCGTGTTCGCCGCCGTACACCTGGGTGCAGAAGTGGTGGACGAGGTCTCCGGTGGTCAGGTCCTCGGTCTTCTCGACCACCCAGCCGCGCTGGCCGCGGACCCGGCCGTCGCGGACGTGGAAGACCTGCACGGCCGCCTCGAGGGGGTCGTCGGCGAACGCGACCACGTCGGCGTCGGTGCCGTCGCCCAGCACCACTGTCTGCTTCTCCATGGCCCGGCGCAGCGCGGCCACGTCGTCGCGTAGTCGGGCGGCCCGCTCGAACTCCAGTTGCTCGCTCGCCTCGGTCATCTCGCGTTCGAGCTTGCGGACCATGGTGTCGGTGCGTCCGGCCATGAAGTCGCAGAAGCCGTCCACGATGGCGCGGTGTTCGTCGGCGGAGACGGTGCCGACGCACGGCGCGGAGCATTTGCCGATGTAGCCGAGCAGGCAGGGACGGCCGACCTGGCCGGCCCGCTTGAACACCCCGGCGGAGCAGGTCCGGGCGGGGAACACCCGCAGCAGCAGGTCGAGGGTCTCCCGGATGGCCCAGGCATGCGAGTACGGACCGAAGTAGCGCACCCCCTTGCGCTTGGCGCCGCGCATCACCTGTAGCCGGGGGTACTTCTCGTCGAGGGTGACGGCCAGGTACGGGTACGACTTGTCGTCGCGGTAGCGGACGTTGAACCGGGGGTCGTACTGCTTGATCCAGGTGAACTCCTGCTGGAGCGCCTCGACCTCGGTGCCGACGGTGATCCAGTCCACCGACTCGGCGGTGGTGACCATCTGCCGGGTGCGCTCGTGCAGGTTCCACACGTCGCCGAAGTAGGAGTTGAGCCGGCTGCGCAGGTTTCGCGCCTTACCGACGTAGATCACCCGGCCGGTGCCGTCACGAAAGCGGTAGACCCCCGGTAGCTCCGGGATGGTGCCGGGTGCGGGGCGGTAGGTCGAGGGGTCAGCCACACCGACAAGCCTAGTCCGCGCCCCCGACAGGCCACCGCAACCGCTTGATCGACTCGGGTTCCCGGAGGGCGGGTCGATCAAGCGGCGGCGTCCTGCCGGGGGCGCGGCCGGTCAGGCGAGGGAGATCTGGTCGCCGGTGACCTTGATGTCCCTGGGCGGCAGCGGCTTGGTGGCCGGGCCGGCCTTCACCGAGCCGTCCTCGATCGAGAACTTGCTGTTGTGGCAGGTGCAGTTGATGGTGCCGCCGTCGACGTTCGTCACCGGGCAGTTCTGGTGCGTACAGATCGGGCTGAAGCCCTTGAACTGGCCCGCCGTGGGCTGGGTGATGACCACACCTTCGGTGGCGAGGACCTTGCCGCCTCCGACCGGGATGTCGGCGGTGGTGGCCAGCGACTGGGCATTCTGCCGATCGCCGCCGCCGGCGTCGCCGGTGCTGGGCACCGCCGGGCCGCCGCTGGTCGGGGCAGCGCCCTCGCCACCGGCGTCGCTGCCGCAGCCGGCCAGGACGACGGCCGCGCCGACCGCCCCGACGCCGGTGAGCAGGGCTCGACGGGTCTGCGTACCCGGACCGGTCAGCGCCTGATCGTCACTCATGCCTCGCCTCTCTCTTGCCCACAGCGCCGGGTCGAAAGCCGGCCGCACTTCTTGACACGGGCAACTGTGCCGGATGGTTCACGCCGCCGCCTGCCCGACCCGGGAAATGCGGACGGGGCGGGCCCGACCGGACCCGCCCCGGACAAAACCGACCAAGCCCGGCCGGGGTCAGCGCGCGGCGGCCGGCACCTTGCGGCTGGCCCGTGCCTTCGTCACACCGTTGGCCTTGGCGGCCCGGGTGGTGGCGGCAGCCGCGCCCTTGGCCTCGCCGTCGAGCTTGAGCACCTGGCGCAGGAACTCGCCGGTGTGGCTCTCGGCCACCTCGGCGACCTCCTCGGGGGTGCCGGTGGCGAGCACGGTGCCGCCCCGGTGGCCGCCCTCGGGACCCATGTCGATCAGCCAGTCCGCGGTCTTGATCACGTCGAGGTTGTGCTCGATGGTGATCACCGTGTTGCCCTTGTCGACCAGCCCCTCCAGCACCATCAACAGCTTGCGGATGTCCTCGAAGTGCAGGCCGGTGGTCGGCTCGTCGAGCACGTAGACCGTCCGCCCGGTGGAGCGCTTCTGCAGCTCGGACGCGAGCTTGACCCGCTGCGCCTCGCCGCCCGAGAGCGTCGGCGCGGGCTGGCCGAGGCGTACGTAGCCCAGGCCGACGTCGACCAGGGTCTTGAGGTGCCGGTGGATGGCCGGGATGGCGGAGAAGAACTCGGCGGCCTCCTCGATCGGCATCTCCAGCACGTCCGAGACGGTCTTGCCCTTGTAGTGCACCTCAAGGGTCTCCCGGTTGTACCGGGCGCCCTTGCAGACCTCGCAGGGGACGTACACGTCGGGCAGGAAGTTCATCTCGATCTTGATGGTGCCGTCGCCGGAGCACGCCTCGCAGCGACCGCCCTTGACGTTGAACGAGAACCGGCCCGGCCCGTACCCCCGGACCTTGGCCTCGGTGGTCTCGGCGAAGAGCTTGCGGACGTGGTCCCAGACACCGGTGTAGGTGGCCGGGTTGGAGCGCGGCGTCCGACCGATCGGCGACTGGTCCACCCCGACGACCTTGTCCACGTGCTCCAGGCCGGAGACCCGGGTGTGCCGGCCCGGCACCAGCCGGGCGCCGTTGATCTGGTTGGCCAGGACGGCGTAGAGGATGTCGTTGACAAGCGTCGACTTGCCCGAGCCGCTGACCCCGGTGACGGCGATCAGCTGGCCCAGCGGGAACGAGACGGTCAGGTTGCGCAGGTTGTGCTCCCGCGCGCCGTGCACCACCAACTCCCGGGCCGGATCCTGCGGACGGCGGCCGGTCGGCGTCGGGATCGACCGGCGACCCGACAGGTACGCCCCGGTGATCGACTCCTTGTTCTTCAACAGCGCCGGCACCGAGCCGCTGTGCACGATCTTGCCGCCGTGCTCACCCGCGCCGGGCCCGATGTCGACGATCCAGTCGGCGGTACGGATGGTGTCCTCGTCGTGCTCGACCACGATCAGCGTGTTGCCGAGCCCGCGCAGCCGGATCAGGGTCTCGATGAGCCGATGGTTGTCGCGCTGGTGCAGGCCGATCGACGGCTCGTCGAGCACGTAGAGCACGCCCACCAGGCCGGAGCCGATCTGGGTGGCCAGCCGGATGCGCTGCGCCTCGCCGCCGGACAGGGTGCCGGCCGGCCGGTCCAGGGACAGGTAGTCGAGGCCGACGTCGAGCAGGAACCGCAGCCGGGCGTTGATCTCCTTGAGGACCCGCTCGGCGATCATCTTCTGCCGGTCGGTCAGCTCGATGCCGGCGAGCAGGTCGGCGCACTCCCCCACGGACAGGTTGCAGACCTCGGCGATGCTCTTGCCGGCCAGCGTGACGGCGAGCACCTCGGGCTTGAGCCGGGCGCCGCCGCAGGCCGCGCACGGCACGTCGCGCATGTAGCCCTCGTACTTGTCGCGGGACCACTCGGACTCGGTGTCGGAGTGCCGGCGCTCGATCCACTGCACCACACCCTCGAAGCCGGTGTAGTAGGAGCGCTCGCGGCCGTACTTGTTGCGGTAGCGCACGTGCACCTGGTCGTCGGAGCCGTGCAGGATCGTCTTCTGCGCCCGCGCCGGCAGCGCCCGCCACGGGGTGTCGACGTCGAAGTGCTGCGCCTCGCCGAGCGCCTCCAGCAGGCGCAGGAAGTATTCGAGGTTGTGCCCGGTGGACCAGGGCTGGATGGCGCCCTCGCGCAGGGATCGCTCCGGGTCGGGGACCAGCAGCTCCGGGTCGACCTCCTTCTTGGTGCCCAGGCCGGTGCACTCCGGGCAGGCGCCGTACGGCGCGTTGAAGGAGAAGACCCGGGGCTCGAGATCCTCGATGGCGAGCGGGTGGTCGTTGGGGCAGGCCAGGTGCTCGGAGTAGCGGCGCTCGCGGTCCGGGTCGTCCTCCGGGAGGTCGACGAAGTCGAGCAGCACCAGGCCGCTGGACAGGCCCAGCGCGGCCTCGACCGAGTCGGTCAGCCGCTGCTTGGCGCTCGGCTTCACGGTGAGCCGGTCGATCACCACCTCGATGGTGTGCTTCTCCTGCTTCTTGAGCTTCGGCGGCTCGGTCAGCGGGTGCACCACACCGTCCACGCGGGCGCGGGCGTAGCCCTTGGCCTGCAACTCGGCGAAGAGGTCGACGTACTCGCCCTTGCGACCGCGGATGACCGGGGCGAGCACCATGAACTTGGTGCCCTCGGCCATCGCGAGGACCCGGTCGACGATCTGCTGCGGGCTCTGCCGGGAGATCCGCTCACCGCAGACCGGGCAGTGCGGCTCGCCGATGCGGGCGTACAGCAGGCGCAGGTAGTCGTAGACCTCGGTGATGGTGCCCACTGTCGAACGCGGGTTGCGCGAGGTGGACTTCTGGTCGATCGAGACGGCCGGGCTCAGCCCCTCGATGAAGTCGACGTCGGGCTTGTCCATCTGACCGAGGAACTGCCGGGCGTACGACGAGAGCGACTCGACGTAGCGGCGCTGCCCCTCGGCGAAGATCGTGTCGAAGGCCAGGCTCGACTTGCCCGACCCGGACAGCCCGGTGAACACGATGAGCGCGTCCCGGGGCAGGTCGAGACTGACGTCACGCAGGTTGTGCTCGCGCGCGCCACGGATGATCAGTCGGTCGGCCACGGTGCGTGTACTCCCGGGAGAAGACGAAGCGGAGGATCTGTCCCGCTCTGGAGTGATTCTGAGCGGTCGTGCGGGCGCGGAAAACGCGCCTCGGCAACTCTAGCCCCGAGGTACGACAGTTTCCCCCGCCCGCACATTCCCCAGCTCAGCCCGGTCGGCCGCGCCCCGCGAGCCCTCGCCACGCCGCCGGGTCAGTAGCCGCCGGGCGCCGGTGGACGGGCCGCCCGCCGTCGGGCCGAACGCCATCCGCCACGCCGCTCGGCGGCCAGCCGCGCCTCCCGGCGTCGACTCTCGTGGGCCACCTCACCCTGCAGCCGCCGCCAGCTCTCCCACCGGCGGGTGGAGAGCTCACCGCTGCGCAGCGCATCCCGGACGGCGCACGCCGGCTCGCCGTCGTGCCCGCAGTCGGCGTACCGGCAGCCCTCGGCCAACCCGGCGATGTCGGCGAACGCCCGGTCGAGCCCGGCCACGCCGTCGAGCAGGCCGACCGCCCGCACGCCGGGCGTGTCGATCACCGCCCCGCCGCCGGGGATCGGTACGAGTGCCCGCCAGGTGGTGGTGTGCCGCCCCTTGCCGTCCACCCGCCGGATCGCCTGCGTCGGCATCATCACCGCGCCGGCGAGTGCGTTGACCAGGCTCGACTTGCCGGCGCCGGACGGCCCGAGCAGACCGAGGGTGCGGCCCGGCGCCACCTCCCCGCGCAGCCGGTCGAGCCCGGCGCCGCGCTCGGCGCTGACCGGCAACACCGGCACCCCGGGGGCGACCGCGGCGAGCTGCCGGGCCAGCGCGGCCGGGTCGGCCGCGAGGTCGGCCTTGGTCAGCACGACCAGCGGCCGCGCCCCGGACCCGTACACCAGGGAGAGCAGTCGCTCGATCCGGCCGACGTCCGGCTCCGGGTGCACCGGCTCGACGACGGCGGCCGTGTCGAGGTTGGTGGCGAGCACCTGGCCGCTGGCGTCCTTGCCGGCGGTACGGCGGATCAGCGCGGTCCGTCGCGGCAGCACCGCCTCCACGGTGACCCGGCCGTCGGGCCAGTGCCCGAGCAGCACCCAGTCGCCCGCACAGGGCAGCGCGGAGGGGTCCCGGGCGGCGGCGGCCAGCACCGTCCCGCCCAGGCTGGCCCGGACTGGGCCGGACGCGCTGAGCACCGTGCAGACTCCCCGGTCCGCCCGGGCCACCCGGCCCGGTCGGCACTCAGCCCGGGAAGCGGCGTACGCCGCGCGCTCGGCGTCCCAGCCGAGGGCGGTCAGATCGATCGTCATGGCATCCTCATCGGTGTCGAAGCTGGTGATGGCGGTACACGCGTGCCACGTCCGGCATGATCACCACCTCCGTCCGACGTCCCGGTGCCGCATCTGCCGCTGACGGTAGGTCGCGCGCCGACGCGCCGAAAGCGATTTCCCCGACGACGGTGTGACCGGTTCACCGTTAGGGTCTACGGGTGACCACGGATCCGCTGCTGCTGATGGGTGAGGTGGACGCCGCCACCGATCGGTTGCTGCGCACCGCGGCCTCCTTCGACGCCGCCGACCTGGCGGGCGCCTCGCTGCTGCCGGGCTGGACGCGCGGGCACGTGCTGGCCCACCTGGCGCGCAACGCCGACGGCTTCGTCAACCTGCTCACCTCGGCCCGCACCGGCGAGTCGGTGCCGATGTACGCCTCCCTGGCGGCCCGTACGACGGATATCGAGACCGGCTCGGGCCGGCCACCCGCCGAGCACCTGGACGACCTCCGGCGGACCGCGGACCTGTTCGCCGAGTCGGTCGCGGCGATGCCGGTCGAGGCGTGGGCGGCGACGGTGCAGGCGCGACGGGGCCCGTGGCCGGCCGCGCTGCTCGTCTGGGGCCGTCTGCGGGAGATCGAGGTGCACCATCTCGATCTGGCCGCCGGTTACGGCCCCGCCGACTGGTCGGAGACGTTCACCCACCGACTGCTGCGGGAGGCTGCCAGCCATCACGCGACGGGGGCGACACCGCAGTCGCTGGTGCTCCGCGTCGACGGGAGCCGGCACGAGGTGGTCATGGGCGACCGGGCCGACGCCCCGGTCGTCTCCGGTCCCGCCCCCGACCTCGCCGCCTGGTTGATCGGCCGCGGCGGCGGCGACACGCTCTCCGTCACCCCCGACGGTCCCCTGCCTACTCCACCGGAATGGATATAGAAACCTCATGACCTACAGCGGAGATGTCACCCAGGGTGGCGCACCGGCGGTACGAGAGCTGGACGGGCTCACCATCAGCAAGCTGTCGGTGGGTCCGATGGACAACAACGCCTACCTGCTGCGCTGCACGGGCACCGGCGACCAGGTGCTGATCGACGCCGCCAACGAGGCACCCCGGCTGCTGGAGCTGATCGGTGACGGTGGGCTGACCGCCGTGGTGACCACCCACCAGCACATGGACCACTGGGTGGCGCTGGAGGAGGTGGTGGCGAAGACCGGCGCGCGGGCGCTGGTGCACGCCGACGACGCGGCGGGGCTGCCGATCGAGGCGGAGCGGCTCGCCGACGGCGACACCGTGCCGGTCGGCGACTGCGCGTTGGAGGTCATCCACATCAAGGGGCACACCCCGGGCTCGATCGCGCTGCTCTACCGCGATCCGACCGGCACCCCGCACCTCTTCACCGGTGACAGCCTCTTTCCCGGTGGTGTCGGCAACACCGACAAGGACCCGGAGCGCTTCGCCGCCCTGATCGACGACGTCGAGCACAAGGTGTTCGACAAGCTTCCGGACGACACCTGGTTCTACCCCGGCCACGGCAAGGACAGCACCCTGGGAGCCGAACGCCCGGCCCTCCCCCAGTGGCGAGCCCGAGGCTGGTAACGGCTTTACAAGGTCGACAACCCGGTCGGTAGGGCGCGGAACCACCGGACGAGCCGCCACCACGACGGGGCGGGGGCCTGCCGTGCCTGGCGCAGGGATCAAGCCTGACCGCCTGGAGCCGCGCACGGCAGGCCCCCGCCCCCCACCGCAACCGACGGCTCAGCGACAGCGAACAACCGACGCCGCGCACCCAGCAGCACGACCGAGGCCAGCACCAGACCCACCCCCATCGTGACCAGCAGGGGGCTCGGCTCGCCGGGGAGCAGGCCGGCCAGGGACCGCGACGCGGTGCCCAGCGCGAGGTAGAGACCGGCCCAGGCGGCAGCGCCGACGGTCGCGCAGCCGAGGAACCTGCGGTACGACATGCGCAGTCCACCGGCGGCCAGCGGCAGCAGCGCGTTGAACACCGGCAGGAACGGCGCGACGACAATCATCCGGCCACCGCCGCGACGCAGGATCCCCTCCGCCGCGCTCCAGCGGGCCTCGCCGATCCAGTCGCCGACCCGGCTGTGACGCAGCCGTTCGGCGTACCGGCGGCCGACGAGGAAACTCAACGACCAGCCGGCGAGACACCCGGCGAGCACCGCGGCGAAGGTGGCGAGCCCGGTGGTGGGGCGGCCCACCCCGACCGCGGCGAGGATCGCCACGTCGCCGGGGATGAGGACGCCGAGCAGAGGTACGGCGTCGAAGAGCATGACGACCCCGAGCGCCCCCATCAGCAGCAGGATGGGCAGCTCTCCGACCTGGGCAAGCCATTGCGTCATGTCCCGTACGCTATGGCCGACCCGCCACCGTTGACATCCGGTCGCGTCCCCCAGCGTCCCCTGGTATCGGCCTCGGGGTCGCCCCTGAGGCGGCCTCGGCGTCAGACCGGTCGCAGCACCAGCACCTGGCGTAGTGACGAGTCGACCGACGGTTCGGTGGTGGGCACCGGGTAGTCGGCCAGCACCGTCAAGCGGTCCTCGGGCAGGTGCCCCCGGTCGGGGTCGCCGACCAGGACCTCGGCACCGCCGGCGGCGGCCCGTTGCAGGAACGGCAGCACCCGCTCGGCCAGGGCGCGGCTGTAGAAGACGTCTCCGGCGACCACCAGGTCCGCCTCCGCGCCGGCCTGGTCGAGCAGGTCGTCCCCTGTGGTGTCGACGTCGACCTGGTTGACCCGCGCGTTGATGGTGACGGCGGCCACGGCGTACGGGTCGATGTCGTTGGCGACCACCCGCGCGGCGCCGGACACCGCGGCGGCGATGGCCACCAGGCCCGATCCGGCGGCGAGGTCGAGCACCCGCCGGCCGGCGACGAGTTCGGGGTGGTCCAGCAGGTGGCGGGCCAGGGCCTGACCACCGGCCCAGACGGAGGCCCAGTAGGGCGGCGGGAGGGCGTGCCCGGCAGCCGCCTCCATCCGGGCCCACCAGACGATCGCGTCCTCGGCGAGGTGCAGTCGTACCTCCGGGACGAAGGGGGTGGGCACGAGCCGGAGCCGGTCCAGGCCGGTGCCGGGAGCGTCGATCTCGCGCTCCAGCACGGACAGCGCGGCGGCTGTGGCACCCTTCATCGGCGCAAGCATGCCCCAGCGGAGGGTCGGCGGGGCGTGTTTCACGTGCCGCCGCGCAGAGTTCACCCGACTTCGCGCAAAGACCTACGGCACTTCGGCCGGCGGATCGGGGGTTTGCCCGTTACTGTCGGACAGGTACGGGCGATCACCGGCCAACGGCCGAGGGTCAGCCGCTTTGAACAGGGAGAGATGCATGGCAACCGGCACGGTTAAGTGGTTCAACTCGGAAAAGGGCTTCGGCTTCATCGAGCAGGACGGTGGAGGGCCGGACGTGTTCGTCCACTACTCCGCCATCGCGACGAGCGGCTACCGGGAGCTCAACGAGGGCCAGAAGGTCGAGTTCGAGGTGACCCAGGGGCAGAAGGGTCCGCAGGCGGACAACGTCCGCCCGATGTAGCTCCGTGCCGGTGACGGCGGTCGGGTCTCCGGCCGCCGTCGCAGCGCACTCAAGACGCCGCCGGGGCGGCGGGCAGGTCCCGCCGCCGCCGGAGCGGTCCAATCAACAGAATCGTCGGCGTGAGGGCCAGCCAGGCGGTCATCGCCGTGATCGCTGTCCCGACGCCGTAGCGCGCGCCGACCGCACCGGCCAGCAGGGCCGCCAGCGGGATGGCGCCGAAGTTGAGCAGATGCATGCTCACGGTCACGCGGCCGAGCAGGTGGTGCGGGGTGTACGTCTGTCGGAAGGCGCCCTTGACCACGTTGCCGACGGCCACTCCGAGACCGATCAGCACTCCGCCGAGCGCGGGCCAGATCAGGCCCACGCCGGGTGCGGCCAGTGGGATGAGCAGCGCGGGCGGGCCGGTCAGGGCCGCCCCGATCAGCATGGCCCGTGCGGTGCCGCAGCGCCGTGCCAGTGTGGTGGCCAGCAGCGCGCCGACGATCCCTCCGACGCTCATGACCGCGACCAGGGCGCCCACCATGCCGGGCGCGAGTCGCAACTCGCGGACCAGGAAGACCACCAGGACGGCCTGGTAGCCGGTGAGTCCGATGTTGCTGGCCGCGCCGAAGACCGTGAGCACCCGCAGGTACGGGTCGCGGATGACGAAGCGCAGCCCCTCGGCGATGTCGCGGCGCAGCGACCGGGAGCGGTCGGTACGGCCGGCGCGTGGCTCGACGGTGCGGATGCGCAGCAGGAAGGCCGCGGAGAGCAGGAATGTGACGGCGTCCAGCAGCAGTGCGGCGACGGCCCCGGTGAGCTGGGCGATCAGGCCGGCGAGACCCGGCCCGACGACGTAGCTGACGGTCTGGGTGGCCTGGAGCTTCGCGTTGCCCTCGGGCAGTTGCTCGGGCCGCAGCACGACGGGCAGGTAGACCTGGTCGGCGGTTTCGAAGAAGACCCGCGCGGCGCCGGCGCCGAGTGCGACGAGCAGCAGGTGCCCGACGGTGAGCCGGTCGAGCGCGGCGGCGAGGGGCACGCTGAGGAAGGCCAGCGCGCAGAGCAGGTCGCAGATCACCATCACCGGCCGGCGTGGCAGTCGGTCCACCCACGCGCCGGCCGGGAGGCCGATCAGCAGCCACGGTAGCCAGGCCGCGGCGGTGAGCACCGCCACCTGGAACGTGCCGGCGTCGAGGACGGCCACGGCGACCAGCGGCAGTGCCACCGTGGTGACGTTGCTGCCGATGCTGCTGACGGTCTGGCCGGCCCAGAGCAGCCGGAAGTCCCGGTGCCGCAGCAGCCCGCCGCGTGCTCGGGCGCGGCTGGGGCCGGAGTGGGTGGTCGCGGTCACGGCCGGGCCGGAATGCCGTGGGCGAACACGAACACGGGCTGCCGGTCGCGACCGTCGTCGAGCAGCGGCCGGTCGGCCCAGCGGGCCAGCAGGTCGATCACTTCGCGGCTCAGCTCGGCCAGTTCGTCGGGGGTGAGGTGCAGCCACTTGTCGGCGGAGAACGGGCCGTCGTGCCAGAGGGCCTGAGTCGACTCGTCGGCGGCGTGCCAGGCCCGGGCCAGGGCGACGTGCCGGTCGAGGTTGAGTGAGACGGCCGCGTCGGCGACGGCCCGGGCGCCCGGGTCGGCGTCGAAGTCGCTGCTGGACCAGCGCACTCCCCGGGTGACCAGCCGCCACCACCGCTCGCGTCGGTCGCGGGCCAGCTCGGGAGCCTCGGTGACCAGTTCACCGGCGGCGAGGACCTTGAGGTGGTGGCTGACGTTGGCGGGTGCCTGGTCGGTGCGTTCGGCGAGCATGCCGACAGTGGACGGCCCGTGGACCTTGAGAACGTCCATCAGCCGGCGGCGCAGCGGATGGGCCATGGCCGCGAGGACCCGCGAGTCGGTGACCTGGCGTACGTCTGGGATCTCCATGCGACCCAGCCTGACACCCGCAACAACTCTTGCGCAATAGTCCTTGCCCAAGAGCTGTTGCGGATGAGTGAATCAGGCCACCAGGCGGCGCGCCAACTCGTCGGCCACCTGCTTGGCCATCGTGGGCGGGATGGCCGCGGCGATCCGCTCCGGGGTCAGCCCGGCCAGCACACCCTGGATGATGGCGGGCTCGTCGGTGAAGTCCCGGCCCGCCACCGCGGCCAGCGCGGACTGCAGGGCGGTCAACTGCGCGCCGAGCGTCTTGAGCGTCGGGTGCGCCGGAACGTAGTTGGTGGCGGTGGCGTCCTCGCCCAGCGCCATCCGGGTGTAGATCTGGCCGATCGGGTTGCGGCCGTCCAGCACGGTCAGGTTCCGGTGGACGGTGGCAAGCCAGTTGTGCTCTTCGGGGGTCATGTCGTTCTCCTCCAGGAGGCCGATGGAGCTGAGGTAACGGCGGAACAGCGGCCGCTGGTCACGGCCCGCCTTGATCGCGTCACGGAAGAAGCTGAAGTGGGTGTGCCAGCGGTGCGAGCTGTCGCCACTGGTGCGCCTGCCGAGCCGGTCCCACCGCTTCACGGTCGTACCGTCGGGGCTGTAGATGATCTCGCGGATGTCCCGGGTGTCCGCCGCGTTCGCGGCGCACTGCCCCACACACCAGATCGAGAAGCTGGCCAGGGTGTGCGTGCCGCCGGCGGACCTGACCTCGAAACCGCCGACATCCAGCGCCGCGGCGTCGAGGGTCAGGCCGGCCCGGTCCCGGGGTGACTCCACCACCGAGTAGTCGTTGGTGACCACCCGGTCGGATCCACAGTGGTACCCGCCCCGGTGGGCCGGGTCGCCGACGATGCCGACCTCCGCCGGCTCCAGATCGTCCGGTCCGGGGGCGTTGTCGAGGTGGGCGAGCAGCAGGGTTCGAAGGGCCAACAGGTTCGCCGGGGCCCGGGTCATGGGGTCCCCCTTTCCGAATGGACGGGGGCCGGACACGGCGTCACACCGCGTACGCGGTGCGGGCTTGCGGACGAGCCCGGCCTACTGGTGCACGGCGCCGGGCGTTGACCCAACCATAGCCCGCTATTCGGATGAATGCCCAGCTCAGGAGCTTAAGAGCGCATGGAGCCAGAGTGGACGACCGGAAGTATCAGCGCGGAGGGACGTTCGGGGTCATGAAAGACCTGCTGCCATCCGGCACGCAGCGTAGCCGCCGTACCGAGGGATTCACCGCTGCCCGGGTTGCGCGCCCAGCGCGGGTGGGCGCCTCCGGTGACCTGCAACCGCAGCCGGTGCCCGACGGCGAACCGGTGCGCGGTCGGCCAGAGCGGCACCGGCACCCGCAGCACGCCGGACGGGTCGGCCGGAAACCGGTCGGGCGCGACCCGGACCAGCCCGTCGCAGATGTTCCAGGACCGACCCCGGCGGTCCACATCGCACAGTCGCACGAAGACATCCAGGTACGGCAGCTCGCCGCGCACGTGGATGTCGGCCCGTACCGGCCCGGTGACCTCCATCGGCCGGGTCAGCGGGGCGCTTGTGTACGTGAGCACGTCGGGGCGGGCCTCGACGCGCCGGTTGTCCACCGCGCCGGCGCGCTGCGCGACGAGCAGCGGCCCACCCAGGGAAGGGGTGGGATCGGCCGGGTCGTAGCGGAACTCGTCCGGCGTCGACGGCACCGCTGGACGTGTCGCCAGCTCCCCGCCCGGATGCAGGTGCCACGCGGTGTCCGTCGCGGGTGGCGGCCAGTCCGGCAGGTCCCGCCAGCCGCCGCCGCGGCCCCCCACGTACAGCCGGACCGCCGCCGTCGACCCGTCCGGACGGCGATCACCCGGGGTCAGGTGCGTGTCGAGCCAGGCCAGCCCCTCGCGTAGGGCGGCGACGAACAGGCCGGGACTGCCATGCGTCCAGGGCCCGATCACGAGGCGCGGTCGGGCGCCGGCGGCGCGCAGCGTGGCATGGTCGTCGAGCTGGGCGGGCAGGAAGATGTCATGCCAGCCGGTGACCATCAGCACCGGTGCCCGTACGCGGGCGACCCGGTCGGCGAAGATCCGCGTCCGCCAGTACGGGGCGTCCGGGGTGTGGTGGCGCAGCCACTCCTGGAAGAAGGGGATGGTCACACCGGTGGCCACCCGGTCGGCCTCGGCCAGCGGCAGGTGCTCCAACGCGGCGGCCAGCCGGGGCTGCCCCCGCTTGAGCTCCCGCTGCCGGGCCAGCCACGGCACGGTCTGCGCGTGCAGCAGCTCCGCCCAGGTCAGCACCGTGTCCAGGGCGAAGGACTCCCCCGCGTACGTCGAGTCCCGGGTGGCCGAGGCGGTGACCACCGCGACCATGGCGCGCAGGTCGTCGCCGGCGTCGGCGGCCAGCGCCCACTGCGCGAAACCCTGGTAGCTGATCCCGAACATGCCCAGAGCCCCTGCCCACCAGGATTGGCGGCGCAGCCAGTCGAGGGTGTCCAACCCGTCGTCGCGCTCGTGCACCAGCGGAGCGAAGGTGCCGCCGGATCCGCCGGTGCCCCGGCAGGACTGGATGACGGCGTGCTTGCCGCGCGCGGCGAGCACGCGCCCGAGCAGCCGTAGCGGGCCGCCCCGCCCGTACGGGGTGCGGATCAGCACGGTCGGCGCGTCGACGGCGGTCGGGGCGTAGTGGTCGGTGCGCAGCACCACGCCGTCACGGGCGCGTACCGGGATGTCGCGGGTGACCCGTACCGGCCCGGTGCGGGTCGCCGGCAGCCGCAGCGCGGCGCCGGCCATCCGGGCGACGAACGGGCGCGGCACGGTCAGCCGGTCGGACGGCGGGGCGACTCGGGCCGGGCGGCGCGCACCGAGTCGCGGTGGGTGCGGATCGACTCGCTCATCGCCGCCATGAACCGCTGCACCACCTCCAGCTCGTCCTCGCTGAACCGGTCCATCACCGTGTCGGTACGGGCGCCCAGCGGCCGGAAGAACTCCATGGCGAGCGCGGCGCCCTGGTCGGCGTAGTGCAGCAGCACCTTGCGCCGGTCGGCGGTGTCCCGGTCCCGGCGGATGTGCCCGGCCCGTTCGAGTCGGTCGATCAGGGCGGTGACCGAGCCGGAGGAGAGGTTGAGCTGCTCGCCGAGGCGCCCGGGGGTGATCGGGTCGCCGAGCAACTCGGCGTCCATCACGGCGATCAGCGCCTGCAGGTCGGTCGGGTTGAGCCCGTGCAGGTTGGCGAAGGCGTGGCCGACCTGCTGGGCGTCGACCGCGTACCGCCGAAGGTTGTTGGTGATCTCCGCGACCAGTTGTGCGCGGCGCGTGTCGCGCCGCCGGTACATGCCGTGAGTCGTCACCTCGTGCCGCTTCTCCCCGTCGTTTGACCTCCGGTTGCAGCATAGAACAGCCGGCGATAATCTCGACAGTCAAGATACTCGGCGCTCGAAACACCATGAGGTCACTGATGTCCGTCTTCACCAGAGTCGCCCGCGGCCGGCTGGCCGCCTGGCTCACCGTGGCCGCCGCGATCGTCGTCGGCGCGGCCGTCTTCGGGTTGCCGCGCCCGGACAACCCGGCACCGGTCTCCGCCAGCGGTCTGTCCGTGCAGTGGCAGTCGACCCAGGTGGAACGCCTGCAGGACCAGCTCCCGTCCAGCGAGGTCCAGCCGGCCATCGTGGTGGTCAGCCGCGACGACGGCGGCGCGCTGAGCGAGGCCGACCGGGGCGCCGTCGCCGCCCGCACCGGTGACCTGGGCAGCCTCGCGGTGGGCGGGCGGGTCAGCCCCCCGCAGATCTCCCCGGACGGCACGGTGGCGCTGGTCGCCGTGCCGCTGAGCACCGCCGGCGGTCAGGACGAGGTCACCGGGAAGGTCAGCGACGTACGCGCCGCGCTGGACGCCCTGCCCGACGGGCTCGCCGTCGAGGTGACCGGCGCTCCCGCCTTCACGGCCGACCTCGCCTCGGTCTTCGAGGGCGCCGACATCACCCTGCTCGCGGTGACCGCCGCCGTGGTCGCGCTGCTGTTGCTGATCACCTACCGCAGCCCGTTCCTGTGGATCGTGCCGCTGGTCGTGGTCGCGGCGACCGAGCAGATCACCCTGCGCGCGGTCGAGACGGTCGTGCCGGCGTTCGGGATCACCCTCCAGTCGGGTCAGGTCACCGGCATCGCCAGCGTACTGGTCTTCGGCGCCGCCACCGACTACGCCCTGCTGCTCATCGCCCGCTACCGCGAGGAGCTGCGCCGCGAGGAGAACCGGTTCGCGGCGATGCGCGCCGCGCTGCGCCGGACGGCCGAGCCCATCCTGGCCAGCGGCGGCACCGTGGTGCTCGGCGTGCTCACCCTCCTGCTCAGCGAGCAGGAGACGAACCGGGCACTGGCCGTGGCCTGTGCCACAGGTGTGGTCTTCGCCATGCTCTCGGCGCTGTTCGTGCTGCCCGCCATCCTCGTGCTCTTCGGCCGGGGTCTGTTCTGGCCGTTCGTGCCCAAGGTCGGCGGCCCGGCACGCGAGGGCCGGCTCTGGGGTCGCCTCGGCGCCGCCGTGGAACGCCGTCCCGCGCCGGTCGCCGTGCTGTCCACCCTGCTGCTCGCCGGCCTCGCGCTGGGCGGGCTCGGTATCCGTACCGGCCTGTCCGAGACCGAGCAGTTCCGGGCCCAGCCCGAGGCGGTCACCGGGGCGCAGACCCTGGCCCGGGCATTCCCCGCCGGCACCACCCAGCCGGTGGCCGTGCTCACCACCCCGGCCGCGGTGCGGGCGGTCACCGACGCCGCCACCGCCGTGCCCGGCGTCTCCTCGGCCCGTCCCGGCGACGCCGGCGAGGCCGTCGCCCAGGTCGACGTGGTGCTGGACGCCGAACCCGGCACGGCCGCCTCGGACCGGACGATCGAGGCGCTGCGCGACGCCGTCGCCGCCGTTCCCGACTCCGCGCCTCCCGCGGTCGACGGCGCCGACGCACCGACCGGCGCGATCGTCGGCGGCACCGTGGCGGCCACCTACGACTCCGACGAGGCCAACGACCGGGACCTGCGGCTGATCATCCCGATCATCCTGTTGCTGGTCGGCGCGGTGCTCGTGCTGCTGCTGCGCGGTCTGCTCGCGCCGCTGCTGCTGGTGCTCACCGTCATCGCGTCGTTCTTCGCCAGCCTCGGCGCGGCGTGGCTGCTCTTCGACCACGTGCTGGGCTTCCCGGCGCTGGACAGCGGGGTACTGCTGCTCGCCTTCGTGTTCCTGGTGGCGCTCGGGGTGGACTACAACATCTTCCTGGTCACCAGGGCCCGGGAGGACGCCGGCACGGCGGGCACCCGGGACGGGATGCTCTCCGCGCTACGGGTCACCGGTGGCGTGATCACCA
Organism: Micromonospora orduensis; assembly: GCF_006228125.1. Taxonomy (GTDB): domain Bacteria; phylum Actinomycetota; class Actinomycetes; order Mycobacteriales; family Micromonosporaceae; genus Micromonospora; species Micromonospora orduensis. The sequence goes on along the minus strand of NZ_VDFY01000143.1, from coordinate 13,353 downwards.
GCGCCGGCGTGCTGCTCGCCGCGGTCTTCGCCGTCCTCGGCGTGCTGCCGCTGATCACGCTCACCCAGATCGGCATCATCGTCTGCATCGGCGTCCTGCTCGACACCCTGCTGGTCCGTACGGTCCTGGTGCCGGCGCTGGCGTTCCTGCTCGGCGACCGCTTCTGGTGGCCCGGCCGGATCAGCCGGGACAACGACGCGGGCACCCCTGCGGCGCCGGAGCCCGTCGCCGCCCGCGACTGACCGGCGGACCGACTCCGACGGCGGGGCCGTGGCGCGGTTGCCACGGCCCCGCCGCCGTCGGTCAGTACGTCAGGCAGACGCACTCGGTCATCAACGCCCGCACGTTGCGCACGTACGACGGGTTGGGGATGGTCAACGGCTCGCCCTCCTGCGCCACCGCCGCGTGCCCGTAGTTGTACGCGGCGATGACGGCGTTGAGCAGGCAGGAGTTCAGCTCGGCGGTGCAGAGGGCGGCGTCGAGGCGGAAGTCGGACTCGAAGTACATGTCGCCGATGTACTTGGTCAGCCAGGCCAGGTAGTTGGCCCCCAGGTACGCGTTGTCCCGGTAGTCGTCGATGTCGTAGCTCTGCTCGAACCGCTGGTTCATCCAGGTGGCGGTGCCCGACATCACCTGCATCAGCCCGACGCCGCCGTCACAGGCGTAGATGTTGGACTGCCAGCCGCTCTCCTGCCAGGCGGTGGCCTTCACCAGGTCGAGCGGGATCTTGATGTCCGGTGCGGAGGTCGGCCAGTAGGTGCGCCCGGCGGCGTCGGTCAGTGCCGCCTTCACCGCGGACCGGCTGGCCTGGGTGCCCTTGTAACTCGGCTTGCAGGAGGTGGGCGCCGGCTTCGGCGGCGGCGGCGGGACCTTGGTCTCGCTTGGTGGCTTCGCCACGGCGCGCGGCTTCGGCGCCGAGCCGGTCGGCTTTTTGGTCGGCTTGGGGGATGCGGTACGGCTCGGCGCGACGCCCATCGACGCCACGGCACTCGCCGACGGGGTGGGCTCCCCGGTCACCTCGTCCAGCGGGACGTCCGTCGGGGCGTCGGTGATCGCGACCGGCGCGCCCAGGTCCGCCGGGCTGTCGCCCCTATCCGCGCAGCCGACCAGGGTGCCCGCCAGCAGAAGCCCGGCGAGCCCCGCGGCGCTCAACCGATGAGTCCATCGAACCATCGCCTTGCCTCCCCCGTGTGACCGTCGCCGCACCCTAGCAAGGCTCGACCGGGCGGCGAGGCCCCTTCGGCGGCGCCCGGACCGGCTCCACGGGCTGCTCCCGATCCCTGATCGCCCGGTCCCGGGTGGCCCAGGCGACGACGAACACCACAGTCCAGAGCACCCCGAGCAGCACCGCCGCCGCGGTCCCGCTCGGCGTGTCCAACCCGAGGTAGAGCCGTGCGCCGCCGACGCCCACCACGCCCGCGGCGGCGGCCGTCCAGGCGGCCACCGCCACCGGCCAGCGGGCGCTGCGCGACACCAGCCAGGCCAGGGTGCAGAGGCTCGCGGCGACCACCGCGTTCTGGGTGGGGAACGGGACCGACTCTCCGCCGCCCGGCCCGGCCGCCGTCGACCCGGTCAGCTCCGCCACCACGGCCAGCACCAGCAGCGGCACGAACGCGCCCGCCGTGCCGACCACACTGAGCAGGTCGGCCCGCCACGGCCGGTTCCGCCACGCCAGCACCGCCGCCACCAGCGCCACCAGCACGATCAGCACCCACCCCCGCACCAGGGACACCACGACCGTGGTGGCCTCGGCGGCGTCCGGGGTCCGCCGGACCGCGAACCAGCCCTCGATCGCCCCGTCCAGCGCGGCGAGCCCGCTGTTGCGCACCACCACGGCGAGCAGACCGGCGATGGCGAAACCGGCGGCGAAGAGCAGCAACAGCCCCGCCGCGAGGTTGAGCAGCAGCGTCCAGGCCGGCCCGACCCGCATGGCCACCAGGAAGAACAGCAGCCCGTAGCGGGCGCTTAGCCAACGTACCGGGGGCAGCGCGCCGGCGCGGGAGAGCAGCGCGCGCACCGGGTCGGGGTTGCGGCCCAGCCACCGGCCGGTGAGCACCACACCCAGCAGGCCGGCCAGCAGCACCAGCGCCGCGCCGGTGGCCCGGCCGAGGAAGGCGGAGACCGTGTCGTACGACTCACCGGCGAGGTGACCGAGCAGCACCGAGCCGCCCACCCAGGTCACCACGCCGGCGACGTTCCACGGCGCGAACCGCCGGTACGGCATGCCGGCCGCGCCGGCCAGTCGGGGCACCAGGGTACGGGCGAAGGCCACCCAGCGGGCGGCGAACACGCCCCGCCCGCCGAGCCGGGCGAGCATGGCATCGGCCCGGCCCCACCGCGCGGACCCCACCCGGTGACCCAGCCCGGCGCGCAGCTTCGGGCCGTACCGCCGCCCGGCGCGGAACGCCAGCCCGTCACCGACGACGGCCGCGACGATCATCGCGAGCAACGCCGGGCCGAGCCGCAAGGTACCGTTGTAGGTGAGGAAGCCGACGAGCAGCAGGGTAGCCTCACCCGGCACCAGCAGGCCGAAGATCACCGCGGTCTCGCCCGCCACGATCAGCGCGGCGACCAGGTAGATCCACAGAGTGGGCAGACCCTGCACCGTGGTCAGCAGGTCGTGCACTCAGGCCCCCGGGACACGGGAGCCAGCATGCCAGCCGGGGGAACGACCGGCACAGCCGTTTCACCAGAGATCAGGGGCACCTGGGGGTGACCCCGACGCAGCCTGCGCGAGCGCAGGCGGAAGGATAGAGGGTATGCAGCTTCGCACCGACCTCCGCAACGTCGCCATCATCGCTCACGTCGACCACGGCAAGACCACCCTGGTCGACGCCATGTTGCGGCAGGCCGGCGCGTACGGCGCACGAGGCGAGACGACCGAGCGGGTGATGGACTCCGGTGACCTGGAACGGGAGAAGGGCATCACCATCCTGGCCAAGAACACCGGCGTGCGCTACCTGCCCGCCGATGGGTCGGACCCGGTCACCATCAACATCATCGACACCCCCGGTCACGCCGACTTCGGTGGTGAGGTCGAGCGCGGCCTGACCATGGTCGACGGTGTGGTGCTGCTGGTGGACGCCAGCGAGGGCCCGCTGCCGCAGACCCGCTTCGTGCTGCGCAAGGCCCTGCGGGCCCGGATGCCGATCATCCTGGTGATCAACAAGGTGGACCGTCCCGACGCCCGGATCAAGGAGGTCGTTGACGACACCTACGAGCTCTTCCTCGACCTGGACGCCGACGAGGAGCAGATCGACTTCCCGATCGTCTACGCCTGCGCCCGCGACGGCATCGCCTCGCTGACCCAGCCCGCCGACGGCTCGGTGCCCGACGACAGCACCTCCCTGGAGCCGCTGTTCCGCACCCTGCTGGACACCATCCCGGCCCCCGCGTACGAGGACGGCGCGCCGTTGCAGGCGCACGTCACCAACCTCGACGCCTCGCCGTTCCTCGGCCGGCTGGCGCTGTGCCGGGTCCGCCAGGGCACCATCAGCAAGGGTCAGACGGTGGCCTGGTGCCGCACCGACGGCAGCACGCAGCGGGTCCGCATCTCGGAGATGCTGATGACCGAGGGTCTGGAGCGCAAGCCGGCCGAGACCGCCGGGCCGGGCGACATCATCGCCGTCGCCGGCATCTCGGACATCATGATCGGTGAGACCCTCGCCGACCCGGAGAACCCGGTTCCGCTGCCGCTGATCACGGTGGACGAGCCGGCCATCTCGATGACCATCGGCACCAACACCTCGCCGCTGGTCGGCCGGGTCAAGGGCTCCAAGGTCACCGCCCGGATGGTCAAGGACCGGCTCGACAAGGAGCTGATCGGCAACGTGTCGCTGCGGGTGCTGCCCACCGAGCGGCCGGACGCCTGGGAGGTGCAGGGCCGCGGCGAGCTGGCGCTGGCCATCCTGGTCGAGCAGATGCGCCGGGAGAGCTACGAGCTGACCGTCGGCAAGCCGCAGGTGGTCACCCGGGTCATCGACGGCAAGACCTGCGAGCCGGTGGAGCGGCTGACCATCGACGCCCCGGAGGAGTACCTGGGCGCGATCACCCAGCTGCTGGCCACCCGCAAGGGCCGGATGGAGCAGCTGGTCAACCACGGCACCGGCTGGATCCGGATGGAGTGGCTGGTTCCGGCGCGCGGCCTGATCGGCTTCCGCACCGAGTTCCTCACCGACACGCGGGGCACCGGCATCCTGCACCACGTCTTCGAGTCGTACGAGCCGTGGTTCGGTGAGCTGCGGACCCGCAACAACGGCTCGCTGGTCGCCGACCGGGCCGGCGCGGTCACCGCCTTCGCGATGATCAACCTGCAGGAGCGCGGTCAGCTCTTCGTCGAGCCGACCACCGAGGTGTACGAGGGCATGATCGTCGGGGAGAACTCCCGCTCCGACGACATGGACGTCAACATCACCAAGGAGAAGAAGCTGACCAACATGCGGGCGTCGACCTCCGACGAGACCGAGAAGCTGATCCCGCCGCGCAAGCTGTCGCTGGAGCAGGCGCTGGAGTTCTGCCGCGAGGACGAGTGCGTCGAGGTCACCCCGACCGCGGTGCGCATCCGCAAGGTGGTGCTCGACCAGCAGCTGCGCGGCCGGGCCGCCGCCCGCCGCAAGCACGCCGGCTGACCCCACCAGCACCCGGTTTCCGGGCGCGTCGGCCGATCGCGGCCGGCGCGCCCGTTGCGCTCTCCGGCACGGGTACGCGGGCCCGCCCCACGGTGATCGGCTACGGTCACCGGCATGACCTGGGATGATCTCGACGCCCACCTGGACCGGGTGCCCGGCACCGTCTCGGCGTACGTGGGCCGGCTCGACGCCCCACCCACCTGGACCCGGCACGCCGACGCGGGCCATTACGCCGCCAGCACCATGAAGGTCGCCGTGCTCGCCGCGCTGCACCGCGTCGCCGAGTCCGGCGCCCTGGACCTGGACGCGCAGGTCCCCGTGGTCAACGGGTTCGACTCGGCCCAGCCCGGCGCGCCCCGGTTCTCCTGCGCCCGGCACTACGACAACGACGACGCGGTCTGGGACCGGGTGGGCGGCACCGCGCCGCTGCGCTGGCTCGCCGACCGGATGATCGTGCGGTCCAGCAATCTGGCCACCAACCTGGTCATCGGGCAGGTCGGGCTGCCGGCGGTGGCGCAGGTGTGGGCGGCGGTCGGGGCCCGCACCAGCGTCACCGGCCGGGGCATCGAGGACTTCGCGGCCCGCGAGGCCGGCATCACCAACGTGGTGAGCGCCGCCGACCTGGCCGCCCTGCTCGGCGCGCTGGCCACCGGGGCCACCGCCCCCGGCCAGCTCGCGTCCCCGGCCGCCTGCGCGGCCATGCTGGACGTCCTGTTCGCCCAGGAGCACCGCGAGGACCTGGCGGCCGGCCTGCCCGACGGCACCCGCATCGCGCACAAGAACGGGTGGGTGCGCGGGGTCCGGCACGGCGCGGGCGTGGTGCTGCCCGACGACGCCCCGCCGTACCTGATCGCCGTCTGCACCACCACCGACCTGGCCGGCGGCGACGAGGTCGAGGACGACGCCTGCCTGCTGCTCGCGCACATCTCGGCGCGGGTGTGGGCCGCCCGTCACCGGCTCTGACCGGGACCGCCGCTGCGGCTAGGCTGCTCGCACCCCCACCCCGGAGCCGCCGATGCCGCGCAGCCGCACCATCCTGGTCGTCTTCCTCGCCGTGACGGCGGCGAACCTGCTGGCCAACGCCACCGACAACCACCTGGCCGAGGTGCTCAGCAAGCCGCTGCTCATGCCGTTGCTGGCCGCGTACCTGTGGCGGTCCACAGTCGAGCGTGCGGCCCGGGCGGATCGGCTGGTGCTCGCCGGGCTGGCGTTCGCCACCGGCGGCGACGTGGCCCTGCTGGGCGACGGCACCGGCTGGTTCATCGCCGGCATGGCCTGCTTCCTCGGCACCCATCTGTGCTACCTCGCGGCGTTCACCCGGGGCGGCGCCGCGACCGCGTTGCGCCGCCCGCCGCTGGTCGCGGTCCCCCTGGGGTACGCGGTACTGACAGTCCTCGCGCTGGCCTGGATGTGGGCGGGACTGACCGACGCGGGACTGGCCGTACCGGTGGCCGGCTACGCGCTCGCGTTGGCCGCGATGGCAACCACCGCCGTCACGCAGGGCTGGCGGGTCGGTCTCGGCGCCGCGTTGTTCCTCGGCTCCGACCTGCTGATCGCCGCCGGGGTGGCCGACGTGGCACGGCCACCGGGAGCGCCGGTGCTGATCATGGCGACGTACGCGGCCGGTCAGGCGCTGATCGTCGCCGGCCGGGCGGCCCACGCGCAGGCCCCGCCGGGCGCGCCGGTCACTCCAGCAGCTGCGCCCGCAGCGTCGTGAGGACGTCGTCGGTCAGCCCGAGCCCGTCGCGCAGGTAGCCGTCGAACGAGCCGTGCACCAGGCGTACCTCGTCGTAGCCGGCGTCGAGGTACGCGTCGCGGACCTCCAGCACCGGCAGCACGGCCTCCACGTCCAGTTCCGGCTGCCGCCGTCGCATCGCCTCGACGATCACCGCGCGCAGGCTCTCGGTCAGCGCGTTGTTGCGCAGGTACTCGGCGCGGATCGTCGCCTCGTCGACGCCGAGCGCGGTCAGCAGGATGACGGTGAGCCAGCCGGTGCGGTCCTTGCCGGCGGAGCAGTGGTAGACCAGCGGCAGGTTCTCCGGCCGGGTGGCCAGCCGCACCGCCTCGGCGAAGCCGACCCGCGCCGACTCACCGGTGACGAACCACCTGTAGATCTGGGCCATCGCCCCCGCCGTGCCCTGCCGGGCCAGCTCCGCGTACGCGTCGAGGTCGTGGCCGAGCAGCACCGCCGAGACGTACGTGAAGACGGGGTGTTCCGGGTCGTGTACCGGCAGGTGCACCACCCGCGGTTCGCCGGCCAGCCGGTCCGCCGGGGCGACCGCGACCTCCGAGGAGTCCCGCAGGTCCAGCACACAGGCCGGTCCGAGCTTCGCGAGCACCGGCAGGTCCTCGTCGGTGAGGCGGCCCAGCGCAGGGGTGCGGATCAGCCGTCCGGCGCGTACCCGCCGGCCGTCGGCGCCCGGCAGGCCACCCAGGTCACGGGCGTTCGGCGCGCCCACCAGCTCCCAGTCCCGCCCGGTCATCGGTCTCCCCCTCCGCCGCGAGTCTGCGTATAGGGTGCCCCACATGACGATCTCGGCGGTACGCACCCACCGGGTTTCCGCCCCCTTACACACTCCGTTCGTCACCGCGCTGCGTCGCACCACGACTGTCGAAACCCTGGTCGTCGAACTCGTGGACGCGGACGGCCGGTCCGGCTTCGGCGAGGCGCCGCAGGTCTGGCAGGTCACCGGGGCGTCGGTCGCCGGTTCCCAGGCGTGCGTGCGCGAGCTGCTCGGGCCGCTGTTGATCGGCCGTGACCCGGACGACCTGGTGGCCCGCTGCGCGGAGGTGCAGCGGGCGGTGGTCGGCAACGAGGCCGCGAAGGCGGCTGTGGACGTGGCGCTGCACGACCTGACCGCGCGGCGGTTGGGCGTACCGCTTGTGCGTCTGCTGGGTGGCACGGCGCTGCGGGTCCCGACGGACGTGACCCTCGCGGCGGGCGACGCGGTCGACCTGGCGGCGGCCGCGCGGCAGCGGCAGGCCGACGGTTTCGGCGTGCTCAAGTTGAAGGTCGGCACCGACGCGGCGGGTGACCTGGACCGGGTGCGGGCGGTCCGCGCGGCGGTCGGCGCCGGGGTCCGGATCCGACTGGACGCCAACCAGGGGTGGACGCCCCGGGAGGCGGTGCGGGTGATCCGGGGCATTGAGGACGCCGGCCTCGACGTGGAACTGGTCGAGCAGCCGGTGGCGCGCTGGGACCTGGACGGTCTGGCGTGGGTCAGCGACCGGGTGTCCGTGCCGATCCTCGCCGACGAGGCGGTCTTCGGGGTGCGTGACCTGGTGGAGGTGATCCGTCGCCGGGCCGCCGACATGGTGAACGTCAAGCTGGCCAAGTGCGGCGGGCTGCACCCGGCGCGCACGCTGCTGGAGCTGGCCGCCGCGCACGGCCTCGGCACGGTGGTCGGGTCGATGATGGAGAGTCAGGTCGGCATCGGCGCGGCGGCGAGCCTGGTCGCGGCGTACGGCACCACGGCCGTGGCGGACCTGGACGCCGCCTGGTGGCTGGCCTGGTCGCCGGTGCAGGGTGGGATCCGCTACGAGGGGGCGACAGTGGTGTTGCCGGAGGCTCCTGGCCTGGGCATTTCCGGCCTTACTGAAGCTAAGGTGCAAGTCAGCGGTTGAACGCCGTTGCTTTCTTTCATAGAGTTCCCCGGGACAGCCGATTCGAGCTGGGGGTTGACGTGGAGCTGCAAACGGGCCGCGAGGCCCTCGTCCGGGTCGCGGTGGCCACCCTGTGGACCTCCCCCGAGGCGGTCCGTCCGGTCGACGGCCCGGCGCTGAGCGCCGGCGCCGACATCTCGGCCTGGATCTCCGGCCTCGACACCGACCAGCAGGTCGGCGACTGCGTGCTGAGCCAGCTCCTGCTCGGCGAGCGGGTCCTGGTCAGCGAGCTGCGCCCGGACGGCTGGGCGCGGGTGGTCGCCGTCGAACAGCCAGCCGCCAAGCTGGACCCACGCGGCTACCCGGGCTGGCTCCCCGCCGACCAGCTCACCCCCGTCGACCCGACCGTCGCCGGGGATCCGCTGGTGGTGGACGCGACGGTCACCGGGTTGCGCGCCGCGCCGCACGGGCCGGTCGTGGTGCCCGGCGTGGTCGTCGGGACCCGCCTCGTGCCGGCCGGTCCGGCCCGCGACGGCTGGCAGCCGGTGCACGTTCCCGGCCAGGCCACGCCGCTCTGGCTACCCGACAGCGACCTCGCCCTGCCGTCCACCGAGCCGCCGAGCGCCGAGCAGGTGCTCGCCGTGGCGCAGCGGCTGCTGGACGTGGCGTACGTGTGGGGTGGGCTGTCCGCGTACGGCATCGACTGTTCCGGGCTGGTGCACCTGGCGTGGCGGCGCTTCGGGGTCCTGCTGCCCCGCGACGCCGACGACCAGGCGGTGGCCACCACTCCGCTGCCGCTCGGCGCGGAACGCCCCGGCGACCTCTACTTCTTCGCGCGGCCCGGCCGCGGCATCCACCACATCGGGATCGTCACCGCGGCCCCGGGCGGGGAGCAGCGACGGATGTTGCACGCCTGCTACCGGCGGCGGCGAGTCATCGAGGAGGCCCTGCCGGCCGAGCGCACCGCCACCCTGGTCGGCGCGCACCGGGTCTGACACCGGCCGGGCGCTCGGACGCCCGGCCGGCGCGACGTCAGCGTCGGGCGTCGGTCAGCTCGCGGCGCCGGTCCCGGGAGGACTTGATCAGACTGGCGACGGTGGCGATGCCCAGCGTGCCGATGATGACCAGCAGCGAGAGCCAGATCGGGATGTGCGGCGCCCAGCCCACGTGCTCCCCGCCGTTGATGAACGGCAGGTTGTTGTCGGCCAGCGCCTCCAGCACGAGCTTGACCCCGATGAAGCCGAGCACCACGGCCAGGCCGTAGCTCAGGTAGATCAGCCGGTCCAGCAGGCCGCCGAGCAGGAAGTAGAGCTGCCGCAGGCCCATCAGCGCGAAAACGTTCGCGGTGAAGACCAGGTACGGCTCCTGGGTGATGCCGAAGATCGCCGGGATCGAGTCCAGAGCGAAGATCAGGTCGGTGGTGCCAATCGCGATCATCACGATGAGCATCGGGGTGAACAGCCGCTTGCCGTTCTCGTGGGTGATCAGCTTCGCGTCGTCGTAGCCCTTGGAGATCGGCAGCGCCCGGCGGCTCCAGCGGATCAGCAGGTTCTCGGAGAACTCGTCCTCGTCCGGTTCACCCTGGCGGGCCAGGTTGACCGCCGTGTAGATCAGGAACGCGCCGAAGATGTAGAAGACCCAGGAGAACTGCGAGATCAGCGCGGCGCCGGCGGCGATGAACCCGCCGCGCATCACCAGGGCCAGCACGATGCCGATGAGCAGCACCTTCTGCTGGTACGGCCGGGGCACCCCGAAGCGGGCCATGATGATCACGAAGACGAAGAGGTTGTCCACCGAGAGGCTGTACTCGGTGAGCCAGCCGGTGTAGAACTGCCCCGCCGCGCTGGCCCCGGAGGTCAACCAGAGGCCGGCGCCGAAGAGCAGGGCCAGGCCGACATAGAACGCGACCCAGAGGCTCGACTCCCGCACGCTCGGCTCGTGCGGACGCCGACCGATGATCAACAGGTCGACGAGCAGAACCGCAGTCAGTGCGACGAGGGTCCCCGCCCACACCAATCCGGACACGTCCAACGTTCCATCCTCCGGCAGACACGCGGCGTCGGGCACACCGTACGCCCGTGGGGAGGCCGGTGTACCGGTGACGCTCACTCTGGTGACTGTCGGAGGTCTCTTCCGCCGCCGCCCCACCGGGGTGACGACCGACGGAGCCGGGTCGGAACGCCCGGGCTTGCGGCGATCGACCGTGCTGACGACTCCGACGCGGGGGAATACTCCCCTCCTCGGGGACCATTGTTGCCCACCACGCGCCGTGATCACACCCCGGGCGGCCGGTGGCACTGCCCACTGGCACCGCGCGCGCCACACGCGCGGGCGTGTCCTAGGAGGCTAGTGCAGATCGGGTGCGGCCGCCGACCCCACGACGCCGCCGCTCCCCCGGGCCGTGGGAGGCTGTGCGACATGGTGCTTGAGGTCGCGTTGATCGACGTACTGCCCGGACACGAGGACGTGTTCACCGCCGCGTACGCCCAGGGCCACCCGATCCTGGCCGGGGCCACCGGCTGCCGGTCGGTGCGGATGACCCGGGGCATCGAGTCCCCGACCCGGTTCGTGCTGCTCGTCGAATGGGACTCGGTCGAGGCGCACGAGGAGAACTTCCGGGCCACCGAGCGGTTCGAGCAGTGGCGCGCCCTGATCGGCCCGCACTTCGCCGGGCCGCCGGTGGTCGAGCACTTCCTCGACGTGCCGGCCTGAGCGGAGCTGTCGTACCCCCCGGTTAGCGTGCCTGCGCACGCGCCGGCCGCCGGTCCCGACGGGCTCGGGGGCGCCGGGCCCGGTGGCCGCGCGGGCGCCGCCGTGCCCGCCTCACTCGCCGACGCGCCGGGCCAGCGCGGTGACCGTCTCCTCCGCTGACAGCGCGGCCGCCAGCAGCGCCTCGGTCATCCGCTCGTAGCGGTCGACGTCCAGCACCGTGGCCAACCGGACGTCGGTGGTCAACGCCTCCAACATCACCGTCCGCGGGTCCGCCGGGTCGGGAAAGGCATAGCAGGAGTACGGCGTGAGCGGGTGCAGGCCACCACCGGCCGCCCCACGCGGCAGCAGCCGCACCGTCACGTGGGCCAGCCCGGTCACGGCGACCAGGTGCCGCAGCTGTTCGCGCCACACCTCGACGGGCAGGTCGCCCGGGTCGCAGACCGCCTCGGCGAGCACCGCCGTGTAGCGCGGCGGGTCGGCCCGACGCAGCACCTCCTGACGCAGCGCCCGGGCGCGCACCTCCACCTCGACGTCGACGTCGGGCGCGAGCAGGGCGCCGGCGGCGACCCGCAACCGGGCGTACGCCGGTGTCTGGAGCAGCCCCGGCACGACCGCCGGCTGGTACTCGACGATGTGGGCGGCACCCGCCTCCAGCTCGGCGTACGTGCGCTGCCGCTCGCTCATCTCGCCCAACGTCTTCCACCAGCCACGGCTGGTGGCCGCGTCCCGGGCGATCACGATAAGCGCGTCGCGGGCCGGCGACGGCACCTGGTAGACGTCCAGCAGGTCCAGCACGTCGGCGAGGTCCGGTCGGCTCTGCCCCAGCTCGATGCGGGACAGCTTCGACGTCGAGGCCCACCCCAGCCGGTCACAGACCTGCTCCAGGGTCAGCGCCTCACGTCGGCGCAACTGGCGCAGTTCCGCGCCCAGCCGTACTCGTCGAATGACAGGACTTGTTGGCAGCGGCATCCCGGCCTCCCCATCGAGGGAGCGTACGCAGGACGATCACCCAGTGCAATACCTTGCTCGCACACCGCAACCGGCGAGGTTCGCCAGGTCACCCGGCCGGACCGGCGCGACCTGCGGTTTCGGCGCCGGTGGCCGGCAGCCGACCGGCCGCCTCCCGTGTGGGCCGGTCGGCGCCCCAGCCGAGGCTCAGGGCCGGTACGTGCCGAACGCCCACACGGTGCCAGCCAGGTCGCGGGCGGCGTAGTCGCGGGAGCCGTAGTCGGTGTCGAACGGCTCACGCGTGATCTCCGCCCCGGCGGCGCGGGCCCGGGCACAGTGAGCGTCGACGTCCGGCACCGCCACGTAGATCGACCAGTCGGTGTCGGCCGGCCGAGGCGCCGCCTCGGCCCGGGGACCCAGCATGACCATGCCGGTGTCGAGGACGAGTTCGGCGTGCGCGACAGTGCCGTCCGGCGCCTCGTGCACGGCGTGCACCTGGAAACCGAAGGCGGAGCAGAGCCAGTCGATCGCGGAGCGGGGATCGGGATAACGGAGGATCGGATAGACGGTTCGCATGCGACAAGTCTCCCGCCCGCGGCGCCGCTGCCGATTGGACGAATGTGACCTCGGCCCGTCGGCTGGTCAGCCCGTCGGGCGGGCGGCGAGCAGCGCCGCCGGAGTAGCCCCGGCGAACTGGTGGAAGTCCCGGATGAGGTGGGACTGGTCGTAGTAGCCGCATCGGGCCGCCACCTCGGCCCAGTCGACGGCTCGCCCGGCCGACGCCGCTCCGCTCGCCGCGACGGCGCCGGCCAGGGCCGAGCGGGCCTGCTGGAAGCGCAGCAGCCGGGCCGCCGTCTTGGGCGGCAGGCCGACCTCCTGCCGGAACCGGACCGCCAGGTGTCGCCGGCTCCACCCGAGCTCGGTGGCGAGCGTGCCCACGCAGCCCTGCCCACCCCGTGCCACGAGCCACCGCCAGGCCCAGTCGAGCCGGGCGTCGACCGGTGGGGACGCCGCCAGCCGGGCGGCGAGCGCCGTGTCGAGGAGCGCGAAGCGTCGCGTCCAGTCCGGCGCGTCGGCCAGCCGGCACCGCAGCCGATCGAGCCACCCGTCGGGGAGCTGCCCGACACCCACCGCCCGGTTGGTCAGCTCACCCAGCGGCAGACCGAGAACGCGGCGGGCGGTCAGCGGCGACAACAGCAGCTCGACGCCCTCCCCCACCCCCACCGTGCGGGTCGTGCACCAGCCGTCGAACGTGCCTGCCACGAACGAGTCCACCCGCCGGACGCCGCGCTCCGCACTGCGCGGGTCCGTCACGTCCAGCGGGGCGCCCCACCCCAGGATGAGCACCACGAAGACGCCTGCGGTCTCCCGGCGGACCAGCGGCACATCCGCGCGTTCCCGGTAGCCGATGTACCTGTCGACGAACGGCCGCAACCGGGCCTCGGGCAGCCCGACGCCCCTC
>NZ_VDFY01000271.1 GCF_006228125.1 Micromonospora orduensis | reverse complement strand
CGCATGCACTGGTCCCCACGCTGGCCCACCACCAACGCGCCGACCGCGCCGGCGGTGAGCCAGCGTGGGGACCAGTGCATGCGATGTGCTCCTCTACTCCTGTGGGCCCCCATCCGTAGATGAGGGCCGATCGGAGTCTGCGACGGAGCCCGTCACCAGGTCACTAGTCGTCGGCCGCCGCAGCGGCGACATGTCGTCAGGTGGACAACCACCGTGCACCCACGGTGTGCCCGACGGTCACCTGCGGCTGCCCCGCCACCCGTGCACGGGAAGGCCGAACTTGGCGACCAGTCGGTCGGTGAACGGGCGTGCCCGCAGCCGCACGATGCGCACCGGCAGGGCGCCCCGACGCACGGTGACCCGGGCGCCGGGCGGCAGGTCGTACACCCGTCGACCGTCGCAGGAGAGCACGGCGAGGGTGGTGAACGGGTCCACGGTGATGACGAAGGTGGACGTGGGCGCGGTGACCAGCGGGCGGCTGAACAACGCGTGCGCGCTGATCGGCACCAGCAGCAGCGCCTCCACCTCCGGCCAGACCACCGGGCCGCCGCCGGAGAACGCGTACGCGGTGGAGCCGGTGGGGGTGGCGCAGACGACGCCGTCGCAGCCGTAACGGGACAGTGGCCGGCCGTCCACGTCGACGAGAAGTTCGAGCATCTGCGCCCGCTCGCCCTTCTCGACGCTGATCTCGTTGAGCGCCCACGACTCGATGGTGGGGCCGCCGTCGAACTCGGCGGTGACGTCCAGGGTGAGCCGCTCGTCCACCGTGTAGTTGCGGCCGACGACGTCCCGGACCGCCGTGTCCAGGTCGTCGATCTCCGCCTCGGCCAGGAAGCCCACCTTGCCGAGGTTGATGCCGAGCAGCGGCGCCTTCGCCGGCCGGGCCAGCTCCGCCGCGCGCAGGAAGGTGCCGTCCCCACCGAGCGCGAACACGATCTCGGCGCCCTCGGCCGCCTCCGGGCCGGCGACCGGCACCACGCCGGGCAGGTCGAGGTCATCGGCCTCGTCGGCGACCACCCGTACCTCGAAACCCGCCGCGATCAGGTCGGCGGCGACCGACCGGGCGTGCTCGGTGCTGCGCCGACGGCCGGTGTGGGTCACCAGCAGCGCCGTGCGACCGCTCATCGGACCGGCCGCCCGTCCACCGTCGCCCCGGCACGGCCGCGTGCCGGTGCGTACCGCTCGCTGTACGCGTTCACCCTGCGACCTCCTCCGCCGCCGCGGCCGACACGTCACCGGCCGTCGTCGGGCCGTCCGGCCCGGCCGCCACCACGGCCCGCACCCGCTGCGGGTCGGCCGGTGGTGCGCCCCGGCGCAACCATACGAAGAACTCCACGTTGCCGCTCGGCCCGGGCAGCGGGCTGGCCGCCACGTCGGCCAGGCCGAGGCCGAGCTGCCCCGCCGCCGCCGCCACATCGAGCACCGCCTCGGCGCGCAGCTCCGGCTCGCGGACCACGCCGCCGGCGCCCACCCGGTCCTTGCCGACCTCGAACTGCGGCTTCACCATCAACGCCAGGTCACCGTCGTCGCGGGTGCAGCGGGCCAACGCCGGCAGCACCAGCCGCAGCGAGATGAACGACAGGTCGGCCACCGTGAGGTCGACCGGCCCGCCGATCGTCTCCGGTTCGAGGGTACGGACATTGGTGCGCTCCAGGACGCGGACCCGGTCGTCGGTGCGCAGCGACCAGGCGAGCTGCCCGTAGCCGACGTCCACGGCCACCACCTCGGCGGCGTCGGCGCGCAGCAGCACGTCGGTGAAGCCTCCGGTCGAGGCGCCGGCGTCCAGGCAGCGCCGGCCGGCGACGCGCAGCCCGCCGGGGCCGAACGCCGCCAACGCGCCGGCCAGCTTGTGCCCGCCGCGCGAGACGTACTCCTCGGTGGGGTCGGCGCCGGTGACCAGCAGCGGGTCGGCGGGATCGACCATCGCGGCGGCC
Organism: Micromonospora orduensis; assembly: GCF_006228125.1. Lineage (GTDB taxonomy): Bacteria > Actinomycetota > Actinomycetes > Mycobacteriales > Micromonosporaceae > Micromonospora > Micromonospora orduensis. The sequence goes on along the minus strand of NZ_VDFY01000271.1, from coordinate 4,374 downwards.
TTGCGCGCGGGCACCCCGCGCAGCTGGACCCGGCCGGCCTCCACCAGCGCGGCGGCCTGCTCGCGGGAGCGGGCCAGACCGCGGCGGACCAGTTCGGCGTCCAGCCGGTTGCGACGTGCCATGGGTGGTTCTCCGGTCTCGCTCAGGTCTGGTCGATTGTGGCGAGAGTTTCCCGCAGCGTCTCGTAGGCCGCCTCGTACTGGGCGACCTGGTCGGCCGGGGCGAGCGTCGCCGCGTTCGCCATGGCCCGCACGGCGGCGTCGACCGCCGGGTGCCGCGCGGCGTGCGCGTCGTCGCCGCCCGCGTCGAGGTCGGGTCGGACGCTCGACGGCGGACCGGGTCGCACGCCGAACCCACCGGCCGGCGGACCGGGGCGCACGCCGGGCGGCCCCGGCCGGACGTCGCCGGTCACCGGGCGCTCCACCCGGACGACGCGGGCGTCACGACCCACCGTCCGGGCGGCGCTTGCGCACGGCCTTCTTCGCCGGCATCGCCGCCGGGGTCGGGGCCTCGTCGCTGGTACGGCTGATGGTCGCGGGCGGCTTGCGCGCGATGGCCTTCTTGGCCACCGCCTTCTTCGCCACCGACTTCTTCGCGACCGCCTTCTTCGCCACCGGCGCGGAGACCGGGGCGCCGGCCGGGCCGTCCGACGGCACCAGGCCGGCGTCGGGCCGCGCGGCGCGGGTCGGGTCGGGCTCCGGGGTGGGGCCGGCGGGTGGCTCGACGGCCCGCGCCTCGCGCAGCTGCCGTTCCAGGTCACGCACCCGTCGCGTCAGCTCGGCCACCTCGTCGGCGGTGGCCAGGCCGACCGCGCCGAGTGCCCGGTCGACCTCGAACCGGACCAGCTTGGTCAACGCCTCCCGGTTGGCGGCGCCGGTGCTCACCAGCTCCTCGCCGAGGGCCTGGAGCTGGGCGGCGGTCGCGCCGCCGGAGCCGACGAGGCGACGCGCCACGTCCTGGGCCTTCTTCCGGGGCGCCTCCGCCAGGCCCATGGCCAGTTCGAGGTAGGCGCGCCACGCGTCCTGCATGCCGGTGTCCTTCCATGGGGCGAGGTGTGCAGGTGTCACGCTACCGGGCACCCCGGACAGTCCTGTGCGGTACGGTGCCGGGGACGGCGTGGCGATCAGCGAGGGGGAGATGTGGCCAGCGTGGACGAGTGCCGGCAGGCGTTGCAGGAGCTGGCCGCCCGGTTGGACCGCAACGCCGAGACGGTACGCGACCGGATCGACCTGGACCGGACGCTGGCCTGCCGGATCACCGACCTGGAAACGGCGTTCCACGGCCGGATCAGCGGCGGCCGGCTGGTCGAGCTGACCGACGGCGACGACCCCAAGGCCAAGATCGCGCTGAGCACGTCAAGCGACGACCTGCTGGCCCTGGTCCGCGGCGATCTGGACGTCACAAGCGCGGTGACCTCCCGCCGGGTGTCGATCAAGGCGAACCCGTTCGACCTGCTGAAGCTGCGCAAGCTGCTCTGACGAGCCCTCCGGCCCGTCTCACCCGCCGCTGGGCAGCCCGAAGCTCTCCAGGGCGTGGGCCGCGTCGGCGCCCACCGCACGGATCTTCGGCAGCTCCGGCGCCGACCAGGCCGCCGCGCAGAGCGCGGCGAGCGCGTCCAGCGGCCGACCCGAGCCGGCCAGCTCCACCAGGCCGTCCCGGTCCGTCACGGACCACCCTGCGCCGTCCCCCGGGACCGCCACAGCCCCCTCCGGGTCGAAGAGCCCCGCCAGGTCCCGCGCCACGTACGTGGGCCGCCGCCGCGGGCCGGCGGCCAGCAGGTCGGGAACGCCGTGGACGCCGGTGAGCACGAGCAGACTGTCCAGTCCGGCCCGGCGCGCGCCCTCGATGTCGGTGTCCAGACGGTCACCGACGACGAGCGTCCGGCCACCGCCGCTGCGCCGGGCGGCGGTCTCGAACAGCGCCGGCTCCGGCTTGCCCACCACCACGTCGGGATCCCGCTCCAACGCGGTCCGCAACACGGCGACAAGCGAGCCGTTGCCGGGCAACGGTCCACGATTGCTGGGCAGGGTCCGGTCGGTGTTGGTGGCGATCCAGGTCGCGCCCGACCGTACGGCCACCGACGCTTCCGCCAGCTCAGCCCAGCCCACCTGCGGGCCGTATCCCTGCACCACCGCGGCCGGCTCCTCGTCGGCGCGGGACACCGGGGTCAGACCGACCGCGCGCAGCTCGGCGCGCAGCGCCTCCGCGCCGACCACGAGCACCGGCGCACCCGCGGGCAGCCGGTCACGCAGCAGCTCAGCCGAGGCCGCGGCGGAGGTGAGCACCTCCTCCGGCCGGGCCGGCACCCCCATCCCGGTCAGCAGGTCGGCGACCTCGCTGGACCGTCGGGAGGCGTTGTTCGTCGCGTACGCCACCGCCCGCCCTTCGGCGTGCAGCCGGGCCACCGCGTCGACCGCGCCGGGAATCGGCCGGTCGATCAGGTAGATCACCCCGTCCAGGTCGAAGACGACCAGGGTGTACCCGTCGACCAGCCGCTTCCCGGCGTCGGCACTCACCGCTGCGTCGGCTCCGGCTCGTCGCCCCGGGCGGGGGCGGTGTCGTCGGCGTTCACCGCGTCCGCGACCGGCGCGGTCCGGTCAGCCGGCTCGGCGTTCCCGCTCTGGTCGGCATGCCGGTCCTCGTCCTCGTCGCCGAAGCCCTCGTCGTCCGCCGAGCGACCGACAGCGCCGCCCTGCTCGTCGTCGTCGAAGTCCTCGTCGCGGTCGTCTTCGTCGTCTTCGTCGTCTTCGTCGTCGTCGTCGTCTTCGTCGTCGTCGTCTTCGTCGTCGTCGTCTTCGTCGTCGTCGTCTTCGTCGTCGTCTTCGTCGTCGTCGTCGTCGTCTTCGTCGTCGTCGTCGTCGTCGAAGTCTTCGTCGTCGTCCGCGTCCCGGTCCGCCGTGTCGTCGTCACCGGCCGCCAGGTCGGTGTCCGGCTGGGTCGGGACCGCGCCGGGAGCGCCCGGACCGGCGGCGATCTCCTCGGCTTCGTCCTCGTCGTCGCCCTCGATGACCACGCCGTCGAGTTCGAGCAGCCGCTCGGCCGCGTCGGTCTCACCCTCGGTGTCCACGTCGGCGGCGCGGGAGAACCACTCGCGGGCCTCCTCGCGCCGACCCACCGCGAGCAGGGCGTCGGCGTACGCGTACCGCAGCCGCGCGGTCCACGGCACCGTCGCCTCGCTGGTGAGGTCCGGGACCTGGAGCATCGCCACGGCGGCGTCCTTCTGCCCGAGGTCACCCCGGGCGCCGGCGGCGACGATCAGCAGCTCGATCGCGACAGCCTGGTCCAGCTTGTCCTGGTCGGCGCCACGGAACAGGTCGATGGCCCGCTCCGGCCGACCGAGGGCCCGCTCACAGTCCGCGAGCACGGCGATGTGACTCTGCAGGCCACTCATCCGGTGGTACGTGCGCAGCTCGGCGATCGCCGTCTGCCACTCCCCCGCGTGGTACGCGGCCAGACCCACGGCCTCCCGGACAGCGGAGATGCGCGAGGCGAGTCGACGGGCGGCCAGCGCATGCGCCAGCGCCTCCGCCGGGTCCTCGTCGATCAACTGACCGGTGGCGACCAGGTGCCGGGCCACCGTCTCGGCGACCGGCTTGTTCAGCGACAGCAGTTCGGCGCGGACGTCCTTGTCGAGATCGGTCGCGACGATGTCGTCCGGCAACGCCGGGGCGGAGGTGCGCCCACCCTCGTACGACTCGGAGCCCGCACCACGGTCGTCGCGGCGGGTCTCCTCCTCGCGACGCGGCCGGTCGTCGGCCCGGAAACCACCCTCACGGCGGTCGCCGCCCCGGAAACCACCCTCGCGCGGGCCGCTGGGACGGGAACCGTCCCGGTCGCCGCCCCGGAAGCCGCCCTGGCGGTCGCCACCGCGGAAGCCGCCCTCACGCGGGGCGCCGCCCTCACGACGCTCACCGCCACGGAAGCCGCCCTCGCGGCGGTCGCCGCCACGGAAGCCACCCTCGCGGTCGCCGCCACGGAAGCCACCCTCACGCGGCGGGCCGGAACGGCCACGGTCGCCGCCCTGGTAACCACCCTCACGGCGGTCGCCACCACGGAAACCACCCTCGCGGTCGCCACCACGGAAACCACCCTCGCGGTCGCCACCACGGAAACCACCCTCGCGGTCGCCACCACGGAAACCACCCTCACGCGGCGGGCCGGAACGGCCACGGTCGCCGCCCTGGTAACCACCCTCACGGCGGTCGCCACCACGGAAACCACCCTCGCGGTCGCCACCACGGAAGCCGCCCTCGCGGCGGTCGCCACCACGGAAGCCGCCCTCGCGGTCGCCGCCACGGAAGCCACCCTCACGCGGCGACCGCGAGGGCGGCTTCCGTGGTGGCGACCGCCGCGAGGGCGGCTTCCGTGGTGGCG
>NZ_VDFY01000063.1 GCF_006228125.1 Micromonospora orduensis | reverse complement strand
CCGGTGGACGCCCTCGCCCCCGCCCTCGCCCCGGTGACCAAGAGGCTTGCGTCGACTTTGATCTCCAAAAGCCCCGCAAACCTCTTGATCACCGTTCTGCTGTGGAGGTGGCATGACCCGGTGGGCGGCGGTGAGGGTCGCGGACAGGGCCAGCCGGTCGCGGCCCGACGCGCGTAGCGCCTGGGCCACCGCGACGGCCGCCGTCGCCGCGAGCAGCGGGTCATCGCCGGCAGCACCCATGGCCCGGTCGGCGGCCAGCCAGCCGAGGTCGGCCTCGCCGAGCTTGACCAGCAGCAACGCGGTGGTTCGGTACGCCTGCACCAGCTCTTTCGTCGACCGCGCGCCCTGGGCGGCGTCGAGCAGACCCGGCACCGCGCGCATCAACTGTGGGTAGTGCGCGTGCTGATACGCCAACCCGGCATGCCCGACCTGCCGCCTCAGCTCGTGCGTCTGTGGTGGAGCGTGCGGGGTGTCGTAGCGGGCGAGTGCCGCCCGGATGTCGTCCAGTCCGACCGGGGTGCCCGCCGGGCTGCTGCTGGACGACTGGCCGAGCAGCACCTCCGGATCGACCCGCAGAACGCCGGCCACCTCCTGGATCACCGAATACCGGTCCAAGGGGCGGACGCCACGTTCGATCTTGTCGACCCAGCTCTTCGACCTGCGCAGCCGATCGGCGAACATCTGCTGTGTCATTGACCGCCGCACCCGCCAACCCGCCACCCGACGGCCGATCGGCAACTCATCCCTGCTCACGCCGCCACCGCCGATCAGGGACCGCACGAGTCGTGTCATCGACGGGCACGCGCTCCGCCTCGGCCTGATTCAGCTCGCGCTTGCCAGAGCCGAGCGGGCTCTCGACCGCATTGGCGCGGACACCGGCCCGCGCTGGGTCAGCTACTTCAGTCCGGCCCACCTCGCTGGCGCCGCAGTCAGGTGCCTGGGCGACTTGCGCCTGTACTCGCAGGCCCTTCGACACGCTCCCGACGCCCTCACCCTCGGCAGCCAGAACACCCGGACGCGTGCTCTGCACACCGCCCTCGTCGCGATGACTCATGCCCGCGCCGGGGACACCGACGCCGCCTGCATTTGGGGTCGGAAGTTGGCGCACCATGCTGCGGGGATCCAGTCGACGCGCGTTCAACAGCGCATCCACGAACTGACCACCACGCTGAGCTCTCAGCAGGTGTCGCCCCAAGTCAACGAAGTCCTGCATACCCTCGCGGCCGGGCCGGCAGCCACATAGAGACGGAGCCACCCGGCTCGGTCCGCTAGCGTCACCGAGATGACCTGGACGGAGCCCGCTACGTGGTACGCCAACCTGGCGTCGTTCTACGCCGCAGCCGCCGCTTTCATCACCAACCCGGCGGGCAACGTGCTGCTCGTCAAACCCACATACCGCGACCACTGGGCCTTCCCCGGCGGCTATGTCGACGAAGGGGGGGCTGTCTCGCTAACGGTGTTTCCGGCGATCTTGGTTAGTAGGTTTCAGCGGCTGGGAAGCGGTCGCTGAAGGTGATGGCGAAGGCGTTCAGGGCGGGTTTCCAGCGCATCGTCCATCGGGTTCTGCCTGCTCCGGTGGGGTCCAGGGATCGGGTCACCAGGTACAGACACTTCAACGCGGCCTGCTCGTTGGGGAAGTGGCCGCGGGCCTTGACCGCTCGCCGGTAGCGGGCGTTCAACGACTCGATCGCGTTCGTGGAGCAGATGACGGTGCGGATCTCCAGGTCGTAGTCGAGGAACGGGATGAACTCCGCCCAGGCGTTGTCCCACAGCCGGATCACCGCCGGATACCGGCCGCCCCACTTCTCCGCGAGGTCGTCGAACGCCGCCCGGGCGGCGTCGGCGTTGACGGCGGTGTAGATCGGCTTGATGTCGCGCTTGAGCTCGTCCCAGTACTTGCGCGACGTCAGCCGGAACGTGTTGCGGATCAGGTGGATCACGCAGGTCTGCACCACGGTCTGCGGCCACACGTTCGTGACCACCTCGGGCAGGCCCTTGAGGCCGTCGCAGACGAGGAAGAACACGTCCTTCACGCCGCGGTTGCGCAGGTCGGTCAGCACGCTCATCCAGAACTTCGCGCCCTCACCACCGGCGCCGGCCCACAACCCGAGGATGTCCTTGTCCCCGTCGAGGGTGACCCCGATCGCGGCGTAGAACGGCCGGTTCGCGACTTGCCCGTCGCGGACCTTGACCACGATGGCGTCGATGAACACGGCGGCGTAGATCTCGTCGAGAGGTCGGTGGGACCAGTCGGTCATCTCCTCGATCACCTTGTCGGTGATCCGGGAGATCGTCTCCTTCGACACCGAAGCCCCATAGATCTCCGCGAAGTGCGCCGAGATCTCCCCGGTCGTCAAACCTTTGGCATACAGCGACAACACGACCTCGTCGACCCCCGACAGGCGCCGCTGCCGCTTACGCACGATCTGCGGCTCAAACGTGCCGGCCCGGTCGCGTGGCACGTCGATCTGCACCGGACCGGTCGTGTCGGTCAGCACCGTCTTCGACCGGGTGCCGTTGCGGATGTTGCCCGAACCAGCACCGGCCTGGTCGTGTTTTTCGTAGCCGAGGTGCTCGGTCATCTCCTCATTCAGCGCGGTCTCCAGGACCGTCTTGGTCAACTGCTTGAGCAGCCCGTCCGGGCCGGTCAGCGACAGCCCTTGTTCCTTCGCGGCCCGGACCAGCTCGGCGGCGGCCTTCGCCTCCGGCGAGGGCTCGAGCCGCCTCTTGCGTCCGGTCTGGTCGTTCAGTGTCGCGGTCATCACGGCACCCTCCTCACCAGGCACAACGCCCGGCAGGTCAGGCCGGAAACACCTTTAGATCCACAGACCCACGAAGGGAATATCCCCACGATGCCTGCGCCCGTGAGATCCGAGAAGAGTTGGGGATTTCGGTTGTGGTGGGTGACCTACTCGTAGTCGACTGGGCACCGCCCGCCGGGCAGCGGCCGCGCGCCATCGTCAGCTTCACGTTCGACTGCGGTTCCATCGCCAACCTCGATGGTCTCGATCTGCCGCGACAGGAGTTGGAGGACGCCGCCTTCTTCTCGCCTAGAACGGCGGAGCAGCGTCTTCCTGACAACGTCACCACACGAGTTCGTGCGGCGATGAGCGCTCGTGACCTACGGGTTCCGCTGTACCTTGCTGGCGGCTCGGACGTTCCAGCGTCCTCCGTTGATGGAGCACAACACGAAGCAGGGCCACGGCCCTGCGGGGGGCGAGAAACTCCCAGATGAAGGGAGCCGAGGCCTCGTTCGATGTGGGTACACGTCGGATGCCATCCCGTCAGCCGCCGATAAAGGCAAAGCCGAGCAGATCGGGGCCGGTGTGGTGGTGGGTAGCCTCGTCTAAGGGACGTCTCGTGACTCGGGGTAGCTCAGGCGGGGTGATCCCGGAGTTCCGGGATCGATGGCTGCTGCGTGTTGCTGGATGAACTTGACGCGCGAGGCGACGTCGCTGCGGGGCAGCGTGCTGAACTGGTAGCCGTGTTGGGTGTAGGCGGCGACCATGGCGTCATGGGTACGCACGGCTTCGGCGAAGTCTTGGTGTCGTTCGCTGTCGGTGGTGTAGATCTGCGGCCAGGGCGGTGCGATGAACACACGGTGGTGGTAGCGAAACAGCTGTGCTGCTGCTGTTACGTGCGCTGGGACGGGCTGGCCGAGTAGGAGGTAGTAGCCGACGAGGTCTGGGATCCCTCGGTCGAAGAAGACGGGTCCGGGATGCTGGCTGGCTTGGCGGTAGGAGCGGATCTCCCAGCTGAGCATGACCTCGGCGAACAGTCGTGAGTCCCCGGTGTGCAGCGCTTGGCCGCCGATCGATAGCTGGTCCTGGATGATCTGTCGCCCCGCTTCGTCGATGCAGGCGTGACCGGCACGCCGCAAGCTGTCGATCAGCGTGGTCTTGCCGGCTCCGGGTCCCCCGGTAACGACGATGTACTGGCTGCTCACGTCGTCCTCTCTGATAGGCGCCTACTCCTCGTCACCCCGGTGTCTGTCCGCTAAGGATGATCGCCGAGGATGCGTGGGTGCAGGTGATCTCCGCAGCCCGCCAGGAGTGGATCCCCCCGTTCACGGGGCTGGCCCCCGCTCAGTTCCGCAGGTTGGTCCGTCTGGTCGCCGAGCGTGGCGGGGACGGGATCGCTGACGGTCGGCCGGGCCGGCAGTAGGCCCTCGATCTTCCCGACCGGGTGCTGCTGGTGGCCGTCTACTGGCGCACGAACCTGACCATGCGGCAGATCGACCCGCTGTTCGGAGTTTCGCATTCCGCCGCGCACCGCGTCATCGACACCCTCGGCCCGCTGCTGGTTCTCGCACCTGTACACCGCCGGCCGGTCGACCAGATCGCCATTGTCGACCGCACCCTCATCCCAACGCGGGACCGCCGCCTCGCGGCGCCGAGCCAGAACTACTTCCCAATGAAGTTGTCAAGCGGCCTTGGTGGCGCCCGATGAGAGCGTCATGCAGCGGCCGTGGCAGGCGGAAGTGGTTGGTAGGGCCGTTGGTCGCGCAGCAGCGCCCACAACACGTTGACGCGGCGTCGTGCGAGTGCCAGAACTGCCTGGGTGTGACGCTTCCCCTCGGCCCTCTTGCGGTCGTAGAACCGCCGCGACTCCGGGCAGCTGGCGATGCTGATCTGCGCGGAGTAGTAGAAGACTCGTTGTAGGCCGCGGTGGTAGCGCCTGGGGCGGCGTAGGTTGCCGTGGATGCGCCCGGAGTCCCAGGCGGCGGGTGCCAGGCCGGCGAGGCCGGCCAGTCGGTCGGGGGTGCCGAAAGAGTCCAAGGCACCGCGGGTGGCGGCCAGGAATTCCGCGCCCAGCAGCGTGCCGATGCCCGGCATACTGGTGATCACTTCGGCGAGTTTGTGCTGGTGAAAGTGGCTATCGATGAGCTGTTCGGTTGCGGCGATGTGCTCGTTGAGAGCCAGCACCTCCTTGGCCAGCGCGGCGATCACGGAGGCGGTCAGGGCCTCGCCGGGTAGGGCGGCGTGCTGGCGATGTGCTGCCTCGACGGCCACTGTCGCGATCTTGCCGGGGTTGCGGACGTTGCGGGCGCGCAGCCAGGTTTCCAGGCGGGCCCGGCCGATGCGTCGCAGCGCTGCCGGGGTCTGGTAGCCGGTCAGCAGCGTGAGCTGTCCGGCGCGGGTCAGGTCGGGCAGGGCACGCTCCAGTGCGGGGAAGATGCTGGTGAGCAGGCTGCGCAACCGGTTGATGACACGGGTGCGATCGGCGACCAAGTCTGCTCGCCGGGTAGTTAGGATCTTCAATTCCACGCTAATCTCGTCACCGGCTCGCAGCGGGTGCAGATCGCGGCGCATGCGGGCCTGGTCCGCGATGATCGCCGCGTCACGAGCGTCTGTCTTGCCCTCGCCTCGGTAACCGCTGGCCGCACGGTTGACAGTGCGGCCCGGAATGTAGAGCAGGGCTTGGTCGTGAGCGGCCAGCAGCTCGATCAGTAGAGCGGCGCCACCGTCGGGCAGGTCCACAGCCCAGGTCACTTCATCGGCCAGGCGAATCACATCACCGATCAGTGCCAGCAGTTCGGGCTCATCATTGGCCACCCGCCGTGACAGGAGACGCTTGCCGTCCGCGTCGATGACCACGCAGTGGTGATGGGACTTCCCAGCGTCCACACCCGCCCAGACATTAGCCATTCCTACCTCCGCCAGCTCGTCGTGCCCTCAGTTGTCGCGGACGACCGCGCCGGCGTTGTCCTACACAGCGATCTGCTCGCACATCCCAATCGGCGGCCGGGTCGTCGCGGGGCGCCGGGCGGCCAAGTAGTTCGAGCCATGCGCGGCAACCGGTACTGAGCCATACCCGACGCCCCTGGGTCTCCCGGACCCTACGACTGGCCCGCTCAACCCGAGAAAGAAGGTAGGACCGGTACTCGACGAACCTGCAAGTGGCCGTCGACGCCAGCACCCGCCTGGTCATCGCCGTCGGCGACCCCCAGCCGGGCAACCGCAACGACACGATCGTCTACCGCACCTCCGGCATCGACCAGAAGTTGGCCGGACGGCCCGTCATGGCCGACGGCGGCCACCGCGGCAACCCCGAGGTGATCATCCCCTACCGCAAGAACCGCGACGGCAGCCCACTACCGGTCTGGAAGCAGGACCTGAATGCCCAGCACCGCACCGTCCGAGCACACCCTGGCCAGGATGAAGACCTGGAAGATCCTGCGCGACTACCGCCGCGCCGCCCGCACATTGACCACTGCCGCTCCGGCATCGCCAATCTGCACAACATCGCCCTGACCTGGTGATCACAGACTCGGCCGCAGGCAACCGCCTCCACCCAGTTACGAGACAGCCCTTAGCTTGATATTTAACCTGCTGGGCGGTGGTATCGACCCCGGCTGATCATGACGACAGCCCTTGATCGATCATTCCTCTTGTCTAGGGAAGAAGATCGCAAACCAAGGGCTGTCTGGTGATCAGTGT
>NZ_VDFY01000212.1 GCF_006228125.1 Micromonospora orduensis | reverse complement strand
CGATCACGGGCCACCCGCACAACGTCATCGCGGAACTCACGGGGGTAGGGCTTGGGCACAGCAACATCCTTCCAGCCCGCCACCAGGGCAAGCCAACTCAGATGTCACCTATCGGTGCAGCAGACCCGCCCCGATTCACTGACGCGAGGCTGCGGAGGCCGCACACGCGACGTGTCAACCGCAGCCTGACGCATCATCTCTACCGCCGATGTCATCCCGTAGCGGCGGGTGAGGGTCTCCAAGATATCCTCTTCAGTCTGAATAGGACCCATCCTGCCTGAGCGCTTGGCTATGGTGGCCACGGCAGCACAAGCCCTCACAGGGTCAAGGGAGACGGTATTGGCCGCAAACTCCTTAGGTGAGAGCACTTGCAGTCCGCGAGGCAACCTGTCCGACGGCAGGTCTCTCACGTTCAGGGTGATGATCGCGCCAGCATTGGCTACAACCGCAGCGGCGACCAGATGCTCGTCGTCAGGGTCGGGAAGGCCATACGTGCCCTCCAGGCCTTCCCACCCACCGACCTCGGCATCGTCGAAATGCTGTCGCATCTGCTCGACGAGGCGTCGCGCCCGCCTAGCGGCTTCCTCAGCCTCCGTGCCCCGCTCGATCAACTTCGTCCTCTGCTCGTACTCCAACTCTTCGAGCACGACGGAGCTCCACACGGGCCGATACATCCCCTCAATGGCAAGGGACAGCAGGAAGTCGCGCTGCAAATCGGGCCAGAGAACACAGGTGTCGAGGAGGGCTGTGAACACGCGTCTATTCTGTCAGGCCCCTCCGGCGACGCGCGACTGCACGACGCGCCTTGCGCAGCCGCTGCATCACCGCCTCGAGGTCCTCTTCGTCATTGATGTCCACCGAGGTTGCCTCAAGCGCAGCATACTGCTCGGCCCTGCGCTGCGCCCTGTACGCAAGCAGGTCGGGCAGAAGGACTCGGCGGTGGGTTCCCAGTCGCTCAAACGGAATCTTGCCCTCGTCGAGCAGCTTGACGACTGTAGGCCGACTGACTCCAAGCAGATCGGCGGCTTGCTGGGTCGTCAGCTTCAGCGTCCGCGGAGCCACAGTTACTGCAAACCCCTGCTGAAGGGCCTCAACAACCTGGCGAAGCACGCCGTAAAGCTCAGCTGGAAGCTCGACGCGATCACCAGGGGTAGCTCCGGCAAGGAAGCACCGTGGCGCCACCGGCCCCCGGCCCGCCCTCTCATGAGCTTGCATAAAGTCGTGGACTTGGGCGACCTGCCCATCAGCTTCTGGCAGGTACGTCTCTTCCTTCAGAGCAGCTGCAGTCATGGCCCCTCCTCTTCGAAAGCATCGTAACCTCCTTCGTTTCCTGCGTCTACCAAACGCGGCTCCGAGGTAGAGGTGATGCGGAAGTGACGGTTGAAGGCACAGGACGCACCCCAGCCAACTTCCCCTGCCTCCGCGACGCCTAGCGCACCGAGCGGCGAGTCGCGGGCATCGACGCCCTACGGCCCACACTGCTCGGCCGCACCCGTCCGCGCGCACGTAGTCGCTCCATCACTTGACGCCTAGGCAAGCCGGGTTGGCCCAGCACTGCCTATAGTGGCGCCTGCCAAGTCCTGATCTCGCTTCAGGTGCGATCACTCCGACTTGAATACGTTAAGAAGCCCAGCAGTCGCTGCTAGAACGGCTTCAGCTTTCGGGCGATCGTAGCTAAAGCCTACGGTGATCTCATCATCGTGATGGGCTGGCTGCGTCAGCGCTAAGACGGGTGCCGCTGGTCCCGCGGACCCCCGGCCCGCCGCCGGTCACGATGGTGTCCTTGCCCGCGCTGGGCACATACCCGCTACGAGCGGCCCGCGCGCCGTTCCGGCTGACCGCTACCGCCACCGCCTAACGGCGGACACTGGGCGCATGCCGCAACGGCTATTGCCGTGAGCTTCGGCGAGGGCGGGAGCGCTGAACTTGCAGGAGCACACCGCTCGCGTTCAGGCGATATCTGGCCATTGGCACGCTCACGTGATGCTTTGCCGCAATCACGTCTGGGGTAGAAGCGGCATACGCCTCTCGGAGCAGTAGCGGCCTGGGCAGAAGTAGGCAGCCGGCAAGCCAGTTCGCTTCTTCTTCCTGTTCGGGGTTACAGGTGAAGAAGGTGTGACCGGCGAGTTGCTGGATTTCTCGGACCTCATGATTGAGGAGCACGTGGGCGATCTCGTGCGCGATGTCGCTGTTGGTTCGCCCGATCTCGCTGAGGGGGTTGCATACGATGACAGTCCGGCCGCCGGGCAGGTGGAACGTCGCCGCCGAGAACGCGCCGTGCTGCAACTCGTCCAGTTCCTCAAGGTCTGCACGGTCAACGAGATGGTCTGCGGGATAGATCTTGATGTTGAGGTGTGTGGCGAGGTCACGGATCGACATGTGGGCATACGGTTCAAGCCCGAGTTCAGCTCGGGTGCGATCGGCTAGTCGTTCGGCCTCGGTCTTGAAGCCTCGTCGCATTGGACTTCCTACCTCGTCCGCCTAGTGTTCCGCCCGCGGCATGGATTCCAGCTTCTGCTGCATCTGTTGAAGTAGGGTGGAGAGCTTACGCGAGGCGTCAGGCTTGAACGTTGCCGAGGCCCGAAGGTGTACGCGTACCGGCTGCTCCGTACCAGCAAGGCTGGTGTATAGCTCACGGACGAGCCCGGCGATTTTCTCGGCGGCGGCGTCGGTCAGATTCGGGTCGCGGGCGAGGTGGTGGGCAATGAGTTCGGGGGTGTTCTCGGTTCTGATCCGGGGCGGCTGGAAGAACCGCTCGGGCGACAGGCCGAGCCAGTGCACGATGCGTCGGAAGTTCGCCAGGTCGGGTAAGTCGCCCTTCTCGACCCGAGCCAGCGTGTTGAACGGCACCTCGGCCTGCTCGGCTGCAGCGCGGAGACTGAGCCGTCCCCGTTTGAGGCGCTCGGCGTGCACGAGCCGTCCCAGTAGCTCGATGTCGATCGGGTCGCTCACCTGCACCTCCACCGCCTGAGCTGGACTGACCGTTGAGATCAAACTATCCCTTCTGCGAACTTGTGCGTACGCGAGGGCCGAGGCTGCGAGGTCCTCACCCGCCCCTCGGCTGTACCTCGATCGGTACATGCCGTACAGTCCTCGATGTCAAGCGTAGCCCGACGCCTCCGTGCGTCGGGCTACGTCAATGCGCGAGTCGACGCGGGAGGGGCGTCAGCTGGCGCTCGTTTCGGATTTGGGGGGACCATGACGCGAAGTCTTCGCGGGTCTGAGGTCAGGCGGCTGCCGGACGATGCGGCACCGGGGGTGGCCGACACGCGGCTGCTGCCGAACGACGACTTCGCTGCCGCGTGGTCGGCGATCGTGCTGCCGGACGACATGAAGCAGCGGTTGCTGCGGACGGCGGTCGCTGAAGCGCATCTACGCGCGGCAGTGCCATTCGACGCGCTGCCGTTGCACGGGGTCGTTCTCCTGACGGGCAAGCCCGGCGTCGGCAAGACGACGGTGGCGCGGGGTCTGGCTAACCAGGTGGCCCGCGCGGTCACACACGGTGGTCAGTGGTTGTTCGTGGAGGTCGATCCGCACAGCCTGGCCAGCTCCTCCTTGGGACGCAGCCAGCGTGCGGTGGAGCAGTTGTTCGGCACCCTGCTGAACGAGCACGCCGCCGCCGGCCCGATGATCGTCTTGCTCGACGAGGTGGAGACCCTATTCACCGACCGGGCGGCCCTGTCGATGGAGGCCAACCCGGTCGACGTGCACCGGGCGGTGGACGCCGCGCTCGTCGGGCTTGATCGGCTCGCCCGTCGCCACCCGCAGATGCTGATCGTGGCGACGACCAACTTCAGTGACGCGCTCGATCCGGCGTTGGCTTCGCGCGCGGACTGGATCGTCGAGGTGCCGCTACCTGATCGCGCCGCGCGCCGGCAAATCCTTGAGCACGCCGCTGCGGCGGTCGCCGCCGCGTTCCCCGGAGCACGTCGGCTGCTTGAACCAGCGCTGCTGGACGCGGCGGCCGAGGAAGCGGTCGGCCTCGACGGCCGCCGGCTGCGCAAAGCCGTCGCTACCGCCTGCGCCTACCAGCCGGAAGCGCAGGGCGATCCCGACCGGGTGACTGGCCAGGATCTGCTGGCGGTACTGCGCGAGGAGGGCGGCCACTGATGAGCGTCGTATCACGGCAGGTACCGTCCGTGCCCGTCCGCACGTCGGTCGCCACATGGACCACAATCATCGGCCTGCTCACCCCACCGGATGCCAGCGCTCGCGCTGACCTGGAGGCGGTCACGAGCACGGTGGCCATGCTGATCGCCGAGGAGTACACCCGCGAGGCCCCGATCGTGGTCATGCCGGTCGCGGGAGACCGGGTGCGGATCTACACGTTGCACGGCGCAGCCGCGGTCGAGGGCGAGGACCCAGCGGCTCTGGCGACTTGGCCGTTGGCCGAGGCCGGCTGGCGGATCTCGCTGCCGTGCGGCGCGGCGGACCTGGACGATGTCCGTATCGCGTTGGAGCCTCACCCGCACTTCGAGGTTCGTAATGTCACCGAGGGCATCGCCACTCCTAACACAGCGAAGCAGCGGGGTACCAGCGGTCACGTCCTGATCGACTACGCGGAATTGGAGCGGTCGTGACCACTACCGTCCGCGTCAACACCTACGCTCACACGACCACGCACGTCGCGACGAACATGCTGCGCGGGATGAAGCAAATCATCCAGCAGAGCGGCCTGAGCACCAGCAGGATCAGAGGCGATTGGGCGGTGCTGGAGGCGGGCATCGCCGCGTGGCTCAACTCCGGGCACCTCAAGGGCCTGGTGCTGGAAATCTACGACCCAGGCAAGCGCGCCAGCGACGATCTGGTGGGGCGTTTCGACTTCACCATCGACTACAGCTACTACGGCGACGGTGACGGCGAGTTGTGGCTGGACCCGGACACGGTCTCCTACACGGTGCTCAAGAACGGCTCGTACCCGTCGCACTGCAGCTACCGGCTGATCGCCGACACCGCCCTCGGATATCCAGCGGTGGACGGCTGGTCCACCACCACGTTCCGCTCGACCGCCGGCTTCACCCGACACTCTGTCGGCACTGCGATCGGTGGCGGCAGCCTCGGTGCTGGCCTGCACTACTACACCAGGAGCAACGGATGATCAGCGTCACCGAGGCGTTCTACAAGTTCCGCCGCAACCTGGAGACCACCGACACCGAGGACGCGTCCGCGAGTGCCCGGCAGAAACGCATCCGGGAACAGCTCGACTCCGACGACACCCTTAACATCACCAGGGACTTCCTCACCGGCGCCTACCGCCGGCACACGAAGACCAAACCGTTGCGCGACGTCGACATTATGATCGTGCTGAGCAACACCGAGTACCTCGATCGGCACCCCCACGACATCCTCGAAGTCGTCCGGGCAGCGCTACTCCCCTACTACGGCGAAGCCCGGGTGTACTGCGACCGGCGCGCCGTCCGGGTGGACTTCGGGGTAAGGATCGTCGATGACGTCAGCGACGCCGACGAGGTCGTGTCCTTCGACGTCGTGCCCGCCTTCGTCAAAGACGACCACTACCTGATTCCCGACGACGTCACCGGCGAGTGGGTACACACCAAGCCCGAACTGCACTATGACGCAGCACGGGACGCGAACAAGGACTTCGCGGAGCAGTGGAAACCACTAGTCAAAATGATCAAGAAGTGGAACCAGGTCGCGGGGCACCCGGTCGAGCCGTCTTTCCTCATCGAGGTGATGGCTCTGGAGCTGATCACCGGCCCGTGGACCGGCAGCCACCCCCGCGAGTTACGGCAGTTCTTCGCGAGCGCCGCCAGCCGCATCGATGAGGGCTGGCCGGACCCGGCCCACATCGGACCCGACGTCTCCGACGTCGTGGACAACGACCCAGCGAAGATGGACACCGGCCGCACGGCGCTCCGCGCGGCCGAGTCCGCCTGCACCACCGCGATCAACCTCGACCGGACCGGACGCACCAGCGAAGCTCTGACCGCATGGCGCGCCCTGTTCGGCCCGCTGTTCCCGCTCTCATGACCATCACCGCTGCGGCCCGGCCCGTGCCAGAGGGAGCCCCGGCCCGCATTACCCAGCGCCAAGACGAGTCACAGCACCTCAACCGGCTCCTCGCCTACAGCCGCGACTACCAAATCGCCCACCGCTGGCGGCGAGCCCGTGCCCTCGGCACGTTTGCTCTCGCCGCGATCGGCCCGATCATCTCCTTGTTCATTCCGGCCACCACGGACCTGGTCGCCGCCATCAGCGCCGGATGGCTCGTCCTCGGCCGCACCCTGCTCACTGGGATGGAACAAAGGGCCACCCAGCACGCCGCCCGAGTCCAGGAACTGTACGACACCAACCTCTTCCATCTTCCGTGGAATACCGCCCTAGTACTCCAACGTCACTTGGCCTGTCTGTGCTGGTAGTGGGATCGGCGGGCTCGGGCTTGGGATGTTCGTCGCCAGATTGACCAGTGCAGGGTGTGTTCTGGCGGGAGTGATGCGGTGAGGACGAA
>NZ_VDFY01000167.1 GCF_006228125.1 Micromonospora orduensis | reverse complement strand
GGGGCATACGAGATAGGCTCCGGTCTCGTGGGCTCGGAGATGTGTATAAGGGACATGCCCCGGGCGCTCACCCTGCCGGCGCTTGTCGCCGAGTTGCGTACCGCCATCACCGACCCGGCCGCGCCGGCGAGCCGGCGGCGCGCGGCGGCGGCCGAACTGGCCCGCCTCGCCGCCGCCGGTGTGCCCGGCGCGCACCCGGACGACTGGTGGGGCCTGCGCGCGCTCTCCGACGACCGGCCGCTCGTCGACGACGGCGAGGCGGTACGCGTCACCCCGTCGGCGATGGAGAGCGCGCTGCGGTGCAGCCTGCGCTGGCTGCTGGAACGGCACGGCGGCAGCGGCCCGACCAGCACCGCGCAGGGCGTGGGCAACCTGGTGCACGCCGCCGCGATGCTCGCCGAGGACGCCAGCGCCGACCGGGGCGCGCTGCTTGACTACGTGGCCGCCCGGTTCGACGCGATCGAGCTGGCCGCCCGCTGGATGGCCGGCCCGGAACGGGAACGCGCCGAGGCGATGGTCGACAAGCTGCTGCGCTGGCTGGCCACCAACCCGCGCCGACTGCTCGCCATCGAGCACGAGTTCGCCGTCCGGCTGGACGACCCGCACCGCCCGGTCGATCTGACCGGACGGGTCGACCGGCTGGAGGTCGACGAGGCCGGCCGGCTCGTGGTGATCGACCTGAAGACCGGAAAGTCCACCGCGGTCACCGGCAGCGAGCTTGCCGAGCACCCGCAGCTCGGCGCCTACCAGGCGGCGGTGGAGGCGGGGGCGTTCGCCGAGTTCGGCGACGAGTCCGGAGGCGCCGCGCTGGTGCAGCTCGGCACGTCCGCGAAGGACGCCCGGGAGCAGAACCAGCCGGCGGCCGGCGAGGGCCCGGCGGCCGGCTGGGCGACCGCGCTGGTGCGGCGCACCGCCGATACGATGGCCGCTGCCACCTTCGCCGCGGTGGCCAATTCCAAGTGCCGGGTCTGCCCGGTGCGCACCAGCTGCCCGGTCTCCGGGCAGGGGCGCCAGGTCGTCGAGCCGCCGACCACCCGGAGCACCCACGAGGGCGAGGAGTGAGCCGGTGCGGGGAGCCGAGGCGACACCGTGACCCAGCCCACCCTGTTCGGCGCCGGCCCCGCGCCGACGCCCAGGCTCGCCGACTCAGGCCCCCGGTACACGCCGGTGGAGCTGGCGAAACTTCTGCGGCTGCCGGCGCCCACCCGGGAACAGGCCGCGATCATCGCCGCCCCGGTGGAGCCGCTGCTGGTGGTGGCCGGTGCCGGCTCCGGCAAGACCGAGACGATGGCCGCCCGGGTGGTCTGGCTGGTCGCCAACTCGTACGTGCGGCCGGAGCAGATCCTCGGACTGACCTTCACCCGTAAGGCCGCCGGTGAGCTGGCGCACCGGGTCCGTACACGGCTCGACCAGCTGATCCGCCGCCTCGGCCGGCAGGGCCGCGACCCGCTGGACGACCCGCTCGCCGGCGAGCCCACCGTCTCCACCTACCACTCGTACGCCGGGCGGATCGTCACCGAGCACGGGTTGCGGGCCGGCTACGAGCCGTCCACCCGGCTGCTCACCGAGGCGTCCCGCTGGCAGTTGGTCGACCTGCTGGTGCGCAACTACGACGGTGACATGTCCGAGGTGGACCGGATGCCGAGCACCATCACCGACGCGGTGCTGGCGCTCGCCGGGGAGTTGGACGAGCACCTGGTCGCCCCGGACGAGCTGGCGGCCTGGACGGGCCGGTTCTTCGCCGAGGTGCAGTCGCGCCCGGGGCGGGTGTACGCCGACGTGCGCAAGGCGCTCGCCCTGCAACAGACCCGGCTGCGTCTGCTGCCGCTGGTGCGGGCGTACGCCCGGCGCAAGCTGGACTTCGAGGCGATGGACTTCGCCGACCAGCTCGCCCGGGCGGCGCGGGTGGCCCGGGACCACCCGGCGGTCGGCGAGATCGAGCGCGACCGGTTCCGGGCGGTGCTGCTCGACGAGTACCAGGACACCAGCCACGCCCAGGTGGTGCTGCTCAACGCGTTGTTCGGTGGCGGGCACCCGGTGACGGCGGTGGGTGATCCGTGCCAGTCCATCTACGGCTGGCGGGGGGCCAGCGCGGGCACCCTTGACCGGTTCCCCACCGAGTTCGCGCGGTCCGACGGGCAGCCCGCGCGGGCGCTGGGGCTCACCACGAGCTGGCGCAACCGCCCCGAGATCCTCCGGGTGGCGAACGCGCTGTCCACCCCGCTGCGCGCGGCCGGCGCCCGGGTGCCGGAGCTGCGCTCGGCGCTGACCGTCCTGGACCCGATCCCGCACCGCAGCCCCGGCGGGGCGGCCGGCGGCACGGTGCACTGCGCGCTGCTGCCCACGTACGCCGACGAGGCGGCCTGGATCGCCGACAGCGTGCTCGCGGCCTGGCGCGGCGCGGCCCGGATGCCCGGCGCGGCCCCCGAGCACATCCCGGTGGCGCAGCGCCCGACGACTGCCGTGCTGGTCCGGGTCCGCAGCCAGATCCCGGCGATCGAATCGGCGCTGCGGGAGCGTGGCCTGCCGGTGGAGGTGGTCGGGCTGGGTGGCCTGCTGGACACTCCCGAGGTCCGCGACGTGGTGTGCACGCTGCGGGTGCTGGCCGACCCGACCGACGGCGCCGCGCTGCTGCGGCTGCTCACCGGCGCCCGCTGGCGGATCGGGCCACGGGATCTGGTGGCGCTGCACCGGAGGGCCCGGGCCATCGCCAACGCCCGCCGGCAGGTGGCCGCCGACGAGACCTCGGAGATCACGCCAGACCTGCTGGACGAGGCGACCCTGGTGGAGGCGCTGGCCGATCTGGGGCCGGCGCAGGCGTACTCGGCGGAGGGGTTCGCGCGGCTGCGCGCGTACGGCATGGAGCTGGCGCTGCTGCGCTACCGGCTGGACCAGGCGCTACCGGACCTGATCGCGGACATCGAGCGGACCATCGGCCTGGATGTGGAGGTGGCGGTGCGTGCCGGCCGGGACGGCGCCGGCGACGCCGGCCTGGCCCGGGGCCACCTGGACGCGCTCGGTGACGTGGCGGCCCGCTTCAGCGGCGAGACCCCGGGCGCCACCCTGTCCGGCTTCCTGTCCTACCTGGCCGCCGCCGAGGACGAGGAACGCGGCCTGACCCCCGGCGAGGTCGAGGTGGTCGAGGGCGCGGTGCAGGTGGTCACCGCGCACGCCGCGAAGGGCCTGGAGTGGGACGTGGTGGCGGTCGCCGGGCTGTGCCGCGGGTCGTGGCCGGGGCCGGCGCGCAACTCCGATCACTGGCTGGGCGGGCTGGGTGTGCTGCCATTCCCGCTGCGCGGCGACGCCGACGGGCTGCCGGAGCTGCAGCTCGACGAGGCGGGAGACCAGCGGGCCGTGGCCCGGGCGGTCACCGACTTCACCGACGCCTGGCGGGCGCACGACGAGCGGGAGGAACGCCGGCTGACGTACGTGGCGGTCACCCGCCCGCGCCGGCTGCTGCTCTGCTCGGGCTACTGGTGGGGGGAGGGCACGAAGCGGCCGCGCGGCCCGTCGGTCTTCCTGCGCGAGGTGTACGACGCCTGCCTGGACGGCGGCCCGGGGCACCTGGTCGACGGGTGGGCGCCCGAGCCCACCCCGGACGCCACGAACCCGACGGCCGAGGTGGTGCTCCGCGCGGAGTGGCCGGCCGACCCGTTGGGCGGCCGACGGCCGGCGCTGGCCGAGGCGGCAGGGCTGGTCCGCCGCCTGATGACCGACGGCCCGGCCGAGGTGGTGGTCGCCGGAGGGCCGGAGGTGGATCCGGAGGTGGCGCGCTGGCGGCGCGAGGCCGACCTGCTGCTGGCCGAGCGGGCCGAGTTGACCCGGCTCTCCGGCGCGGTCGAGGTGGCCCTGCCGGGCCAGTTGAGCGTCACCCAGCTCGTCGCGTTGCGCAACGATCCGGCGGCGCTGGCGCGTACGCTGCGCCGTCCGGTGCCCGCCGAACCCAACCCGTACGCCCGTCGGGGCACCGCCTTCCACGCGTGGCTGGAGCAGCGCTTCGGCGCCGACCGGCTGCTCGATCTGGACGAGCTGCCCGGCGCGGCGGACGCGGACGCGGCACCGGACGAGGCGCTGGTCGAGCTTCAGGAGCGCTTCCTGGCCAGCGAGTGGGCCGACCGGGCGCCGGTGGAG
This sequence comes from Micromonospora orduensis, assembly GCF_006228125.1. Lineage (GTDB taxonomy): Bacteria > Actinomycetota > Actinomycetes > Mycobacteriales > Micromonosporaceae > Micromonospora > Micromonospora orduensis. Next base: position 2,485 of record NZ_VDFY01000167.1, on the reverse strand, counting down.
GTGGAGGTGCCGTTCGCCACGGTGATCGCCGGGGTGGTGGTCCGGGGCCGGATGGATGCGGTCTTCGCCCGGCCGGGTGGTCGCTTCGACGTGGTCGACTGGAAGACGGGTCGGCAGCCCACCGGGCCGGCGGCGCAGGTGGCGGCGGTGCAGTTGGCCGTGTACAGACTGGCCTGGGCGGAACTGGCCGGGGTGCCGGTCGACCGGGTGGGCGCGGCGTTCCACTACGTCCGGGACGGGGTGACGGTGCGCCCCACCGACCTGCTCGACGTGACCGGGCTCACCGCCATGATCGCCCAGTTGCCCGAAGATTCTGCCCACTCTTGACCACCGCGGGGAGAACCGTGGTAGGTTGATCGGGTTGCAGTTTTGGTTACCAGAGACTCTGTGTGCGCCTGGCGGGATTGTGGCCCCAGGCGCTCTTTGTTGTGTCCGGAGTTCTCCGGGCGGGGCGACCAGAAGCGACAGGCGATTCGCGCATCCCCGCGCGGAGCGCTCCTCTTCGGGCGTGCAACAAGTGCGCGTCCGACGTTCCGTCAAGGAGACGAAACACATGGCTATTGGCACCGTGAAGTGGTTCAACGCTGACAAGGGCTTCGGCTTCATCACCCCGGACGGCGGCGGCGCTGACGTCTTCGCCCACTTCTCGGCGATCCAGTCCTCCGGCTACCGGAGCCTGGACGAGAACCAGCGGGTCGAGTTCGAGGTGACCCAGGGCCAGAAGGGCCCGCAGGCGGAGAACATCCGCCCGCTCTGATCTTCGGATCGGTCAGCATTACCTGTCGCGCCCTCCGGGTGTGACGGTGACGGGACCGGCCCGCCCCGCCGCCGCCTGCTTACGCAGGCGGCGGCCCGGCGGCGGGCCGGCCTGTACTCCAATCGGTTCGTGCTTGTGAGTCCTGGCTGCCTCCGGCTGCCGGTGACAGCGCCGACATCGGCGCCCTTCCTCGACACGTGCCGCGTCGAGGAAGGCTTCCGCATGACCACAGTTATTCCGTCGTTCGCTCATACCGGTCTGGCGCCGGCGCTGCTCACCGCGCTGACCGCGCAGGGCATCACCGAGCCGTTCCCGATCCAGTCGGCGACGCTGCCCGACTCGCTCGCCGGCCGCGACGTGCTCGGCCGGGGCCGCACCGGCTCCGGCAAGACCCTCGCCTTCGGGCTTCCGCTGCTCTCCCGCACCGCCGGCCACAAGGCCCGCCCGGGTCGTCCGCTGGCCCTGGTGCTGGTGCCGACCCGTGAGCTGGCCCAGCAGGTCACCACCGCGCTTGCCCCGTACGCCCGCGCTGTCGGGTTGCGCTGCGCCACAGTCGTCGGCGGGCTGTCGTTGCAGCGCCAGGCGGACGCGCTCCGTGCCGGCGCCGAGGTTGTCGTGGCGACCCCCGGCCGGCTGCACGATCTGATCAACCGTGGCGACGCCCGGCTCGACCAGGTCGAGATCACCGTGCTGGACGAGGCCGACCAGATGGCCGACATGGGCTTCCTGCCGCAGGTGACCAAGCTGCTGGAGCAGGTCGCGCCGCAGGGGCAGCGGATGCTCTTCTCCGCCACCCTGGACGGTGGCGTGGACCGGCTGGTCCGCCGCTTCCTGAACAACCCGGTGACCCACTCGGTCGACCCGGGCACCGCCACGGTCACCGCGATGACCCACCACGTGCTGCACGTCGACGCTGTCGACAAGCCCGACGCGCTGACCCGGATCGCCGCCCGCGAGGGCCGCACCATCCTGTTCATGGGCACCAAGCACCGCGCCGACCGGCTCGCACGCCAGTTGCTCTCCAAGGGTGTACGCGCGGCCGCGCTGCACGGCGGCAAGTCCCAGCCGCAGCGCACCCGGATCCTGGAGCAGTTCCGCAACGGTCAGGTGACCGCCCTGGTCGCCACCGACGTGGCGGCCCGGGGCATCCACGTGGACGGCCTGGACATGGTGGTCAACGTGGACCCGCCGACCGAGGCGAAGGACTACCTGCACCGGGGTGGGCGTACCGCCCGGGCCGGCGAGTCCGGCAGCGTGGTCACCCTGGTCCTGCCCGAGCAGCGCCGGGACGTGTCCCGGTTGATGGCCATCGCCGGCATCCGGCCGGAGTCGGTCCAGGTGCGCCAGGGCGACGGGGCGTTGGCCCGGGTGACAGGTGCCCGCGAGCCGTCCGGTGTGCCGGTGACAATCGCCGCGCCGCCGGTGGCGGCTGGTCGGGTACGCGCCTCCGGTGGCTCGACCACCGACGGTGCCGCCCGGCCCGCGCACCGCGCGTCGGGTCGGTCCCGCCGTCCGCGCCGCCCCCGTACCGTCTGATCTCCCGCACTCCGACCGACCCGTTCCGCTTCGGCGGGGCGGGTCGGTTTCGTCTGCGGGGTCTGCCGGCCATCGGTGCCTCTGAGTCGGCATTCAGCCTCGGCTTGGTCAGCTGGCCGACTGTGCCCGCGCCCCGGGTGGTCGAAGCTGGCCAGCGGGGGGAGCCGGGCGGGGGGCCCGGCACGGGAGGGG